>DATMCL010000001.1:0-18627 GCA_035558375.1 Polyangiaceae bacterium
CGCCCCCCGCCCATATTCCGCCCGCTTTTCGCTTTTGCCGAGGTAGCTCAGCTGGTTAGAGCACGCGCTTCATAAGCGTGGTGTCGACGGTTCAAGTCCGTCTCTCGGCACCAGGATTCGTTGGATAACACGTAGCGGAGCACTCGCCCGCGTCCCATGAGACAGCGCGGGCGTGTCCCAGCGCGACGCCGCTGCTCGCTGTGAACAAATCGGGGTTTTTACGTCGAACCCGACGGGGCACGCGCCTTGCTGTGGAGGGCTCTACCGTCGTTTGCCGACGGGAGAAGGAGCATCCCGAATGTCGAACCAGAAAGAGTACGGGCATTTCTTTGGGCGAGACGCGAGCGAGGCGAAACGTTCGATCGTCCAGGGGCTGATGACAGCGCTTCCCGTGCTCGCGGTGTGCGCGATCGCGGGTTGTGCAGCGGACGCGACGCCGAGCGAGGCGGACGCTGACGCCCTTGCCGGCGAGCCAGCCGCGGGTGAGCCAGTCGCAACCACGAGCGAGGCGTCTACCGGACCGGTCCTCGACACCGATTACCCGGAGCTAACGGGTACCAATATCGACTTCGGCGGTTCGCTCTGGGCCTTCGGCACCCCGCTTGGGGGCGGCACGCTGACTTGGCGAGTCGTCGACGGGTTCTACACGCCGCGGCTCGTCGGCACGATGCACTTGGACAACGCCAACGGGATGTACGCGCGCATGCACGTGAGCCACTGGGACGGCGGCGGCAACCTCATCTCGACAGAGCACAGCGGCACCAAACAAGCCTCCGGTATGGGGCATCAATCGTGGCCGATCGACATGACGCCGCTGAACCTGAAACAGATCGTCGAGGTGCACGTCTGCACGGAGCTCAGCAACGACGGCGTCACCTTCTGGCAGGACGCCTGCAAGACGTACCTCCTCTACTGATCTTCAGGCCGCACGGATCGGGAGCGTCGCCTCGATCGCCTTCGAGAGGCCTTCGAGCGTGTACGGCTTCGCGACCCAGCTCACGCCGCGGGCGAGGGGATCGCGGCGTGAGGAGCGGCCGCTCGCGAGGACGGCGCGCTGGTCGGGGTCGAGCTTGCGGACGCGGTCGAGGACCTGCCAGCCATCGAGCTCCTCGTTCAGCATGACGTCGAGCAGGAGCACGTCGTAGCGGCGCGGTTGGCCGGGCTCCTCGAGCAGCTCGAGAGCGCGGGCGCCGCTCTCCATCACGTCGGTGTCGTAGCCGAGGTGCGTGAGCACGCGGTGCGCCGTGCGGCCCTGAATTGGGTCGTCATCGACGACGAGAACGCGTGCCGAGCCCCGACTCGCGATCGGCGGCACCGATTTCACGCGGCTCGGTCCGGCAGCGCGGGGGAAATAGAGCGTGAACGTCGTGCCTTGGCCCGCGCGGCTCGTGAGGTCGACGAAGCCATCGTGCTCCTTCGCCACGCCGTGCACGATGGCGAGGCCGAGTCCGCTGCCGCTACGCTCGCCGACGCGCTTGTTGCTGAAGAACGGCTCGAAGACGCGCGCCTGCTCGCTGACGGGGATGCCGCTGCCGGAGTCGGAGACGCTGATCGCGGCGTAGCTGCCGGGTGGAATCGCCTCGTAACCGTAATGCTCCGACGTGAGCTCGACCGGGCGGCTTCGGACCACGACCTCCCCGCGCTGGTGGATGGCCTCCGCGGCGTTGCGCAAAAGGTTCGTGACCGCGCGCGCGATGTGCGCCTCGGATGCCACCACGACCATGGCCTCGCTCTCGAGCTCGACCCGAAAGCTGATGCCCGGGTACTCCTTCGCGAGCAGGCGAATCGGATCCTTGAGCCCCGCGCTCACGATCTGATTCAAATCGAGCGCTTCTTTGTGCAAATGCCCTTGGCGCCCGAGCGTCAGAAGGTCCTTGATCGTCTGCGCGGCGCGCACGCCGGCCGACTTGATGCAGCGGATGTCGGCGGTGACGCCGTCGAGCAGGAGACGCTCGTCCGGTTCGAGGCGTAGCTGGCCGAGCTCGTCGAGGGCGATGTCGGGCAACACCACCAGGGGCCCGAGCGTGTTGTTCAGGTCGTGGGCGACGCCGCCCGCCAGCACGCCGAGCGCTTCGAGGCGGCGTGTCGTCGCTTGGCGTTCCTGGACGCTGCGCTCGTGCAGCATCGTCTTGGTGACGACTTGCTGGTGGAGCGTGACGTGGCCGAGCGCCGCGGCGAACTGGTCGCGTAGCATGTGGTAGCCGGCACCCCCGCTCGTGTGCTCGAACAGAGCGACGCCGAGCCACTGCGTTTCGAAGACGAGCGGGAACACGACGAGCGTGCGGCGCCGGTGACGCGGAAAAGTGCCCGGCGGCAACAGGTCGAGCTTCGGGAACGGCTCGTCGCCGGCTTGGCGGTCGCCGTCGAGCACCGCAGCGAGCGGCACGAGGTTCTTGTTCCCCTCCTCGAAGCGCGAGATGAACGCCGTTTTCATGCCGACGTTGCCGAGGCTCGCGACGATCGCGTCCCCGAGCGTGGGCAGGTCGAAGGCGACGCTGATTCGGTCCGCCGTAGAGAGCAGGCGGGAATACTCGTTGTCGAGATCGATCCGGTGCTGCACGGCGGCCGTCGTCGTGCGATAGGCGATGCGGCTCAGTGCCTGGTACCAGAGGTCATCGAGCTCGCGCGTGGATACGGGGCGGAACTCCAGGCGCAACGCGTCGAGCACGTTGTGCAACGCCTGGTGGTGGTCGTAGTCGGACCCGCGCTCCCCGAGCAGGCGTTCGATGCCCGCCATGAACGCGCCTTTCTGACCGTGAAGCTCTTCGCGAAGCGCGTGGAAGAGCAGCGAGGCGTGGCCGTCGTGCGCACGGATGGTGCCGAGCTCGGCTTCGAGCAACAACGCGACGCCGAACTCGCGCCGCCTGAGGTGTTCGGCGGGGTTCGGAGCGGCGACGCGTTCCCCGGCCGGCTTCGAGTGCGCGGTACCGGGCGCGCAGCCGCAAGAGCGACGAATGATCACGTCTGCGGGCACGCCGACGACGGCCTCCACCTGGTTGCCTTCGATTTGCTGGAGCACGAGCGACAGCGCCTGCTCCGCGAGCCCCTCGAACGGCTGAGAAACGGTCGTGAGCGCCACCTCGCCGAGCCGCCCGAGCCACACGTCGTCGAAGCCCGTCACGAGCACGTCCTTCGGTACGGAGAGCCCGCGCGTGCGCAGCGCAGCGATCGCGCCGAGCGCCATGTTGTCGTTGGCTGCGATCACTGCGTCGATCGAGCCCGCGCGGTCCAGGATCGCGCCGAGCTCTTCCCGCGCAGGCCAATGCATGAACCCTGCGTACCCGACCAGCTCGGGGTCGAACGGAATGCCGTGGCGCTCGAGCACGTTCTTGTACGCCTCGAGGCGCGCCTGCGACTCGGGGCTGTCCGGCGTACCGGCGAGAAACGCGACCTTGCGGCGACGGTGGTGGCCGACGACGTGCTCCACGATCTTCTCCATGGCGCCCAGGTTGTCGACCACGATGCTCGGCACCGACGGCAGCCCGACGCCGACGCTCGCCACCGGAAGCGTGCCGAAGCGCTGAGCGAAGCGGTTCATGCCCTCGACGCCGCACTGCGCCGCAAGCACCGTCGAGATCAGCACCACGCCGTCCGCGTTGTGAGGTTGAACGAGGTCGTAGATGCCAGCGTGGACCTTCGAGAACGGGCTCGGCTCGTCGACGGCTCGGCCGAAGACCAGCGAGATATCCACGTCGAGCCGGCGCCCCGCTTCGTGGAACGCTTCGCCGATGCGCGATTGGTACGCGCCGTCGAGGAAGCTCATGTAGTCGAGCAGGACCGCGATGTTGGGCCGGCGCGGCGGAGCGACGACTGTCTCGCGTGCGCGAACACTGACGGGCGGTGACGAGGGCGGAGCCTTTTGCATGGGCAGCGTGGACGACCGCGAGGCGAATCGAGCGAAAGCTCGAACCTCGTAGTATGCGCGTCGCCCCCCGAGCGCGCCCTCCCACACGCTCCCACAGTCAGCGCACCGCGTCTCCGCTGCCCGTTTCGCGGACGGGGACGAGCGGCGAGGCCCGTCCCCTCCGACGACGGAGCGCGAGGTCGCCTAGTTATTCCCGAAGAGGTCGTGGATCTTCGAGTCGAGTGCCACGGCGATCTTGTAGAGGCTGGAGATCGAGGGGCTCGATTCGGCGCGCTCGATCTGCGAGAGCAACGAGATACTGAGGCCCGTGCGGCGGCTCATCTGCTTCAGCGTGAGCTCGCGCTCCTTGCGCATCGAGCGGATCGTGTCGCCGATGATCTTGTGAAGCTGCTCCTCGGGCGTGCGCGCGAGGCCCTTCTTCTTCATGACGCGCGCGAGCACCTCGCGGAACTCGTCTACGTTGAAGGGCTTCTTGATGTAGTCGACCGCGTCGAGCTTCATCGAAGCGACGGCGGTGTCGAGATTGGGATGCGCCGTGAACATGATCACGGCTACGTCCGTGTCGATCGCACGGACGCGTTTCAAGACTTCGATGCCGTCGAGCTTGGGCATCATCACGTCCAAGATCAGGACGTGATAGTCGCCCGTTCGGACTTCATCTTCGACGAGCGTTGGGTCGCTCACTGTCTTGACGATGAAGCCGTCTTTCTCCAACAGCGTCTGCATGTAGTCGCAGATAGCCTTGTCATCGTCGACGATCAGAATGCGCACAAAGGGGACTTCGATGGGCAAGGTCGTCTCCTCGAACGGTCCAGGTGGCTGGTTGCAGTGACACTATAAACTGGATATGGTTACCACGTCACTAGATTTCGAGAGATCTGAACCTCACGGAATCATACGGTTTTTCCGGGTGCGCGACATTTGGGGTGTGACCGAGGGGCTGCGCTTGGGGTGTCGTTTTCGACACGGGGCGGACCACTCTCGGGAGATGCGTCGCGAGCGTACGGGATCTCGATGGTGCGACGCCGCGTGACGTTGGTGCGCGTTCGCACGTTGCATACGCGTGCAGTGTTCGCCCTGTGGCGCACGCAATGCGCGCTCCCGCAACGCGCACGGCGTGCAGCACGGCGCCGCACTGAAGTCGATGCGTACGCATTGCAGCGTCACGTGACGGCGAGCGTCGCGCGTCGCGGTAACTGACGGCGAGCCCGCGTCAGTGACGGCCTTCGAGCGGATCGAAGGGCTTTGCGGGCGCAGCGGGCGCCGTGGGTCCCGCGGGCTTCGCTGGGGCTGCGCTCTTGGCGAGAGCGGCCTTGGCGCTGCCCGAGCGCGGACGCGTCGAGTGCTTCGCCGGATCTGCCGTAGGTGGAGCCGTATCAGCGTCGACAGAAACCGGTGGGGAGGGCGAGCCCGTGGTGGTCGCCGTCGCGAGCGGCGCTGGGGGCGGCGTCGTTCGGGTGAGCGTCGGGACGGGAACCGTCGGCGCGCTCTGGGGCGCGGTCGACGTGGCGCGCGGATCCGAGCTGGCAACGGCGCCTTGGTGCCGCATGAAAAACGCCGCAACGGCGATCAGCGTCGCGGCGGCGCCGGCCAAGACCACCCACACTGCCTTTTTCGAGGACTTGGTTTGGGTCGTGCCCCACGCGGACCCCGTAGCAGCTCCCACGCTGCCGGCGCCGAGCACCTCGATGGAGCTCGACGAGATGCCCGCGGCGCTCAGCACTTTCGAGACACGCTCGGCGCTCCGCGCCGCCTGAGCCGTCCCGAATGGCGCAAGCGCCTGCGCGAGCTCCCCGACGTTGGCGAAGCGAACCTCACGCCGCTTCTCGAGGCAACGCATGATGACGGCCTGGAGCCCCTCGGGCAGGTCGGCACGGAGCGTGCGGGGCGGGGGCGCCGGCTCCTGCAGGATCATCCCGCAGAGCTGCGGCATGGTGTCGCCGAGGAACGGCGTGCGCCCGGTCAGAAGCTCGAACAGGATGGTCCCCACCGACCAGATGTCGGAGCGCCCGTCGACGTCGCGCGAGCTCGTCATCTGCTCGGGCGACATGTAGAGCGGCGAGCCCATGATCGCTTGGGTGCTCGTCATGCCGTAGTCGCCCGACGAGTCTGCCGTGGTGAGCTTGGAGATGCCGAAGTCGAGCACCTTGATGCACGGCGCGCCGTCGGTGCCCGTGATCATGAACAGGTTCGCCGGCTTGAGATCGCGGTGCACGATCCCGAGGGCGTGCGCCTCGGCCAGTGCCTCGCACGCCTGGAGCACGTAGTCGACGGCATCGGCGACGGGCATGGGCCCCCGGTCCCGGAGCACGGTCGACAGGTCGTGCCCGTTCAGGAACTCCATCACCATGTACGGCGCGCCTGTCTCGAGTGTCCCGACATCGGACACGCGCGCGACGTGCAGGCTCTTGATCTTCACGGCGGCGCGCGCTTCACGCGCGAAACGCGCCACGGATTCCGGATTGTTGAGCGCGTCCGGCAAGAGGAACTTCAGCGCGACGCGCTCGTCGAGCTGAAGATGCATCGCCGCGACGACGACCCCCATGCCGCCGACGCCGAGCACGCGTTCGACGCGGTATTTACCGGCGAGTACCTGGCCTTCGTGAACGGGGGTCATGCGGGCACTTACAGGGGCACTATCTCACAGGCTATCCCCTGAGCCCCGCCTGTCAACCGCGAGGGATGGACGCCGGCTCGATCTTCGAGCACGATCCTTCCTCGATGGTGGAAGCGCCTTTCACGGGACGCGGGGCATGAACAGTCCCAATGTCGCCGGCGTCCGCGAGGGCGAGATCCTCGCTGGCAAGTACCGGGTCGACAAGGTGCTGGGCGTCGGCGGCATGGGGGTCGTCGTGGCCGCGTACCACATCGATCTCGACGAACGCGTCGCCATCAAATTCCTCCTGCCCGAGGTGCTGGACCACGGGGAGGCGGTCGCGCGCTTTGCGCGTGAAGCGCGCGCCGCCGTGAAGATCAAGAGCGAGCACGTCGCGAAGGTGACGGACGTCGGCAAGCTCGAGAACGGCGCTCCGTACATGGTGATGGAGTTCCTGGAGGGGAGCGATCTCTCCCAGTGGCTCACCCAGCGGGGCGCGCTGCCCGTCGAGCAAGCCGCCGAGTTCATGCTCCAGGCGTGCGAGGCGATCGCCGAGGCGCACGCCCTCGGGATCGTGCACCGCGATCTCAAGCCGGGGAACCTGTTCGTCATTCGCAGACCGGACGGCCTCTTGTCCGTGAAGGTGCTCGACTTCGGGATCTCGAAGACGGCGAGTGGTCCCGGCTCCGCCAGCGCTGGCGCCATGACGAAGACGTCGGCGCTCATGGGCTCGCCGCTCTACATGTCGCCGGAGCAGATGCAGTCGTCGCGCGACGTGGACGCGCGCACCGACATCTGGGCGCTCGGCGTCATCCTGTACGAGCTCCTCGTGGGAACGCAGCCTTTCGTCGCCGACACGATGCCGGAGCTCGTGCTGCGCGTCGTGACGGGCCCGCCCGCCGCGGGCCTTCGGAATCGGCGTCCCGACGTTCCGGAGGGCCTCGAACGCATGATTTTGCGCTGCCTCGAGAAGGATCGGAGCCGGCGCTTCGAGAGCGTCGGAGAGTTCGCCGCCGCGCTCTTGCCGTACGCGCCCCGGCGCTCGAAGGCCTCGGTCGAGCGCATCTCGGGCGTGCTCCGTTCCGCGGGCCTCTCGGCGACGGCGCTCGCGCCGCCACCTTCGTCCGACGACGAAGCAAAGGCGGCGGGGCACACGGCGGCGTCGTGGGGTCGCACTGCTTCGCCGAAGGGGCGCAGTCGGTGGATCGCCGTCGCTGCCGCCGTCGGCATCGTCGTGGTTGCGGCCGGGCTCGGTTGGCGAACGCTGCGCGGCGATGCGAAGCCCGGAAGCGCGGCGAGCGCACCCGTGGACGACCGCCCGCCGGCGCCGTCGATGCCCGCGACCACGGCAACTCCGGAGGTCCAGGTCGCGCCGGCGCCGGTCGTCACGCCTGCAGCGCCAACGGTCGCGACGCCGGCGGTGGAGCCAACGAGCATTCCCGAGCCCGCAGCGGCGCGACCTGCCGCGGGTGGGCGCGTGCGACCCGGCCGACCCGCGGCGCTGAAGGCCGCGCCAACGACGAGGCCCGCGCCCGCCGCGCCGGTTGCCGCACCACCGCCCCCCGAGCCGGCGCGCCCCGCGCCGCCGCCGCGCCCCGCTGTTGAATCGAAGCCGAATATCTTCGACGATCGAAAGTGAGTTGCATGTCCCGTCGAGTCCTACGCCTCACCATCGCCTCTCTCAGCTTGTTCGGACTCTCGCTCGCGGCGCCGTGCGTGCACGCGCAGTCGGGGTCGAACGCTGCCGCGCAGGCGCTGTTCGATCAAGGGAAGCAGCTGATGGCCGCCGGCAAAGCGGGTGAAGCATGCCCGAAGTTCGAGGAGAGCCAGAAGCTCGACCCGGGCAGCGGCACGCTCATCAACCTCGCGCTCTGCTACGAGCAGACGGGGCGCACCGCGTCGGCGTGGAGCGCGTACAAGGATGCTGCCTCGGCCGCGGCCGTCGCCGGCAACAAGGAGCGCGAGCGTGGCGCGCGCGAGCGGGCCTCGGCGCTCGCCCCGAAGGTGCCGAAGCTCACCATCGACGTGCCGGCCGACGCGCGCGTCGCCGGTCTCACGCTGATGCGCGACGGCGTCGAGGTCGGTCCCGCGCAATGGGGCGTTCCGATCCCGACGGATCCCGGCAAGCACGAGCTCAGCGCCAAAGCGCCCGGGTACGAGGAGTGGCACTCGACGGTGTCGCTCAAGGACGGCGGCGTCGGCTCGGCGACCGTGCCGAAGCTGACGGCGGCACCAAACGCCGCTGTCGCAGCCGCTCCCGTTGCCGGCGAGCAGGCGGCAGAGCCCGAGCAGGCGCCTCAGCCGCAGGCCGCGGAGTCGAGCTCGGGAGGTGGTCTCGGTGGGCAACGCATCGCCGCGCTCGTGGTCGGCGGAGTCGGTGTTGCAGGCGTCGCGGTCGGCTCGATCTTCGGCATCCAAGCGATGTCGAAGAAGAAGACGGCCGACGAGACGTGCGACGGGACGGCATGCCAGACGGACGCCGGCGTGGAGGCAGGCAAGTCCGCGCACAAGGCCGGAACCATTTCGACGATCGGCATGATCGTCGGCGGCGTCGGGCTCGCCGCGGGTGTCACGCTGTGGCTCACGGCCCCGAAGCGGGGCGCGTCGACGCAGGTTGGGTTCTGGCCGGGTGGAGTGACGCTGCGGAGAACGTTCTGAGGATGCGACGCGCGCGGGACGTGGCCGCGTCGGATACGCCGCCCACGGAAATGTACACGCGCGCCAGGTAACTTCGCATTCGTGCCATTGCTGCCTCAAGCGTAAGAGGCTACGAGGCGGCACCTCGCGATTGCGGGGTCGCCCGACCCTCTTCGGTTCGGCGCCGAAAGGAAGAGCGACGATCATGGCTGATGGGAAGTGCTGGGCGCTAGCAACGTGCGTGAAGACCGTGTCCGTGATGGCACTCGGTTCACTCCTCGGCGGCTGTAGCTCCGAAGACGCGATGGGACCCGTCGGTGCCGGCGAAGAGGCGGGAGCCACCGCGTCGGTCGAGGTAGCGCTCGCTACGGTGCCGACCTCGACCCAGTGCATTCGCCTCACGACGACCCCTGCCACGGGTAGTGCGCAGGTCAACACGTTCGCGGTTACGGCTGGCAGCTCATCGGCGAGCCTGACGATCGGCAAGCTGGCAGCGGGGACCTACACCGTGTCGGGCGACGCCTTCAACGTCGCTTGCAACAGCATCACGGGGATTGGGGATTGGATCGCCGATCCCGTCCCCGCGACGATGCAGCGCGGCGTCACGACGAACGTCACGCTCACGTTCCGCAAGAGCAATCCGCTGAAGGCGACCGCGAACTTCGTGAACAACGTGCTCGGCGTGTCCCTGGGGAACAGCACCAGCTACGTCGTGACCGACGGCGGACTGCTCACGAGCGGCTGGCAACCAGGGACGGGCTCCACCCCCACGTTCGTCCGGCGCTCTTTCACGATGTTCGACGGAACCGCGACGCCGGGAAACACGATCACGTCGTTTGCCTCCTCGTTCAGCGCCTTCTGCGCGGCTCGGGCGGACGGGACGGTCTGGTGCTGGGGCGCCAATAACTACGGCGAGCTCGGCACCATCGTCGCGCTCGGCGGCAGTACGGCGACGCCCACGCAGTTCGCGGGGCTCACGAACGTGCGTCAGCTCTCGGCCGGGTACGGCCAGATGTGCGCTGTGACGACAGCCGACGTCGTGAGCTGCTGGGGCCGGAACGATCACGGCCAGCTCGGCAACGGGACCACCACGAATGCCACGACGCCGCAGGTGCTGGGCGGCGCCGTGAAGAGCGTCACGTGCGGTACCGACGCGACGTACCTCGTTCGTGCGGACGGCACTGTGTCCGCGTTTGGATACAATGCTACCGGGCAGCTCGGCGACGGAACGACCACCGACCGCCTGTCCCCCGTTCCGGTCAGCGGGGAGGTCCCGGTGCAGTCGGTCGCGGCTGGGCGCTACCACGCGTGCTCGCTTCGGGTGGATAACAGCGTGCGATGCTGGGGGTCCAACGTGAACGGCCAGCTCGGCAACGGCACGACGACCTCCAGCCCGACGCCCGTCCTCGTGAGCGGCTTCACGGCACGCCAGATCAGCGCGGGGTACACGCACACGTGCGCCATCGACAAGAATGGCTATCCGTACTGCTGGGGCGACAACGGCGACGGGCTCCTCGGCGACGCTTCCGTCACCGACGCGACCTATCCCTCCCGCGTCGGCGGTATGGTCGGCGGAGTCATCGGCGGGCCCACCAACAACATTCAGTTCACGAGCCTCGCCCTCGGATCCATGGCCGGCCATGAGTGCGGCATCACCGTCGGCTCGGACCTCTGGTGCTGGGGCGCCAACAACTACGGACAGCTCGGCGAGGGAACGACCGTCGATCCGTTCCTGCCCGTCAAGCCACTGCTCCAGTAATTTCGTGCGAGGCGGCTCAGGGCGCGCGGACGCGGTTCATGACCTGCGTCGCGCCCTGGGCATCGCCCACGCGCGAAAAGTCGACGGCCACGAAGCTCGGAACGTGCCGGTGCTGCGTTTCGCAGTACTGGAGGCGCTCGGTCACGACCGAAAACTCGTTCGCCTCGGCGGCGAGCGCGAGCGACGCGTCAACCGTCTCGCTCGGCTGTCCTCCTCCGCCACCCATTCCTCCACTCTCTTCGCCGTCGCCTCCGACCAAGTTGTGGTGCACGAGGTAGAGCGGGCGCGAAACGTCTCCGATTGCCGGGTTGCAGTTCATTCGGCTGACGCTCGGCCAGTCTTTCGCCGTTTCCCAGATGAACGCCTGTCGGTCGAGGAGCCACGCTGGCCCTGCGTCGGGCGTCGCCGCGAAGACGACCAGCCGCTGACCCGACTCGATCATTTCCTCGAGCGTGGGCCACGCGTCCTCGGCCGTCTGCGGCAGCGCGAGCCCGTCGAGGTAGGCCGCCCGTAGCTCGTCCGCGAGGCGCTCCGCCGGCAATTCCCCGTCGAGCAGTAGGGTCAAAACCTCGCGCGGGTTCTCGTCGAAAAAGGTCGCCACGTCCCCGAGCACGACGCTCAGCGGAACATTCCCTTCGTCGCAGCTCCCGCGGCACACCGTCGCCACGCCGCCGTCGTCGAAGATGCTGAACATCAATGCGCGGACGCCGTAGTTGAGCTGCTCGCGGACGGCTTGGTCCTGGGCCGGGTGCTGCCAGAACTTGGCGGAGTTTGCCGCCGAATCGTGGGTCGCCGCGAAGCACGTCTCGTCGTAGCGGAGCGAGCAGTAAGCGTCGTTGCCGTTGCACGGCATCGATGGCGGCGGTTCTTCGGGAGGAGGCAGCTCGACCGCACCGCCGGAGCTGGACGCGCCTGGCTCATCCTCTCCCGCACTGCCGCCCGCTGCGTTACCGCCCGTCGGGTTGCCGCTTCCGGGATTGCCGTCGCCACCTTCGCCCGGCCCCCAATGTGGCGGCGCCTTCGCGACGGGGCCTCGCGCATTCGAATCGCAGCCGGCGTCTGGCAGTGCGAGCGCCGCGGCGGCGAGCGCCCAGAGCGCGCGCGGCGCGACACGTCGAAGTCTTCGCCGGCTCATCGTCGTTTGCCCCGGCGTTCGCTGTGAAGAAGCATCGAGCTCCTGGCGCCGCGGGGAGCATCGAGCTCCCGGCGGCGGATCGAGAGCTTTGTTTTTGTCGGGGCGGCCAGATTCGAACTGGCGACCTCACGGACCCGAACCGTGCGCGCTACCAAACTGCGCTACGCCCCGAACAGGCGTGCCCCGGGTTTGGGGCGGCGGGAGGATGATGGCCTTCGGGGGTCGTGTCAAGCGGCCGCCGAGGGGAAAGTGACGCGCGTTTTTTCGCTGCGACGGCGCCGCGTTGCGAGCGCGGCGCCGGTCGCTCGGTCAGCCGGCGGGGCGGCGCTTCTTGAGCTCGGCCGTCAGGGCAGGGACCGCCTGGAAGAGGTCGGCGACGAGGCCGTAGTCGGCGATCTGGAAGATGGGCGCCTCGGCGTCCTTGTTGATCGCGACGATGACCTTGGAGCTTTTCATGCCGGCGATGTGCTGGATGGCGCCGGAGATGCCGATCGCGACGTAGAGCTGGGGCGCGACGATCTTGCCGGTCTGACCGACCTGGTAGTCGCCGGGGGCGTAGCCGGCATCGACGGCCGCGCGGCTCGCGCCGATCGCGGCGCCGAGCGCTTGGGCGAGCGGCTCGAGGACCTGGAAGAACTGCTCCTTGAGGGCGCGGCCGCCCGAGACGACGACGCGTGCCTCCGTGAGCTCGGGGCGCTCGCTCTTCACGGTGTCGAAGGAGACGATGTCGACGCGACCTGCCGCGGCGCCGGGGGCGACCTTGGCGAACGCTTCGACCGGTGAGCTGCCGCCGCTCGGCTGTGCCGCTTCGAACTCGCTTTGGCGCGCGGTGGCGACGTGGACGGGCGTCGTGAGCTCGACGGTGCCGAACGTGTTGCCGGCGTACATCGGGCGCTTGTAGCGGAGCGCGCCGCCTTCGACGGACACGTCGGCGCAATCGCCCGCGTAGGCGGCATCGAGCCGCGCGGCGACCCGCGGCATCAAGTCCTTGCCTTGGCTCGTTGCCGTAGCGACGACGAGCGCGAAGCCTTTGCCGGCTTCGGCGACGGTGGGTGCGTAGCCTTCGGCCGTGTACTTCGCGAGCGAGGGATCCTCGCAAACGAGCACCTTGGTGGCGCCGTAGCCGGCGAGCTCCTGAGCGGCGGCTTTGGCTGCGCTGCCCAGCACGAGGATCGAGAACGCTCCGCCGACGGCGGGCAGGGCCTTCTTGGCGAAGCTGATGGCGGCGAGCGTCGCCTTCTTCGGCTTGCCGTCGTCGGCAATTTCGGCGACCACGAGTGCGTGCGGCATAATCAGAGCACCTTCGAAACGTTCATGAGCTTTTCGACGAGCTCGGAAACGTCCTTCACTTTCACGCCCGCGGAGCGCGCGGCGGGTTTTTCGAACTTGAGCGTTTTGGTCGTGAGCGCGACGCCGGGCGCGAGCTCGGCGAGCGTCTTCGTGTCGAGCGGCTTCTTCTTCGCCGCCATGATCGCGGGCAGCGGAGCAAAGCGCACGCCCTCGCCGTACTTGTGCGCGGCGGCGTCGGTGTGGAGCGAAAACACGCTGGTCGGGGCGACGATGCGGAGATCGACCGTCACGACGGCGGGGAGGCGCACCCGCAGCGTGAGCACGCCGCCGTCCACCTCACGGCCCACGAGCAGCGCGCCCTGCTCTTCGCGGATGGTCGCGGCAAACGTGGCCATCGGCCAGTCGAGGAGCTCTGCCAAACGCTGGCCGACCTGATTGCTGTCGCCGTCGACCGCTTGCTTGCCGAGCAGGACCACGTCGGGCTTCTCGGCGAGCACGATGCTCTTCAGTGCGTGCGCGACGAGGCGCCCGTCGAGGGCTTCGTCGGTGGTATCGACGCGGATCGCGCGGTCGGCGCCCGTCGCGAGGGCAGAGCGCAGGGTTTGCTCGCACTCCTTCGGGCCGAGCGTGACCACGACGACCTCGCCGAGGCGCTGTTTGGGCGCCTTGCCGTTCTCGGTGAGGCGGAGCGCCGCCTCGAGGGCGTACTCGTCGAACGGATTCATCTTCCATTCGAGGCCCGTCGTGTCGACGGCCGCGCCGTTCGGGGCGAGCTTGATCTTGTTGGCGTTGTCGGGATCGGCGACGCGCTTGAGGGGGACGAGGACCTTCACAGCCGCTCATTTCATCAGCCGCGGGCCAATTCGGCAACCGTTGTGGGTCGGCCCCTAGGCCGGCGATGCAGTCGCCGGATTCCTTGCTAGAAAGCGGGGCAACGTGACCCTCTCCGCCGATTTTCTCGTGTTGGGCAGCGGCATTGCCGGCCTCTCGTTCGCGCTCCGTGCTGCGCGCCACGGCGAGGTGATCGTCGTGACGAAACGCGCCGCCGACGAAGCGGCGACCGCATACGCACAGGGCGGTGTGGCGGCCGTGCTCTCTCCCGAGGACTCTTTCGAGAAGCACGCTGCCGACACCGTCGCTGCTGGCGCCGGGCTCTGTCACGACGTCGTCGTCGACCTCTGCGTGCGCGAGGGACCCGCGGCCGTGCGCTGGCTCGCTGATCTCGGTGCGCAATTTTCGCGCGCGGAGGACGGCGAGTGGGATCTCGGGCGCGAGGGCGCGCACAGCGAGCGTCGCGTCGTTCACGCGGGGGACATCACGGGACGCGAGATCGAGCGCGCGCTGATCGCCGCGGTGAAGGCGTCGCCCAACATCCGCCTGCTCGAATGGCACATGGGCGTGGACCTCATCACGCTCTCGAAATTCGGCGGCCCGGATCAGTGCGTCGGCGCCTACGTGCTCGACGAGCAGCGCGGCGTCGTCGAGACCATCGTGGCGCGCGCGACGGTGCTCGCGACGGGCGGCGCCGGCAAGGTGTACCTCTACACGTCGAACCCCGACGTCGCGACGGGCGACGGCATCGCGATGGCGTTTCGCGCCGGGGCCGAGGTCGCGAACATGGAGTTCTTCCAGTTCCATCCGACGGTCCTCTACGAGCCCAAGGCCAAGAGCTTCCTCGTGAGCGAGGCGCTCCGCGGTGAGGGCGCGACGCTGCGGCTCCCCACGGGCGAGCCGTTCATGAAGCGCCACCACCCGCTCGGCGATCTCGCGCCGCGCGATGTGATGGCGCGCGCGATCGACTTCGAGATGAAGCGCACGGGCTCCGACTCCGTGCTGCTCGACATCACGCACCAGTCGCGGGATTTCTTGAAGGCGCGCTTCCCCGGCATCTACGCCGAGTGCGCGCGCTTTGGCATCGACATCGCGACGCAAGGCATCCCCGTCGTGCCCGCCGCCCATTACCTCTGCGGCGGCGTGACCTCGGATCTCCACGGGCGGAGCAGCCTGCCGGGGCTCTGGGTGCTCGGCGAAACGGCGTGCACGGGCCTGCACGGGGCGAATCGGCTGGCGTCGAACTCGCTGCTCGAGGGGCTCGTCTTCGCGCGGCGTGCCGCCGAGAAGCTCGCCGGGCTCATCGCCGAGCTCCGCGAAGCGCCGGTGCCGGCGGTGCCCGAGTGGCAAACCGGCTCGGCCGTGCCGAGCGACGAGGCCGTCGTCGTGACCCACAACTGGGACGAGCTGCGGCGGCTGATGTGGAACTACGTCGGCATCGTACGCAGCGACGCACGCCTGCGCCGCGCCTCGCGCCGCGTGGCCATGCTCGAGGAGGAGATCCAGGAGTATTACTGGAAGCACCTCGTGACGCGCGATCTCCTCGAGCTCCGAAACATCGCCACGGTGGCAGAGCTCGTGATCGGCTCGGCCGCGAGCCGGCGCGAGAGCCGCGGCCTGCATTACACGATCGACCACCAGGACACGCTCGCCGCGTTCGCGAGCGACACCGTGGTCAAGCGCGGTGTGCCTCCGTATTTGCGCGGCGCGCGGACGTTCAGGCCGTGAAACCCGATCTGACGCACGGACAGGCGGTGAGCTGGTCGCTCGGGGTGATGCTCGCCTTCGTGATTGCGGTGCAGAACGTCGCGCTGTTCGTGCCGAGCTTGGCGCACGATCTGGTGTTGGGCGTCGGGATCCAGGTCGCCGTGTATCTCTCCGCCTGCGCGCTGTTCTCGGCGCGCCGCCCGGGGCGCTCGTTCGAGGACCTGTTCGCGCTGCGGCGTGCCCCAGTGCTCTTGCTCGTGACGGCCTTGGCGCTCGGGCTCGCGCTGCGCGCGCCCATCGATTTCTTGCAGGGCGCGATGGAGAAGGTCGCGCCCATGCCGAAGGAGGCGCACGATCACCTCGCGGCCCTGCTCGTCCCGCGCAATCGCGTGCACGCGGTGGCGCTCGCGACCGTCGTCGGGGTGCTCGGTCCCGTCGTCGAGGAGCTCCTTTATCGCGGCGCGCTCTTCACGGGCCTCCGCTCTGCGGCCGGCGTGGTCTCCGCGAGCGTGACCACGAGCCTGCTCTTCACGCTCGTGCACGCCGAGCCGCGCTTTTGGCCTCCGCTTTTCCTTCTGGCCTGCTGTCTCGCGGCGCTCCGGGCTGCGAGCGGCTCGCTCTGGCCGGGCGTCTTGCTGCACGGCGCCTTCAATGGCACGGCCGTGGTCATGGCGTTCAGCGCTGGAAAGGCCGATGCGCTCTTGCAGCGGCCCGCGATTCTCGTGAGCTCGACCGTGGTCTCCGTGCTCCTTTTCGGTGTGTTCCTCAAGCTCGCCCGCGGCAACAGCATCGCCGAGCGGGCTCGTTCGCTCGACGGGCAGCCGGCGCCGGCACCGGAGGCAATGTCATGAAGGCGAAGGTCGCGGTGTGCCTGCCGGGCGGCGGCGCGGCTGGCGCGATGTTCCAGATCGGGGCGCTCGCGGCGCTCGAGGATGCGCTCGATGGGCTCGAGGTCTCGAGCTTCGACCTCTACGTGGGCTCGAGCGGCGGGGCGAGCGTCGCGGCGGCGCTCGCGGGCGGCTTGCCGATCCAGCGCATCTACCGCGCGTTTCTCGATCCGGCCGACGTGTACTTCGGGCTCGAGCGGAAGCACCTCCTGCGCATCGATTTCGGCGAGTGGCGGCGCACCGTGCCGGCCCTGATGGCGGCGTTCAGCGAAGGCGCGGGCGCGTTCATGCGCGGCGGTGCTCCACCGTCGGCGGCCCTGTGGGAGCAGCTCGACCGGCTCGCGGACGCGCTGCCCGGGGGGCTCTTTTCGCTCGAAGGCTACGAGCGTTTTCTCGAGGATTTTTTCATTCGGCGGGGCGTGCCGAACAGCTTCTTCGCAATGCCGCGGCCCGTGCGCATCCTCGCGCACGATCTCGAATCCGGTGAGCTCACGCTGTTCGGCGCCGGAAGCGCCGCAGAGGTGCCCGTCACGCGCGCTTGCATCGCCTCGATGGCGATCCCGCCGTTCTTCTCGCCCGTGCGCGTCGGCGAGCGCTACTATTTGAACCCGGGCGCGGGGCAGGTCGTGCACGCCGAGGTTGCCGTGGCCGAAGGCGCCGACGTGATCGTCGTCGTGAACCCGCTCGTGCCGCTCAAATCCGGCGACGGGGGCGCGGGTCTCAGGGATCGCGGGCTTTTGACCATCATCAACCAGGCGATCCGCATCGGCTCGGCGCGCGCGCTACGCGACCAGGTGAAAGGCGCGGAAGCGCAGGGCAAGGCCGTGCTCACCATCGAGCCCGAGCCGGCCGAGAGCGTGCTCTTCTTCGGCAACCCCGCGAGCTTCGAGGTGCGGCGTCGCATTCTCGAGTACGCGTACCGGCATGCGCGTGCGACCATCGCGGCCGCGGTGGAGGGCGGCCATCCCGCGTTGACGAAGACGGGGTGGACGCCGAAGGCTGTCCGCAGCGAGCCGTCGCGTCCCGTGCAGGCGCCCGGATGACCGCCCGTCGCCGCTCCTCGCGCGAGCGGTGGAGCGTGCTCCTCGTCGCGTTGCTGCTCGCGGGCTGCAAGAAGCCGTACCGCGTCGGCGAGCACGTGCTCGTCGAGTGGGAGGAAGGCAAATTCTATCCGGCTCACGTGCTCGAGGTGCACGGCCCGGCGCGCTACCGCGTCCATTTCGACGGCTACGAGACGCATTGGGACGAGGACGTGGGGCTCGATCGCATTCGCGGCCGAATTCAGGGGCCGCTCACGCCGCCGCCCCCGCCTGATAAAGTGACGCGCGCCGCGGGTGCACCGACCGGCAGCGCTGCAGCGGGGCTCGGCATCAATCCCTTTCACGAAGGGGATCGCGTGCGCGTCACCTGGCGCGGCAGCGTGTACGCCGCCCTCGTGCTCGAGCCCGTGGGGCGCGATCGCGTGAAGGTCCACTACGAAGGCCACGAGAACGCGTGGGACGAGGTCGTCGCGCTCGAGCGCATCGTGAGCCGCCGCTCGAAGTAGCGCTCAGCCGGCTTCACCCGGCAGATGACCGAGGCTCCGCCACGCCGCGAGGAGCTGGCCGTGTTCCTTCGCGTCGAAGAGCCGCGGGTCTCGAGCGTCGGCGTGCCAGGCGCAGGCGAGCCACCGCTCGGCGACGCGCGCGTTCCCGAGCCCGAGCTCGGCGAGCCCGCGGTAGAGCGCATAGCGAGCCTGCTCGCCCTCCGGCGCCGTCCCGATCCGGGGCTCGAGGCTCCGAAGCTCGGCCGCCGCCTGAGGCAGCCGCCCGTCGTGAAACGCGTCGAGCGCCGGCCCGAGCCCGCCCGCGCAGCCGCCCACCCCGCAAAGTACCGCGCTGAGACAGCCCAAAAGGCTCGATAAACGCCGCATTCTCGGCA
>DATMCL010000002.1:0-2803 GCA_035558375.1 Polyangiaceae bacterium
CACGGGTGATGGCGTCAGCGTCGCGGACTCTTCGCGTCGGGCTTGCCGAGTAACGCGGCGAACGGATTGTTCGTGAAGGTCGCGGACTCCGCGCCCCCGCCGCTTCGACCAGCACGCGGCTCTGGTTTCCGCGCGTTTCCAGGCGCCGGGCGCGCGGGCGATCGATCGCCGGCCGCGGCCGCGCTCGTGTCGCGACGCGCGCTGAGCGCAATGCGGCGTCGTTCGAGGTCGACCTCGAGCACCCGCACCTGGACGCGGTCCCCGACTTTCACGACTTCGTGCGGGTCCTTCACGAAGCGGTCAGCGAGCTGAGAGATGTGGACGAGCCCGTCCTGATGCACGCCGATGTCGACGAAAGCCCCGAAGGCGGTAATGTTCGTGACGACACCCTCGAGCTCCATGCCTGGCTTCAAGTCGCCGAGCTCCCGCACGTCGTCGCGAAATTTGGGTGGCTCGAAGCTCCGGCGCGGGTCGCGCCCCGGCTTGTCGAGCTCGGTCAAGATGTCCTTCAACGTGAACTCCCCTACCTCGGCGCTCTCGTAACGCTTGAGCTCGATGCGCCGAAGGAGAGCGGCGTTCCCGATCACGGAGGCGAGAGGCACCTCGAGATCGGCGGCCATCCGCTCGACCAAAGCATAACGCTCGGGATGGACGGCGCTCGAATCGAGAGGATGTTCGGCGTTTCGCAAGCGCAAGAAGCCCGCGGCTTGCTCGAACGTCCGCGGCCCGAGCCCGCTCACGTCGAGAAGCGCCTTACGCGAAGCAAACGGCCCTTTTTCGTTGCGATGCGCGACGATGCGCTTCGCGAGCGTGAGGCCGATACCGGCGACGCGCGACAGGAGCCACGCGCTGGCGGTGTTGAGCTCGACTCCCACGCTATTCACGCAGCTTTCGACCACGTCATCGAGCTTCTGCCCGAGCCCCACTTGCGACACGTCGTGCTGGTACTGCCCGACGCCGATGCTTTTCGGGTCGACCTTCACGAGCTCCGCCAAGGGATCTTGCAAGCGCCGCGCGATGCTGATCGCTCCGCGCACCGTGAGATCGAGGTCGGGAAATTCGTCACGAGCCACGTCGCTCGCGGAGTAGACGCTTGCCCCCGCCTCGTTCACTGGGACACAGAACACCTCGGTGAGCCCCTCGCTTTTCAAGACCTCGCGCACGAATGCCTCGGTCTCCCGACCGTGCGTGCCGTTGCCCACGGCGATCGCGCTCGGCTGGTGGCGCGCGCACAGCTTGCGCAGAGTTTCGCGCGCTTTCTCCAGGGCCGCGTCACCCTGGACCAGATAAAACGTCTCGTGGGCGACCAATTTGCCGGTCTCGTCCACGACCGCGCATTTGCAGCCGGTGCGCTGTCCGGGGTCGATGCCGAGCACGGTTTTTCCGCCGAGCGGTGCCGCTAACAAGAGCTCGCGCAGATTTTGGGCGAACACGGCGATCGCCTCGCGGTCCGAACGGAGCTTGAGCTCGATGCGCACGTCCACCGTGACGCCGGGCGCAACGATGCGGTCGAGCGCATCGGAGACGACTTGCTCGAGCTCGGCACGATAGGGCGAGCCTGGTCGAATGGGAATGCGTGAGGCGGCATACGCCTGATGCGGCTCGAGCTCGAGCCCGAGCGAGGACCGCAGCACGCCTTCCTCCTCACCGCGACGGATCGCGAGGAAGCGATGCGACGGCACCTTCGCGAGCGGCTCGGCGAAGTCGGCGTACATGTCGAACTTCGTCGTCTTCTCCGCGAACTCCTTCTTCTTCTTCACCTCGATGACGCCGTCACGCAGGTACGCCTGGCGCACGCGACCACGGAGCTCCGCGTCGTCCGCCAAGCGCTCGGCACAGATGTCGCGCGCGCCGGCCAACGCGGCCGCCACGTCCGGCACTTCCTTCGCGGCGTCCACGAAGCGTGCTGCCAGCGTTTCCGCAGCCGGGCCGGTTGCCTGGTCCCAGAGCGCCTCGGCGAGCGGCCCGAGCCCGCGTTCGAGCGCGATGAGGCCCCGCGTGCGGCGCTTCGGCTTGAACGGGAGGTAGAGATCCTCGAGCTCCGCCTTCGTGCCCGCGGACCGCAGCTTCTGCTCGAGCTCCGGCGTGAGCTTGCCCTGCTTTTCGATCTCCGCAAGGACGCTCGCCCGGCGCGTCTCGAGCTCGGTCAGGTACGCGAAGCGCTCGCCGATCGCGCGGATCTGCACCTCGTCGAGGTTCCCCGTCGCCTCCTTGCGGTAGCGCGCGATGAAGGGCACCGTTGCGCCCTCCGCCATCAGCTTCAGGACCGCGCGGACCCCCGAAGGCGGTAACGCGAGCTCCTTCACGAGTACCGGCAGCGGGTCGAACACGCTGGAAGCGCCCGTCGCGGTGAGGTTCTTTCCCGACGTCTGACTCATGCACGCGGGATAGCGAGACCCGCGCGCGCTGTCTACGCAAGCGCGTCGATGGCTCGGGCGCCGACCGATAGCAGTGGCGATTGTCGCGAGTTTCCGTTGCGTTGAAGTTCGCGACGGATCGCTCGGCTAGGCGCCACTGAAACTCTGTATGCACCGCCGCGAAGACCGGCTTAGGCACCTCGGCACCCTTGGCGCGCTTTTCGCCGCTCAGCGGAGCTTCTCGCTCGCGCCAGCGCTGCTGCTGATCGGTTGCGCGAGCTCGCACGATGCTGACGCTTGGGGCTCGGGCGGGGCGTTCGGGCGCGGCGGCGACGGCGGAGCGGACGGAGGCCGGGCTGGCGCTGCCGGGGCTGGAACCGGTACCAGCCCAGCGGGCGGGTTGGGCGGCGGTGGTGTCGGTGGCGAAAGCCCCGTTGGGGCCAGTG
>DATMCL010000003.1:0-3011 GCA_035558375.1 Polyangiaceae bacterium
TCGGATTATCTCCCTGAAAAACAGTTCAGTGGGCGCGCAGGTGGTCGTTCAGTGCAGTGGTCGTCGGCGCGCGCCCATACGCGCCGGGAGAGACGGAAAACGTCGCGACGAATAGGCGCGACAGATGCGCTTGGTCGGCGAAGCCCAACTCGGCCGCGACGATGACCGGGGGCGAGCCGCTCGCCAGGCGCCGGGCGGCCTCGGTGAGCCTCAATGCACGCTGCAAGCGAATGGGCGAACAGTGGTAGTGGCGGCGGAACTCCCGCACGAGGAAGTGCTTGCTTCGGCCAACGGACATCGAGAGCTTATCGAGAGCCAGTGGAGCAGCGAGCTCGGACTGCACGAGCTCGAGCGCCTGGCGCACCCAGCGCGGACAGCGGGCGTGCGGGTCGAAGTTGGGGGGAATGCGGCTCGGACGGGTGGAACGGTCGGCAGACTTCATACCCCCCGCGCAAGGGGCCTCGCGTTACAGGCGTTCGCGCGGCACTCGGGCAAGGTCTGCGTGTGTTCGGAAAAATCCCGGGGGTCTCGTAGGTAACGCGCCGTTCGCGCTGCGACGCCCTCGCGGCGAGCCCACCATGCTGCAGCAACCTCCTTCTATCAGCGAACGCTCGGAGTGCAGCATGCTCGCGAGCCAGATCTTTGAGCTCGCCCGGCGGCGTCGCGGGAGCGTGTGCATTGGCACGGCGTCGCCCGGCGCCAAGCGTCGCCTTTTCCAGTGATCGAAACCGCGGCGCCCGGGCAATGCACGGGTGACCCATGCGGATGACCGGCTTCGACGTTCGTCCACTCGCTCTCCTCGCTGCGCTGGCCGCTGTAACGCCTGCCTGCGGCTCCCACTCACCAAAGGCGGCGAACCTCTCCCCCGAGGAAGCGGGCGGGCAAGCCGCGTCCCCCGACGCCGGTCCGCCCGGTGCGGCAGGGGCCTCCGCTGTCGCTGGCCTTCCCGACACAGCCGGCGGCGGTACCGGCGACGCTCACGCCCCGGTGGACGTGAAGTGCGAGGGCGACCTCTCGCTCCCAGCGAACGCGCCCGCGTTGAAGGTCGATGAGTGGGTGGCCGTGAACCCGGTAGGCTTTCCCTTCGATCCGGACACGAGCACGCTCGGCGTCGCGCTTCACCCGTGTAAGCCGGGTGTCATCTACTTGTGCACGGGCTCTTACGATACGTCCATCGGAGGCCTGTACCGGAGCGACGACGCGGGCGCGTCCTGGTCCCGTGTCGGCGCCGTCCCGCCGGATTGGAGCGGCGCGGATCACCTTCAAGCGCCCCTTCACGTTCGCATCGACCCCGCGGATCCAGAGCACCTCTACGTGGCTCAGGGGGTACGCGGGCGAGTCGGATTCTGGGAGTCGATGGATGGCGGGCGGAACCTCACCGAGCCGGCGGGCTTCACCGCGCTGAACGCCACCAAAGAGCTCACGGCGGAAGACGTGTACGACATCGCCGTCGACCCGACGAATTTCGCCCACGTGCTCTTGGTGTTCCACAGCGCATGGGGTTGGACCGACACCAAGTGGAACACCAACTCGGGTGTCCTCGAGACCACCGACGCCGGCACGACGTGGATCGTCCACGAGCCGATGCCCACCTGGGGCACGGGCCACACCATCGCCTTCCTTTTCGACGCCGAGCTCGGCATCGGGGACCCCGACACGTGGCTCTTGAGCACGCAGGGCGACGGCCGCTGGCGCACCGAAGACGCCGGAAAAACCTGGCAAAAGGTCACCGACACCGGCATCCAGCACGGCGGCGGCACCGTCTACTACGACAAGCAGAACGAGTACCTCTACGCGTCCGGCAGTCCCAGCAATCAGCGCAGCAAAGACAACGGCGCAACGTGGGAAAACATCGGTGACTCCGGCGGCTACAACGCCATCTTCGGCGACGGCGAGCGGCTCTACACGGCGCCCGTGTTCGGTCCCACGTTCTTGGTTTCGCCCGAGAGCGACGGCGTCACCTGGACGCCGTTCACGGCGAGCCAGACCTTCGCGCAGGGTCCGTTCGACTGGGCCTTCGATGCCCACAACCGGATCGTGTACGCGTCGAACTGGCGCGCGGGGCTCTGGGCTCTAAAGCTTCCGTAGCGGCGGCGCGAGCACCTGCTTGACCAGCGCTTCGCTGAACGGATCCGGATCGTAGCTGCCCGGCGCCCAGCCTTGCAGGAATCGGTAGAAGTCTAGCCACGCCACGGGAAATAGCTCGCGCCACTCACGCTCGAGCGCGACGAGCTCATTCGGCTCGAGCTTCTGCTCGAGCGCGGCTCTCAACGCGGCGAAATAGGCATCCAACCAGCGCGGCAGGCCTTTTTCGTACTCGTTCGGCGCAAGGCTAGAGTTCAGGAGATAGGCCACGTCTTTCACGCCGACCCCGCCGCCCACGTACTGGAAGTCGACGAACGCCACGCTTCCATCAGGCGCGCGGCAGACGTTGTCGGGCTTCGCGTCCCCGTGCACCAACGTGCGAAAGCGCGCGCCGCTCAGGCGATGATCGATCGCGACGGCGCCCGCTCGGAGCGAACCCTCGCGCATGCGTGAAAGCTCGGCGGGTCGTGTGTCGAGGTGCCAGTACGTGCCCACCTTCCAGAGCTCCTCGGGCGACTCACCGAGGAAGGTCGCGTGAAACGCCGCGAGCCATGCGAGCGAGCCTGCCACCTCGCTCGACGTGAATCGAGCCTGCGTCGAGTACCCCGCCTGCTCGAGGTCTTCGAGCACGGTGAGGAAAGCCCCACCTGAGCTCGTCAGTGCCAGCGCCTTCGCCACGCGACTTCGGTCGCCGAGGCGCTCGGCGAAACGCGCGTAGAAGCTCTGCTCGACGCGGTACGAGCGGAGCTTGCGCCTATGGGCGAGCGTCCCGTCGTCGTCCGGCGGCCTCACGTCCTTCACGATCACGCTCGCGACGCCGCTCTCGGTCGTGAGCTCGCCGCGCCACAGGTCGCCGTAGCCGCCCCACAACGCCTGAAGCCGCGGCCCGAGCTCGAATCCGCGCGCTCCAGTCGCTCGGAGGACGC
>DATMCL010000004.1:0-4835 GCA_035558375.1 Polyangiaceae bacterium
CGAGCCGTCCGAGAAGACCACGAGCCGCTCGACGAAGTTTTCGAGCTGGCGCACGTTTCCCGGCCAGGGAGCGAGCGTCATGCGCTCGATCACGGCGAATTCGAGCTCCACGCTCGAGCGGCCGTTGGCCTTGGCGGATGCAGCGATGAACGCTTGCACGAAGAGTGCGATGTCCTCCGCGCGCTCGCGCAGGGCGGGGACGTCGATCGGCAGCACGTTCAGGCGATAGTAGAGGTCCTCGCGAAAGCTCCCGCGCGCGACGAGCGCTTGGAGGTCCTTGTTGGTGGCTGCGACGAAGCGCACGTTGACCGCAAACGTCTGGGTTCCACCGAGGCGCGTGAGCTCGCGCTCCTGCAGGATGCGTAGGAGCTTCACCTGCACCGCGGCGCTGTAGTCGCCGATCTCGTCGAGGAAGAGCGTCCCGCCTTCAGCGAACTCCACGCGGCCGGACTTCTGCTTAGTGGCCCCCGTGAACGCGCCTTTCTCGTAGCCGAAGAGCTCACTCTCGATGAGCGACTCCGGGATGGCGGCGCAGTTGAGCTTCACGAAGGGGCCGGCGCTGCGCGGGCTCGCCTCGTGAATGGCGCGCGCAACGAGCTCCTTGCCCGTGCCGTTCTCGCCGTGAACGAGCACCGTCGCCTGGCTGCTCGCGGCGCGCCGGATGTCCGAGCGGAGCGCCACCATGCGCGGGGAGTCGCCGAGCAATGTCGGGCCGCGCGAAGCGGGAGGCTCCGGCGGCTCGCTGCTTCGGCGCGCGAGCAGGAGGGCCCGCTCCACGATCGAGAGCACCTCTTGCCGCTCGAAGGGCTTCAGGACGAACTCGAAAGCGCCCCGGCGCATGGCCTCGACGGCGAGCGGCACGCTGCCGTGCGCCGTCAGCACGATCACGGGCACGTCGGGCCGGAGCTCGAGCGAGCGGTCGAGCAAAGCCATGCCGTCCATCCCCGGCATGCGAAGGTCGGTGATCATGACGTCGACGGAATCTTCGGTGAGCCGCTCGAGCGCTTGGGCGGCGTTGTCGGCTTCCACCGGCTCGACACACGCCTGCCGCAGCAATGCGGCGAGCACCGTGCGCA
Source organism: Polyangiaceae bacterium (assembly GCA_035558375.1). Classification (GTDB taxonomy): domain Bacteria; phylum Myxococcota_A; class Polyangia; order Polyangiales; family Polyangiaceae; genus PMG-095. Next base: position 1,077 of record DATMCL010000004.1, read on the forward strand.
CCGCGGCGTCGTCGTCGACGAGCAGCACGCGCTGTCGGTGCTCGTTCACGCTTGCCCCGCGCCGACCGTGAAGCTCAAGGTGACCTTCGTGCCGCGTCCAGGGACGCTGCTCAAGGCGAGTCCGCCGCCGTGAGCCTTCGCCACGCGCTCCGCGAAGCTCAGGCCGAGACCGGAGCCTTGGGCTTTCGTCGTGAAAAACAAGGTCGTGGCTTGCTCGAGCTCGCGGGCATTCATGCCGTCACCCTCGTCTGCGATCGTGACCGTCACGCAGCCGCAAGCGTCATCGTAGCCGGTCGCGAGCGTGATGACGCCGCCGTTCGGCATGGCTTCACAGGCGTTGCGGATGACGTTTTCGAGCGCCGTCTCCACGAGGTCGGCGTCCAGCTGCGCCTCGGGTAGCCCGGGCGGCAGCACGGCTGCGAGACTCAGCGCGGGGTCCACGGCGTGCTCCTGCAGCTTCGTGACCCGAGCGACGACCGCGTTCAACGACTGGCGCGTGAGGCGCGGCTCGACCCTGCCGATTCGCTGATACCGATCGACGGACCGCTCGACACGCTCGAGCTGCTGCTCGATCAGCGTGAGGAAAGACGCTTGGTCGTCGAGCGAGCGGCCGACACGGTGTTCCTCGCGCAAAAACTGCACGGCGCCCTTCACGGCAGCGAGCGGATTGCGGATATCGTGGGCGAACTGCTCCGCGAAGCGGCCGAGGGTCGCAAGCTCTTCCGTCCGCGCGCGACGCACCGCCGTCAGGCGTCCCGCCTCGCGCGTCGACGCCACGATGACGAGCGCGAGCGCGAAGGCCCCGAGCACCCAAGGGCTCATCGTCGGATCGAGCCAGCGCACGAGCGCGAGCTCTAGACCCACCCACAGGAGCCCGAACAGGAAGGCGTAGAGCGCCACGATGGGCGGAACCTCCTCGCCGAGCAGCTTGAGCCTCAGCGCTGCGGTCGCAAAAAGGATCATGGCCACGAGCGTCCCGATGGCGCCGAGGCGCGGCAGCGGGAAGCTCACCTCCTGGTACCAGAGGTCCGTGAGGGAGAAGGCGCCGAGTGAGAACGCGAGCAGCACGAGCTCGGTGCGGGCGCGCTCGCGCGCGTCGGTCGTCCGCTGCCGGTGCTGCACGAGCAGCGTGGCCGCGAGCAGCATCACGAGCGGCCCGAGCGCCGCCAAACATTTCCACCAGGCATCGCCGTCGACGAACAGGCCCACCGCTCCAAAGACGACGTAGCCCGCCACCCACACCGGTCGCATCTTGCGCCCGCGCCCGATGAACGCGATGACGACGTGGAGGGCAATCGCGGGCATCAGGCTCGAGAACAGGCGATCCACGGAATGCCAGTACGGGCGGCCCGACAGCTCGTAGGCGAGCGTGGCGAAGTTCCAGATGAAGGCGTCGAAAAACAGCAGCGCGATGAGTCCCGCGAGCGGGCTCTTCGACCGCCTGAGGAAAGCGAGGGCGCCGAAGGCGAGGTCTCCCGCACAGGCGAGGGCCGTGATGACGCCGTGGGCGTCCATGACCAGCGAGTATAAAATAACGGCATTTGGGGGGAAAGCGTGGCCCCTTCGGCTCGGGTTCCATCCCTCCACGGACCGGGCTAAGTCTTGGTTTCATGATCCTCGGAAGGAAGCGGCCGGCGGCCGGAATGCTCGCGCTAGGGCTCTTCGTCGCGGCCGGCGTCGCCGGTTGCAAAGAGGGCGATCCCGAAAAGTGCACGCAGGCGCAGGCCGTCGTCGCGCAGTCACTCGACGCGGAGAACTTCGACGCCGCACGACAGTGGCGCGAGTACGCCTACAAGCAGTGCGAAGATCGGGGACCGCTCACCGCTCTCGATCTGAAGATCTCCGAGCGCGAATCGGCCGTGCAGCAGCGCAAGGCCGCCGAGGCGAAGAAAGTCGCGGACACCAATGCGCTCGCCAAGGTGTTTTTCGAGTTCGTGGCTCAGAACCGGGCGGCGCCCGACAAAGCTTCGCAGGCGCCGGTCTGCGAGCCCGTTCCCGAGGGCGCCAAGGGTGACGCGGCCAAGCAGCACTTCTGCACTGCCTCCCGCGCCGCCGGTACGCACACGCTCGAAGCGCGCTACTTTGAAGCCGACCTCACGGCCTTCCGCTTCACCACCACGCTCGACGGGCAGCTTGACTGTGCGGCTCTGAAGGGCACGCCGTCCAAGCAATGGGACGTGCCAGCCGTGGGCGGAAAATCTGCGAAGCGCACGCGCTGTGATCTTGGCGGCGGCCTCGCGGGGCTCACGGCCGTCATGACCGCCGCGGACAAAGCCCCGCTCTACGTGGTGAGTCCCGGCTACGTCGCGAAGGACCCGGGCTGGAAACAGATCCTGGAAGGGCCGTGAGCGGCTCACCGGCAAGCTCCGCCGGTGAATTCCCCGACGTCGAGCCGTCGTCGCGGTCGATTCAGGCGCGCCTGAACGATCAGCGCCAGCTGCTCGCACGCTTGATGAAGCTCGATGCGCTGACCCGCGGCGACATCACCGCGGCGCTGTCGCAGGTCACGGAGCTTGCGACCGAGCTATTGCACGTGGAGCGCGCCAGCGTCTGGCTCTTCGACAAGCATCGCCTCAGCATCGAGTGCTTGGACTTGTTCGAGGCGACGGTCCGGAAGCACTCGCGCGGCGTCGTCGTTGCGCGCGAGCAGGCGACCCGCTACTTCGAGGCGCTCTCGCGCGAGCGCTGCATCGCCGCGTCGGACGCCACGCTCGATCCGCGCACGAACCAATTCGCCGAGTGGTACCTGAAGCCGCTCGGCATCAGCGCGATGCTCGACGCCCCCGTGTTCGTCCGGGGCGAGATGGTCGGCGTGGTGTGCCACGAGCACGTCGGGCCGCCGCGCCACTGGGAGTTCTGGGAGGAGCTACTCGCCGGTACCGTCGCCGACTTCGTCGCGCTCGTGAGCGAAGCGTCGGAGCGGCTGAAGGCCGAGCATCAGCTCGGGCTCTACCGGAGCCACGTGGACGAGCTTCGCCGCATGCGCGCCGCCGAGGCGCAGCGTTTGACCACGGGCCTCGAGCTGCACGGCGAAGAAGGCGCCGTCGAGCGCCACGTGCTCGACGCGTCGCCCGTCCCTTTCGTCGTCGTGGAGCTCGCCGACGGCACGGTGAAGTATGCGAACCACCGCGCGGCAGTGCTGTTCGACGCCACGCCCGACGAGGTCGTGGGGCGCACAACCCGCGAGTTTTACGTCGATCCCCTCGAGCGCGACGCCATTGCGAACGAGATGCGGCTCTCGGGGCGCGTCGACAACGTGGTCGTGCGGCTGAAGACGCTCTCGAGCTGGCCTTTCTGGGCGCTGCTTTCCGCCCAGCGCATCACGTTCGAGGGCACCGACGCTGCGTTCATCGGCCTGTCCGACATCACTGCGCAGAAGATCGCAGAAGGCGCGGTGCGGCGCAGCGAGCAGAACGTGCGCGCGCTGTTCGCAGCGGCGCCGGTCGCGATGGCCCTGGTGCGCTCCGAAGACTCGACCGTGCTCTTCGGCAATACGCGCTGCGCCGATCTCTACGGTATCCCGTTCGAGGAGCTCGAGGGTCAGAAGGCGGTCGACTTCTACGTCGATCCTGCCGACCGCGATCGGTTGGTCACCCGCGTGCTCGCCGACGGGTACGTCGACGGCCAGACGGTGCGCATGCGCCAGCGCTCCGGTGTGGAGTTTTGGGCGCTGGTTTCGCTGCGCGCCATCGAGTTCGACGGCGCTCCGGCCCTCCTCGCCGGCATCAGTGACGTGACGCCCCAGAAGCGCCTCGAAGA
>DATMCL010000005.1:0-37588 GCA_035558375.1 Polyangiaceae bacterium
GCAGCGCCGCTCGAGATGGTGCGGCTCCGTAAAGACCGCGTGCCGGCAACCGGGTACGCGACATTTCGCACTGTCTCGGCGCAGGACCGTGCGCCGCGTTGCGGGCGGGATGGTCTGGGTGGCGCGGGCGGGACTCGAGCCCACGTGTACGCGAGCGTCCTCGTCATATCGAACGCCCACGTGTGCGTCCACATGCCCGATGTGCTGAGCGTCGCACTCCGCCATCTCGATGATTTCGGGACCGACCTCGATGAGCTCCCCGCGTCCCTGCTGCGTGGCCCGGCGACAGCGCTCGCAAACCGTGAGCGCGATTTGGTAGCTCGAGCGCCCCGGGTCCCTATTCCCCGCAAGGGTCTGCCGACAGAGCAGCAGAAAAGCTGCGTCGTCGTCGAGAGAGCTCCCCCGCGTCACGCCGAATCTTCGCCATCGCTTCGCGATAAGTCGCCAAAACCTCGCCTGACAGCTCGAGGCGCAGCAGGTGGCGCTCGAGCCGCGAGTCCGGAATCGCCACGCGCGTGACGCGTGCGACCGAAAAGTTGATAACGCCCGTTCGGAGCTCCCCTGCGATTTCAGGAAGCTCCTCGAGCGCCTCGGCGACGCGGAGCTCTTCCTGGGTAAGCCGAGGTCCGTAGCCGAAAAGACGCTCGGTGTATTCCAGGAACGACGCGAACCCGAGCCGAACATGCGCCCCCGAGCGGCGCGCCCGGAGAAGCGCGCGTCCTTCGTCGAAATCGAGCCCGGCTCGCTCCATGGCGAGACGAACGAGCGCTTCATGTGCCTGACGCCATGAAGCGTCGTCACCCTTTAAGACGATAGCTGACATGTTCGAACCTCCCGACCACGCGCCCTCGAGCCGCCGTGGTCTCGCTGAGGTTCCTCTCTAACACGCAGATTTGCGCCCTTGCCTGCACGCCCAGGATGTCGTTCCACGCGTCGAGACGACAGCGAAGTCATCCAATCCCCGAACGCCAGCCACTGCTCATCCTGACGCAGCAAAGCGGCATTTACAGAGCGCGCAGCGCCTCTCGACACTCGAGCCCAACGAAACCCGTCAAGCACATTCCGAAGAAAATGCATACGGCACGCACAGCCTCCCCAGCACCAGGAAGCCCCGACGGCTCCAGGCGCTAGCGACGACGACGCCGTGCGCTCCGCCGGCCGTCGTTCCGACTCTCTTCAATCGTCGTCGCGCTTCGGCCGAACGCGCGACGGATCGCGCTGGCGGGCGCGGTACGTCACCGTGACGGGCACCGAATCGAAGCCGAAGGCCTTGCGGATCTGGTTTTCGACGAAGCGCTGGTACGCGGGCCTGATGCTCTCGGGAAAGTTTGCCCACGCGATGAAGAGCGGCGGCGAGGCCTCGGCTTGCGTCAGGTAGTAGATGCGCGGCGCGCGGCCCTTGTTCGTGGGCGGGGCTTGTCGTTCGAGCACGTCCCGGAAGAAGCGATTGAGCTCCGCCGTTTTCACGCGGCGCTTGAGCTCCGTCGTCGCCTTGCTCACCTTCTGCATGAGCTCGGCGACGCCGAAGCCCGTTTTCGCGCTGAGCGGCATGATCGGCGCCCAGCGTGCGAACGCGAGCGCTTCTTGCGCCTGCTCGGTCACGGCGCGGCGGTTCTCCTTCGGCACGGCGTCCATCTTGTTCATGCCGATCACGAGCGCGCGGCGTCGCTCGACGGCGAGGCCCACGAGCCGCGCGTCCTGCTCGGAGATGCCCTCGGTGGCGTCGTACATGAGCACGGCGACGTGCGCCCGCTCGAGCGCGCGGATAGCGCGGAGAACGCTCACGAGCTCGATGCCTTTCTCGACCCGGGCCCGACGCCGGATGCCCGCCGTGTCGACGATGATGAACGGGCGCCCGCCGACGATGATGCGCGTGTCGACCGGATCGCGCGTCGTGCCGGGGCGGGCGTCGACGAGCGCGCGCTCCTCGCCCGCGAGGCGATTGAAGAGCGACGATTTGCCGGCGTTGGGCTTGCCGATCAGCGCGATGCGCGGCACGTCGTCGTCGCCGTCCGCGCTCGGCTCGATGGGCGGCAGGAGCTTCGCGACGGCCTCACCGAGCTCGGACGTGCCGCGACCGTGCAACGCCGAGACGGGAACGAGCTCGGGCACACCGAGCCGGTAGAGCTCCGCGGCGTCGCTCACCTTGGCCGCCGTGTCGACCTTGTTGGCGACGTAGACGACGGGTTTGTCGCCGCGGCGGAGCAACTGCACCGCCTCGCGATCGGCGGCCGTCGGGGGCAGGGTGCCGTCGAGCACGCAAACGATCACGTCGGCTTCGGCGATCGCCGCCCGCACGTGCCGCGCGATGCCTTGCTGCATCGGGTCGTCGCTCTCGGGGTCGAAGCCGCCCGTGTCGACGAGCGTTACGTTGCGGCCGTAGAGATGCGCGACCGCGTAGTGGCGATCGCGCGTGACGCCGGGGGAGTCGTGCACGATGGCGATGCCTTGCCCCGCGAGGCGGTTGAAGAGCGTGCTCTTGCCGACGTTGGGGCGGCCGACGACGGCGACGATGGGGGTCATCGGGAGCCCTCTTCCTTGCCGCGCTTCTTCTCGGCTTCGTACCCGAGCTCGGCGAGCTGGCGTGGGACGCTCTTCCAGCGCGGGGTGATGCGCACGAAGAGCTTGAGGAACACCTTCTTGCCGACGAACGCCTCGATGCGCAGGCGCGCCTGCGTGCCGATCTCCTTGAGTTTCGTGCCGCCTTTGCCGACCAGGATCGCGCGCTGGCCGGTCTTTTCGACGTGGATCGTGGCCTCGACCCGCACGAGCTTCGGGCCGTCGTCGTAGCTGTCGATGCTCACCGCGACGGCGTGGGGGACCTCCCCGCGCGCGCCGCCGAGCACGGCTTCGCGCACGTATTCCCGCACGAAGAACGAGGTCGGGCGGTTGGTGAGCATGTCCTCGTCGTAGCCGGCCGGTCCCTCCGGAACGACTTCGGCCAGCACCTCGAGCAGGCGCGTGACGTCTTTCTTCTGCTTCAAGCTCACCGGCACGATCGCCTCGAACGAGCGCGCCTTGTTGAGCGCCTCGAGCATCGGGATCAGGCGGGTGCGATCGCGGAGCAGATCGATCTTGTTGACCGCGGCGACCGCCGGAACCTTCGTGCCGAGCTCCTCGATGAGTCGCGCGTCCTCTCCGTCGAGCGCCGGACGCGTCGCTTTGCTTCCGACGACGAGATGGTGCACGTCGGTGACGAAGAGCATCACGTCCGCGGCCCGCACCGCCTCGCGGGCGCTCTGGTTCATGCGCCGGCCGAGCTCGTTCTTCTCCCGGTGGAGCCCCGGCGTGTCGAGGAAGGCGAGCTGGGCGTCGTCGCCGTGGACGACGCCGAGCAGCGTGTCGCGCGTGGTTTGGGGGAGCGGGGAAACGATGGCCAAAGGCTCGCCCAGGGCGGCGTTCAGGAACGTGGATTTGCCGACGTTCGCGCGGCCGACGATGGCGATGGTGCCGAAGCGCATGGGGTGCTGGAGGGCGTGAAAAGGGACGGGGGTGGGGAGGAGGGGCGCCATGCTAGCCTCGCCGCGGCTCGTGACCAGGGACCGCCGGCGATTCTTCCGTTTCTCGAGGTGCGCGCTGCTCGGTCTCGCCGGGATCGCCCTCTCTAGCCGCGCGGGAGCGACGCCGACGAGCCTCTTCGGCGCCGGCCCCCAGAGCACCGCGCTCGCCGGCGGAGGCACCTCGCTCCCGCTCGGCGCCGAGGCGACCCTCGTGAACCCGGCCGAGCTCGCCGAGTCGCCCTCGAAGGAGCTCACCTTCGGGCTCGCCGCCTCGAGCTTTTCTCTCTCGTACGACACCGCAGAGGGCCGGCAGCCGTTCGAGGCCGAGCTCTTCAAGGCGGTGATGATCGGCGTCGTCGCGCCGCTCACCGCGCCCGACCCGAACGGCATCCGCGCGGCGCTCGGCTTGTTCGCCGAGACGCCGCCCGACTACCTCGTGCGTGCTCACGCGCCGTTCCCGGAGGAGACGAGCTTCCCGCTCATCGTCGATCGGTCGGGTGCACTCGACCTCGGCGTGGGGCTCGGCATCGGCTACCGGCAGTTCTCGTTTGGGCTCGGGGTCGAGGTGTTGGCTGCTCTGCGGGGCAAACAATCGGTCGGCGTTTCCGCGACGGCGCCCGCCGGCGTCGGGACGGAGCTCTTCCCGGCCTGGGCGCCCGCGTTCGGCTTCGGGGTGGACCTCGGCGAGATCGGTCAGCTCGGGCTCGCGTTCCGCAGCGTGCTGCGCGCCGACTTCAACGTCGACGTGCCGGCGCCGAACCTCTCGGGCCTGCAGATCGCGCCGCTCAACATCGAGGGCGTCGCGCATTACGAGCCGCTCAAGCTCGACGCCGAGCTCTCGCGCGCGTTCGGAGATTTCCGCGCCGTGCTCGGCGCTCGCTACGAGCGTTGGTCGGATTTTCCGGGCTGGGTCACGGCTACCGTGCAGTGTCCCGCGGGCGTCAGCTGCGGCACGCCCGAGCCCGCGCCGTCGCGCTACTCCGACGTGATCGTGCCGCGGCTAGGGCTCGAGGCCGCCGTCCATGCGCGCCCGGTCGAGCTCACGCTGCGCGGCGGGTACGCGTTCGCCGCGACGCCCGTCCCCGAGCAAACCGGCTTCGGAAACTCCTTCGACGCGAGCCGGCACGGCTTCGCGGTCGGCTACCGCGTGGGCTTCGCCGGGCACGTGCTGCCGCTGCACCTCGACGGCGCGCTGCGTCTCGACTGGCTCGCCCCGCGCACCCACGAGAAGGAGGGAGCGGCGGCGCAGGGACCCTTCGGACCCACCGTCACGACTCACGGCACGGTGCTCACCTGGATCTTCGGCGTCGGGGTGGAGCTGTGACCGCGCCTGTCGCGCGAGTGCTCGGCTTGGTCGCGGCGGCCGGCGCGCTCGGCGTCGCGCTCCCGGCAGGGGCGAGCCCCGACATCGACTTCGGCTTCGGCTCGCGCGCGCAGGCGCTCGGCGGCGCCGGCGTCGCGATCGCCGACGACGCGTCCGCCGTTTTTCACAATCCCTCCGGCCTCGTGCGCGCCGAGCACGTGAGCCTGACCTTCGGCTACTCGAGCACGAGCTACTCACTCGAAACGTCCGGCAATCCCACGGCCCTCCCCAGCGTGCAGACGATCGACGCCGGGCTCGTGGTTCCCGGCGCGATCTTCACGGTGCCCGTCGCGTTCGGGCTCGCCCTCGCTTTGCCCGACGGGCGGCTATCGCGCCTGCGCGAGCCGCAGCCGACGGAGCCGTATTGGGCGCTCGACGACGCCACGCCTCGCCTGGTCGACGTGGGGTCGACGTTCGCCGTGCGTCCGCTGCCGTGGCTGCTGCTCGGCGGCGGCATCGGCTTTCAAGCGTCGCTGCGCGGCACGTTCCGTGTGGAAGGCACCGCGGTCGTCGCCGACGGCAGCGGCAGCGAGTACCAATCGACCCTTCGCCACGCGGTCGACGCCGATCTCACCGCCTCGCGCTTCCCGCTGCTCGGCGCCACGTTCGTCCCGTCGAAGGAGCTCACCGTCGGCGTCTCCTACCGCGGCGCGTCGCTGGTCGAGCATCGCATCCAGGGCGCGCTCGTCGGCGCGCTCGAAGTCCCCGACACCAGCTTGCCCGTCCGCTACGACTTCCAGACCAAGGCGGACGTGGCGTACACGCCGGCCCAAGTGGCACTCGGTGCGAGCCTTCTGCCCCTGCCCACCCTGCTCGTCACGGCGGAGCTCGATTGGCAGCGCTACAGCGCGTACCGAAGCCCGTACCCACAGACGTCGACGCGCACCGCGCTACCGCCCGAGAGCGGCATCTCGGTTCCCGACACGGTGGCGGTCCCCCCGCCGCCCGCCAACTTCAGCGATCGCTTCGTGCCCCACGTCGGCGTCGAGCCGCACCTCGGGCTCACTCCGCGCATCGACGTTGCGCTGCGCGCCGGCTACTCGTTCCAAGCGTCCCCGGTGCCGCGGACGCAGCCGTCCACGCGCCTTCTGGCCGTCGATCGGCACGTCGTCTCGCTTGGTGCGGGCGGCGTTTGGCGGCGCCCGCTCAGGCCGTTCGAGGAGATCCACCTCGACGTGACGTTTGCCGACGCCCTCGGCGTCCCCCAGACGCTCACCACCACGGCGGGTCCCGACGCCGATCACCTGAGCGGTCACGTGCTCCTGTTCGGCGCGACCCTGGGCGTCGCTTTCGAAGGTGAGTAGGCACGTGAGCGAGCCCGAAGCGTCCCGCGAGCGCTCGCCGGCGTGGATGCCCGTGCTCGGCTTCGGCTTCATCGCGCTCACGCTGCTCGTGCCGATCGCGAAGAGCGGTCTCTGGGATCCCTTCGAGCTCCGCTCGATCGAGCTCGCGCGCCGCATCGCGCTCGGGCTCTTCGGCGCGAGCGGACTCGCCTTGCCCGGCACCGACAATTCGTTGCCCACGCGCGGCGAGGTCGATCGGGGCGAGCTGCCCTTCACGAGCATGGCGCTCGGAATGAAGCTGTTCGGGCTTCACACGTGGGCGGCGCGCCTGCCGCTCGTGCTGTTCGCGCTGGCCGGCCTCGCCGCCGCGTACGTCCTCGCCCGCCGCTTGTCGGGTCGTCGCACCGCGCTCTTCAGCGTGCTCGTGCTCGGCACGATGCCGCTCTATTTTCTCCACGCACGGACGCTGCTCGGCGACATCGTGACGATGGCGGCCCTCTCGGCCGCGACCGCCGGTGTCACGCTCGCGCTCTTCGAGCAGGGCAGGGTCGCCGCGCGCCTCGCTTGGCTCGGCCTCGCTGCCGTGGGTCTCGGCGCCGGCCTCATGAGCCGCGGCCTCCTGCTCGGCGTGAGCGTTCCCTTGCTGGGCGCGCCGCTCGCGTGGCTCGCGCTGAAGCTCAGCGGGTCCCTCGAGCACGATCGCCCGCGCGACGCCTTCGGCGCGTCCCTGCTCGCGCTCGGAGTCGCAGCGGCGGCGCTCGGCGTGACGCTCCTCCTGCGTGCCGACGGCGAGCCTGACCGGTACTTCGTCTGGCTCGGGTTCGGCATCACGCACGGCTCCGCTCCGCCCACCTTCGACGCCGTGATCGGCGCGCTCGGTCACGCCCTCTTCCCGTGGAGCGCGCTCGTTCCGATGGCGCTTGCACGCGCCACCGCGCTCCCCGCGTCGCTCGCCGGCGCGGCCCGGTCCCGCGAAAGCGGCCTGCGTCTCAGCCTCGTGCTGACGGCCCTGGTCGGTCTTGGCGCGTGGGGCGGTGTTTCGCCCTACGCGGGCGTGCTCCCGTTCGGCCCCGTCGCGAGCCTCGCGATCCTCGTCGCGCTCGCGCTCGCCGACATCGAGCGTGGGACGCCGCCGTCGCGCGCGCTCGGAATGACGTCGGCGGCGCTCGTCGTGCTGCTGCTCGCCGACTTCATCAACCTCCCGGACAAGGTGCTCTTGGCATTCGGCGTCGAAGGTGCGCGCTTTCCCGAGAGTTTCCGCGAGAGCGGCGCGCCGTGGCTCATGCTCGCCGGAGCGAGCGCGGCGCTCGGGATCTTCGTCGGGCTGCTCGAGGACGATCCGAGCGAGCGCCCCGCGTTCGAGCGGCGCGAGTACGCGGCGTGGTTCGCCACGCTCCGCGATCAATGGAACGGCAATCTCCTCTTCGGTGTCTGCGTCGTGGAGGCGGCGCTGCTCGGTTTCCTGGCGTTCGGTCTGCTCGGCGAGCGCATCCCGGCGCTCGCGCGTTTCGCGGTCGTCGACGCCGGGCGGACGGGCATGCGCGTGGCGTGGCTGGTCCCGCCGCTCGTGCTCGCGCTTCCGCTGCTTGCGCTCGTGCTGCGCGATGCGGCGCGCTGGCTCTCGAACCAGCGCGCGCGCGGGCGTTTCGGGCGGCTCTTTCCGACTCGTTCCGGGCTCGCGGCGCTCGGCTGCGTCGCTGGCGCGACGGGCCTCAGCGTCGGCTACTACCCCGCGCTCGTCGCGCAGCTCTCACCGGAGGGCACCTTCGACGCGTTCCGGCGCCTCGCCGCGCCCGGCGACCCGCTCGGCCTGCTCGGGACGAGCAGCGCGTCGGCGCCCTACGCCGTCGGTCGTCCCGTCGTTCCGCTGAGTGACGCGGAGAGCGCCTTCGACTGGCTTTTCGAGCCGTCGGCCCGACGCTGGCTCGTCCTCAAGTCCGACACGCTGAACGGCCTCAACTCGCGCTACCGCTCGCTCGGCAAGAACGCGAACCTGCCGATCCTCGACGGCCGCTCGAGCGAGGTGCTGCTCGCCTCCAATCGCCTCCTGCCCGGTGAGCACAACCAAAACCCTCTCGATCGGTACCTCCTGGATCGCCCTCCGCACCCGACGCACCCGCTCGACGCGTGCCTCGGTGGACAGATCGACGTGCTCGGCTGGGACGTCACGAATCTCGACGGGGAGCCCGTGCGGTCGGTGATGCCGGCGCGGCGCTATGAGTTCGTCATCTATTACCGAGTGGCGGCGCGCGTCGTCGGCAGCTGGGAAACCTTCGTCCACATCGACGGATTCCAACGGCGCTTCAACGCCGACCACCCCACGCTCGACGGTCACTATCCGTTCTCGCTCTGGATCGTCGGCGACCTGATCGCCGACCGTCACGAGCTCACGCTCGAGCCGAACTTCACGCGCGGCCGCTACCAGGTTTATTTCGGCCTCTACTCGGCGTCCCGACGCTTGCCGGTGACCCGCGGGACCGCGACCGACGATCGCCTGCACGGTGGCGACATCGAGGTCGAGTAGACGAGGGGCGCGGCGCGAGCAGGCCCGAGGGCCGCGTCGTCGAGCGGCGGGATTCAGTACCCGATGGTGAGGCTGCGAAGGCCGAGGTCCTGTTCACGCACCTTGTGTGCGTGACACCCGCGCTGATCGAGGCTAAGGCCGGATCCGTGAGCGGAGAAAAGTCGGAGCGTCCCGCGCCGTCCGAGCGACCCGGTTCCGATCGGCGCGGCGCCGATCGGATCGACGTGGTCTGGTCGGTGGACTGCGAGACCGAGGACACGTTCCTCTACGCGAACATCACCAACATTTCCGAGGTCGGCATCTTCGTGCGCACGAACGAGCCGCTCGAGGTGGGGACACGCGTGACGCTGAAGTTCGCGCCGCCCGGCAGCATCGATCCGCTCGTGCTCACGGGACAGGTTCAGTGGGTGAACCCGGTCCGCATGCTGGCGAGCAACCCGAACCCCGGCATGGGTATCCGCTTCATCGATCTGAACCGCGACAACCGCGAGCGTCTGGTCGGCGTCGTCCGCACGATCGCTTACGTGCGGAGCTCGACGAACTAGCCGGTCGCCAATCGGGGTTCCCTCCGGCGCAACGTGGGGCTCGAGCGGCCGCCGCGAGCGCGTTTTGCGCCACTCCGCCGGCACCGGCTTGCTAAGGGCGGCAAATTTTGACAGAAGGTAGCCGCCCCGGCCCCACGGTCTAACGATGCGCCCCCGATTTTCAGCTGACTACCGAACTCTGCTCTGGGTCCTCCTCTCGGCGGTGACGGTGGGTGTGCAGTACGCCCGGCCGGATTTGGTCAAGTGGCTGTTCTGGGTCAGCGCCTATTTCGCGCTCGCCTGCGGCGTCATTGCCCACAACCACAACCACTGCCCGACCTTCGCCTCGAAGGGCATGAACCAGCTCTTCGGCAACGTCATCTCGATCTTCTACGGCTACCCGGTCTTCGCCTGGATCCCGACCCACAACCTGAACCACCACAAGTTCGTGAACCGGGCGGGCGACGCGACCATCACCTGGCGCTTCACCAACAAGCACAGCGTGCCCGTCGCGGTGACGTACTTCTTCGTGTCGAGCTACTACCAGGGCTACCCGATCCGCGCGTTCATGCAGAAGGCGCGCACGCAGAACCCCGCGTTCTACCGGCGCATCATCAGCCAGTACGTCGTGTGGGGCGGGGCGCATGCGCTCCTTTTCGGGCTCGCCATCGTGCTCCACGGGGTGCGCACCGGCCTCTACGTGTACGGGCTAGCCGTGCTGTTCCCGGCGTTCTTCGCGCTCTGGACCATCATGCTCTTCAACTACGAGCAGCACGTCCACACGGACCCGTGGTCGGAGCACAATCACTCCCGCAGCTGGGAAGGCAGGGCCCTGAATTTCCTGCTGTTCAACAACGGCTACCACGCTGCCCACCACGAGAATCCGGGCACGCACTGGAGCAAGCTCAAGGCCATCCACGAGGAGCTCGCTCCGAAAATCGACCCGCGCCTCGTCTGGAAGTCGAACCTCTGGTGGTACTTCGGCAAACAGTACCTCGTCGCCACGCTCTTCCCGCGCTTCGGCTCGGTCCAAGTCGGCCGCGCCCCGTTCGATCCGCCGCAAGGCGAGCTGAACGTGGTCGCTTCGGCGGACGTCGAGCTCGGCGAAGCCGGCACGAACGCCCCGATGGTCAGCGGCGCGTAGCGTCGGTTTCGTCGGCGCGCAGCGCAGACACAGGGACTGGGGGGTAGGCGGGGAGGCGACGCATGTCGGTGCTCACGCACTGCGGACAATGGCCGCTGCATGCCCGGATCAAAACGCGGGGTCAGCCTTCATCTGTCGCTTGGGAGCGGACTCGGCGTTTTGGGGCGGTGGGGCTGCCTTCGGCGCGGCCGGCTCCGAGCCGGGGGCTTGTTGGACGGAGCCGACTCCCGCGCCCGCGGCAGGCTTCGCTTCCTTGAAAGCGGCGGGGGCGCGCTTGCGCGCTGCGACTTCGGAGGGGCCGTCGGCGCGATCGAGCTGGGCGAGGGCGGCGCGGGCGCGGGCGCTGTAGCTGCCTTCGTCGAGTAGCGCCTGGTAGCTGCGGCGGGCGCGCTCCGTATCGCCGAGGGTTTCGTAGCAGCCGGCGGCTTCCCAGGTGGCGTCGTAGCCGGAGCTCGTGCCCGGGTAGTGCTGCGAAACCTGATCGAAGAGCGTCGCGGCGCTGCCGCACCCTTCGCCGCCCTTGGCCGCGAGGGCCGCGTAGTAAGCGGCGCGTGCGGCGTCCGCGCCACCTTGGGCGACGACGCTTTCGAACTGTTGGCGCGCTTCGCGGTAGCGCCCGGCTCGGTACGCCCCGAGCGCGGCTTGGTAGACGCTGTCTTCACGCGCTTCGGCGGGGGCGGCCGAAGCCGTGGCCGCCGGGGCCGACGGGCGCATCGCGATCGCGTCGCGGGCCGTCGGCGAGAGCGGCGCTGCGGCCAAGCCAGGAGCCGGGGCCGCCGCCTTCGCCGCTTCCCCCTTCTGTCCGCGCGGCAGCACTGAAAGCGGTTCCGGGTCGCTCTCCGCCACGCCGCGTTCCGTGACGGACACGGTGTCGCGATCGTTCGGACGCTGGCGGAAGAAGACGAGCCCGCTGCCGATCGCGAGCAAGAGGAGCGCCGCCATCGCAAGCTGCGGTCGCATCGCGTAGCCCGCGAGCACCGACACCGCGCGCCCCGCGCGCTGCTTCATCGGCAAGCGCTCGCGAACCTGACGCTCGGCGTCCAGGATGCGAAGCTCGAGGCCTTCCGGCGGATCGACCAGCGGAAGCGCGCCGACCTCACGGGTGGCGCGCAGTCCGGCGACGATCCCGCGGCAGCGAGCGCACTGCTCCACGTGACGCTTCGCCGCCGCCGCCGTGAGCTCGTCGAGCTCGTCGTAGAGGTAGTCGAGCACGATGCGGTCGAAGCGCTCACAATCCACGGCGGCACCTCCGTGTGGCTCGCGGATCAGCGCAGGGCACGCGCATACTCCTCGAAGTCACAGAGCGTGGAGCGCAGCCGCTCGAGCGCGTAGCGCATCCGGCTTTTTGCCGTATTTTCCGGCACCGCCGTCACTTCTGCGATTTCCTTGAACGAAAGGTTCGCGACCTCGCGCAGGAGGTAAACCTCGCGCTGGTCGTCGGGCAGCGTCTCGATCGCTTGGATGAGGGTCGCGCGCATCTGCGACGCGGCGGCGCTGTGCTCGGCGTTGCCGACCGGCTTCGGGTCCGCGACGACGTCGGCGAGGGCGCGTGCGTCGTCGCCGGGTCCGAGCGGCTGGTCGAGCGACGGGTGCCGGCGGTGCTGCGCCTTGCGGAGCTGGTCCACGCACAGGTTCCGCGCGATGGCATACGCCCAGGTCGAGAAGCGGGACTCGTGCTTGTACTCGTTGGCGCTTTGGACCACGCGCAAGAAGACCTCCTGAGTGATCTCTTCGGCGAGGCTTTGGTGGCGAAGCTGGCGCAGCACGAAGTTATAGAGTGCGCGATGATGACGCCGCACGAGCAAGGTGAACGCACCGCGGTCGCCCCGCTGGTAGCGGACCATCAAGGTTTCGTCGGATGCGTCTCCGGGGACGGCCGCCATGGGGGAGCACGAGCGGCAGCCAGCGGGCGTAAGAGTCGATTCCTCGTGGAGGGCGGCTCGCGACGATCCGCCCTACCTGACCTTGACGTCCAAGCGCGGGGTTCGATCTCCGTCCGCGGCGCCAAGCCCATAGGTACGCCGGGTGCCGCCAAGCAGCAAGACAGGAGTAAAATCCGCAGCCTAGGTACTGGGTCGGCTGGCCGGTGTCCACTTTTCTGCTCGGCGCGTTCTGTCTCGCCCCGTGTGAGCCAAAAACGACCGGGCGGGCTACCAGCAAGGTCTTGGGAGGATTGCTCTTTCCGTCCGCTCGCGGAGGCGTAAGTATGCGCCTCGCAACTCACCTTGGTGGAAAGAGCCGGTGGGGTTGGATGAGTCCGAGGCACGCGGCAACGAACGAGGGAACATGAAACGCTCGATTCTGGCTTGGTCCTTGGCTGCAGTGGCGGCCGTTTCGCTCGCACAACCTGCCCGCGCACAGACGGCGAAGCCGGCACCCGCAGCGGCGCCGACCACGACGAGCTCCGCTCCGTCATCGGCGGCGAAGCCGGCACCCGCTGCGACGACCGCCGCGGCGACCACCACCACGGCGGCGCCCGCAGCGACGACCACCGCGGCACCGGCACCAGCGCCCGCCGCAACGGCGACGGCGACCGGCACTACCGCAGCACCCGCTGCACCGCCTCCCGGCGCTCCCGCCGCATCGGCCACGACCGCGGTCGACGGCTCGACGTACGTCGTGCGGCTGCGCGACCTCGAGCAGCGCGTCGATGAGCTCAAGGAGCAGATCCGGCGCAGCCACACGCGCCTGAGCCTGCTGAGCGACACGATCCTCTCCGGTGGCGTCGGCGGCGCCCGCGCCGAGATCGCGTTCAAAAACGAGCTCAGCAACGCCTTCCATCTAACGGGCGCGACCTTCGTCCTCGACGGCTCGGTCCAGTACAACAAGCAGGACGACAGCGGCGCGCTCGCCGAGCAAAAGACGATCCCCATCTTCAGCGGCTCGATTCCGCCGGGCGATCACACGCTGCAGATCGTGCTCAAGCTCCGCGGTCACGGCTACGGCGTGTTCTCCTACCTGCGCGGCTACAAGTTCAACGTGCCGGCCACGCACTCCTTCACGGTGACGGAGGGCAAGGCGATCAAGCTCGACGCCATCGTCTGGGAGAAGGGCGACGTGACGACGCCCCTCGAGGAGCGTCCCGCCATCCGCTGGCAACAGACCGTGAGCTCGTCGGGTGACGAGGCACGTCCCGAGTCGTCTCCAACTCCCGCCGCTGCGCCGGTCAAGGCCGGGGCGTCGGGCAACACTTCGAAGGCCGGCGCTTCGGGTAACGTTTCGATCGGGGCTGGAGCGAAGTGATGCGCCGCCTGCCGGCCTACGCGCTGGCGCTCGGCATTGCCGCTTCGAGCGTGGCAAGGCCCGCGCACGCGGACGCGGGCGCCCAGCGCGGCCGCGCCGAGATGACGATCCGCGCCGTGGAGGCGGACGCCACGAAGGGTCCGGATCCGAGCCGCTTTCGCTACGTTCCCCCCACGCCCGCCCAGCGGGTCGCGGCGGGCGAGCTCTTGCTCCGAACGGGCGATTACGACCGCGCGGTGGAGACGCTCAGCAAGGTGCTCGAGCTCTACCGTCGCGGCGAGGTCCCGGAGAGCGCCAACGCCGATGCCGTGTTTCTGCTCGGCGAGGCGTATTTCCAGTCGAGCCAGTACCTCTCGGCGCGCCGGCACTACCGCGACATCTTCGATCACGCGACGCAGTCGCAGTTCAGCGCCTACGCCGGTCGCTCCATCAGCCGGATGGTCGACATCGCGCTCCGGACGCGCGACCTCGATAGCCTCGACTACGTCTTCGCCCGCCTCTCGGCGCTGCCCGTGACGGACGCGAGCGGCTCGCTCGCTTACGCGCGCGCGAAGGCGCTCTACGCGCGTCACTCGCTCACCGACGCGAAGAACGCGGTGAACGCGGTCCCGCCCGGCGCCGAGTACGCGCTCCAGGGCCAGTACCTGCTCGGCGTCATCATGACGAAGGAGGCGTCGCTCGCCGCTCAGGCCGCCGCGCCCCCTCCCGGTCAGGCGCCCGCCGCCACGGCCGGCGCGACGCCCAGCGCCTCGCTGCCGAAGTACGGTCCCGCCATCGATCAGTTCCGTCGCGTCGCGCGCATGCCGGCAACCACGCCGCCGCAGCGGCACGTCGTCGACCTCGCCTGGATGGCGGTCGGACGGCTTTGCTACGAGTCCGAGGCTTATCCGGAAGCGGCCGAGGCCTACAGCCACGTCTCGCGCCAGTCCGAAGAGTTCTCGATGATGATGCACGAGCTCTCGTGGGTGTACGTGCGCGTCGGCGACTTTCAGCGCGCCCAGCGCGCGCTCGAGGTCCTGAGCATCGCGGATCCGAACAACCTCGACATCGCCGACGGGTCGCTCTTGCGCGCCGATCTCCTGCTGCGCTCCGGCGAGTTCGACAAGGCGCTCACGCTGTACCGCTCGGTGCGCGAGCGGTTCGACCCGATTCGCGACCAGGTCGATCGCTTCATCGCGACCACGGCCGATCCGGCGTCGTACTACGACCGCCTCACCGCGGACCCCGACATCCAGACCGACGACAAGCTGCCGCCGCTCGCCCTCGCCTGGGCGCGCGAGCAGGCGGAGGACGAGAACGTCTTCGTCGTGATCGACGACGTGAACCGCTCGCGAGACCTGATCCGGCAGAGCCGAAGGCTCGCGTCGCGCCTCAACGGCGTGCTCGCCGTGCCCACGCGCGCCAAGGCGTTCCCGGAGATCCGGGCGGCGCTCGAGCACGCGATCAGCCTCTCGAACAAGCTCGCCAAGGCCCGCGTCGGCCTCGGCCAGGGCATGGATGACGTGGCGGGCGACGCCGGTGGCGAGCTCGCTTCGGTCCGGCAGGAGCGGCGCTCGCTCCAGCGCCGGTTGCTCGGCTTGCCGGTCACCTCCGCCGAGTTCGCGCAGCGCGACGACTCCGGCGCGAGCCAGTGGAACAAGGTCTCCCAGTCGCTCCAGCAGCTCACGGTCGAGGCCGACAAGCTCCGCGCCATGGTGAACGCGCTCAAGCGCGTGCTCCAGCAAGGGGAGAATTTCGGCGTGACGAGCAACGCCGCGACGCGCGATCGCTTCAAGGCGGAGATCGACGCGAACGAGCGCGACCTCCAGGGCTACGAGCAACGCATCGAGCAATTCCGCGAGGCGATCGAGAACGGGCGCGTTCAGTCCGGCTTCGGCGACCAGCGCTACATCGACGACGAGCAGGCGCGCCATCGCTACCGCGACCTATTGAACCGCGAGGTCGAGCTCGCCGCGGCCGGTCAGGATTCCGGCGACGCGACCGAGTATGCGCGCTCCGTCCGCCCCATTCTCCAGCGTGCCGACGCCGTGGATCTCCGGCTCGAGGGCACGCGCGCCGAGCTCGAGCGCAACGCGCGCGCGCAGGCCGAGGTCTTGCGCACCAAGATCCAGGACGAGCTCGCGTCGATCGAGGTGCGCGCAACGGCGCTCGATCAGGTCGACCAGGAGGCGCGTATCGTGGTGGGCGAGGTGGCGATGAAGGCGTTCGCCGGCGTTCGCGAGCGGCTGAAGGGCATCGTGCTCCGCGCCGACGTGGGCATCGCGCAGGAAGCGTGGGAGGAGCGCGAGGAGGAGGCGCGCCGCGTGCGCAGCTTGCAACGCGAGCGCGCGCGCGAGGAGCAGATGCTGAACGACGAGCTCCGTGAGGTGCTCGAGGACGCGGAGGAGGACCAGTGACACGCTTTCCTCGAGGGGTTGCCGGCGCGTTGCTCGCGCTCGGCCTGGTCCCCGTCGTCGCCGCACAGCCGGCGAAACCCGCGGGCACGGCGACGGCTGCCGGCTCGGCCGCTCCGGCCGCGACCGCCAGCGCCACGGCCGCGAAGCCCGCGGCAAGCAGCGCCGCGCCGAGCGCTTCCGCCTCCACGAGCGCCGCATCGGCTCCGAGCGCCGCGCCTGCCGCGACGTCCGTGCCGGGCGTCACGGCACGCGCTCGCACCGTCATCCCCCCGCGCCCGCCGCCGACGGCGGCTCAGCTGCGCGCTTTCCAGGTTCTGAACGAGGAGGCGCGCCAGTACGAGAAGGACTCCAAGGAGTACCGCCGCGCCCTCACCATGATCGTCCGGCACCACTACGAGAGCCGCCGGAAGCAGGTGCTCGCGACCCTCGACCGCGACATCCAGGTCGAGAAGTACGGGCTCGAGAACGCCCGCAACGAGGCCATCAGCCGGCTGGAAGACTTCGTCGCCCGTTACAGCGGGTCGAACTCCGATCCCAAAGCCACGCCCGACGCCATGTTCCGCCTGGCCGCGCTCTACGAAGAGCGCGCCCGCGAGAAGAGCGACACCGATATCGCGACGGGCCTCGAGCCCGCGATCGCGCTCTACCGGCGGCTCATCAAGGAGTACCCGCACTACGAGGAGATCGCGGCGGTCCACTACTACCTCGGTCACGTGCTCACCGACTCGGGACGCATCGAGGAAGGTCAGCAGGCGTGGCGCGTCCTCGTCTGCCAGAACCATTTCGGCATCGTCGACGACCCGAACGACGCCGGCAGACTGCTCGTCCAGGCCGAGCCACAGGACCACGACCAGAAGTTCTGGGACGAGTGGGGCAACCGTCACCCGCTCCCGCTCGACCAGGATCGCACGCTCGGCAAGCGCGCCCCGCTCGCGACCGCCAAGGCGAAGGCGAAGCCCGCCAAAGCCCCAGCAGCGAAGGCCAAGTCGGACGAGGAGGAGCTTCGCTTCGTCGACCCGTACGAAAGCTGCGAGCCGATCCCGCAGAAGACCGAGGCGGGCGACGACCCGCGCTACGTCGCCGAGATCTGGTGGCAGCTCGGCAACTACCACTTCGACCAGATCGATCCGCGCGGCGGCCCCTACAACCTGAACCGCGCCGTCAGCGCCTACGAGCACTCGCTCGCTTTCAAGAAGCCGCCCATCTACGGCGTCTCGCTCTACAAGCGCGCTTGGAGCTACTTCAAGCAGCAGCGCTACCACACGGCCGTCGACGAGTTCGTGAACCTGCTCCGCTACGCCGACGAGCAAGAGGCGAAGACGGGCGACCCGGGCGCGGACTTCCGCGCGGAGGCGTACACGTACATCGCGGGCTCGCTCACCTACGTCGATTTCGAGGGTCCCCCCGGCGACCACCCGTACATCCCGCGCAGCGACGTGCTCGACACGGAGACCGATCCGCTCGTCGCCGAAAAGAAGATGACGATCGCGATCGACCGCGTCCAAGATCCGAAGCTCATCCCGCAGGATCAAAAGTGGACGGTCGAGATCTACAAATCGCTCGCCCAGGAATTCATCGAGATCACGCAGAACCGCAACGCGGTCGCGATGCTCGAGCTCACGCTGCGGAAATTCCCGCTGAACCGTGACGCCCCGGTGATGCAGAACAAGGTCGCCGAGCTCTACGACGAGCTCTCGCGGCTCGCGCCGGACGGCTCCGCCGCCAAGGCGGAGTACGGCGCCAAGGCGCTCGAGGCGCGCACGCGTCTCGCGGCCTACGTCGGCGCCAACACGCCCTGGGTCGAAGCCAACAAGGACGATCCGGAGGCCCTCCAGACGGCCGAACAACTGGTCCGCGGTGGACTCAAGAAAGCCGCGGCTGACCACACGAACTTCGCGCGTGGCTATTATCAGCGCGCGCTCGAGCTCAGCAACGAAGGCGAGCAGCGCGGCCTGATCGAGAAGGCCGTCGGCGAGTATCGCCTGGCCGACGCCGCCTGGGCCGGCTACCTCGAGCAGGATCCGACGGCGCTCGACGCGTACGAGAGTCGCTTCTGGCTCGCCGACGCCCGCTACTGGACGGTCGTCCTGCAGATCGCTCTGCAGAAGTCGCCGGCGCCCGAAGAGGTCACGCGGGCGCGGGAGAGCTGCGTCGACGTTCGCGACTCGAACGAGGACGACAAGTACCTCCAGCCCTCCGCCTATTACGTCGTCACGCTTGCCGACAAGGTGCTCGAGAACGAGCAGCGCAAGTACGCCGAATCCGGCGGCAAGGAAGGCATCGAGAAGCGCGAGAAGGTCAAGCAGTTCGGCGAGGGCGAAAAGGCCACCGTCGTTCGCGACGAGCTTCCGCCTGCCGTGCTCGCCACCATCAAGGCTCGCGACGAGTACAACGATCGGCTGCCGCTCGAGCGCGATCCGCAGAAGAACGGCCTGCTCTACGCGTTCCAGTCCGCCGACCAGTACTTCCTCTACGGTCAGTTCGACCAGGCGCGCGCCCGCTTCAAGCCCATCTACGAGCAGCGCTGCGGCAAGGACGAGTGGGGCTACAAGGCCTGGGAGAAGCTCATCAGCATGGCGGCGCTCGAGAACGACGCCGCCGAGAGCCGTCGGCTCGCCGAGGGCAAGAGCTGCGCCTTCGACGCGGAGACCGCCGCGGCCGAAGACAAGCTGCGCAAGCCCGTGCGTCAGGGCGTCGCCTACCTCGATGCGCGCAAGCTCTTCGAGGAAGCCGAGAAGATGCCGGACAGCCCCGAGCGCCAGAAGAAGTGGCGCGCCGCCGCGGCCGCGTACAAGGTCGCTCTCGACGCGGCGCCCGATCGCGACGAGGCGCCCGAGGCAGCCATGAACGGCGCCTACGCCTACAAGCAGGTCGGCGAGTACGACAAAGCGATCGAGATGTACGAGCTCTTCATCGCGAAGTACGGCAGCGAGGCCTCGCTCGAGAAGGTCCAGAAGGGCGATCCGAAGGCGAGCCCCCCGGTCGCCGCCGACCCGCAGAAATACGAGACGCGCGTCAAATACCTGAAGCAGGCCGACGACGCGCTCGCGGGCTCGTACGTGCTCTTCTTCAACTACCCGAAGGCCGCCGACACCTTCGACAAGATCAGCAACACGCCTCGCTTCAAGGAGGCCGAGCGACGCGAGGCCGCGCGCCAGTCGCTGATGCTGTACGCGAGCCTCGGCGACACGACCGGCATGGCCCGCGCGCGCGCCAACTTCGAGAAGCTCGGCGCTTCACCGAAGGAGGTGGCCGAAGCTGACTTCACCGTCGCTTCCGCCGCGCTCAAGAAGTGGGATCGCTACAGCCCCGACACCGGCGGCAATGCCGCGGCGCGCCGCGGCGCCCAGCGCGCCATGGATGACTACTACGACGCCAACAAGTCGCGCGAGCCGGCGGCACAGTACGTCGTGCAAGCCGCCTACTGGTCGGCAGTCACGCGCCAGGCCGTGCAGTCGAACGAGGCCGACAAGTACTGGCAAAACACGATCGCGGCGTTCGACCGCTGGCAGCGCGTCGCGCCGCGCGAGGGCGGGAAGAACACGGCGCTCGGCTCGCCCGAGGCCAAGATGGCCGCCGAGGGCGAGTTCACCATGCTCGACCGCGAGATCGAGTCGAAGTTCGACTACGAGACGGGTCACCACCGCTACAAGGGCACGACCGTCGAGGTCATCAACCAGTACACGGCGCAGGCTGCGATCGCGAAGGGCTGGTTCGACAAGCTCCAGCACGTGAGCGACGCGTACGTGTCGCCCGAGTGGACGATCGCGGCGGTCTCGCGCCAGGGCTCCCTCTACGACTCGATGCGCACCGGGCTCTACAACGTGCGCCCGCCGGCCCTGAAGATGTTCGACGCCAAGACGGAAGCGCTGCTCAAGCGCGCCGAGAACAGCGACGATCCGGATCTGCAGGCCAAGGCCGACGACGTGCGCGTGAAGGTGCAGGAAGGTTGGCGCACCCGCCGCGGCCAAGAGATCGACGGCGCCGACAAGGTGATGGTCGATCGCTACGGTCTCGCCGTGGTGCTCGCCAAGCGTTACAACGTCTCGAACCCGGGCGCTTTGCGCGCGATCCGCCGCCTCGCGTTCATGACCGAGGTGATCGGGGAGGCGAAGATGAAGCAATTCACCGCCACGGTGAAGGACCTCAACTACACGGAAGGCATGTTCCAGCGCATGCGGCCGGGCCAGGTGTCGACGCCGGCGCCCGTCGGGTTGCCGGAGCCTTTGCCCGTCAATGTCGGAGGTGCACCGTGAGCGCGCTCGGCCGTTCCGTCGCGCTCGCCGCGCTCGTGCTCGCGAGCGGCTGCGGTGGCGCGAAGCCGCCGGAAGCTCAGGCTCCGGCGTCGGAAGCACCCCCGCCGCCGATGCCCGCTGCGACCGGCGCCGCCGACGGCAAGCCCGTCACCGGCATCTCCGATCGCCCGACGGGCGAGGGGGCTTCGTCGCGGCCGCAGATGAACGCCAGCGCTGCGCAGGCCTACTCGGCCGGTCAGCAGGCGTTCGCCTCGGGCGACGTCGCCGGGGCCCGCACGCAGTTCCAGCGCGCGACCCAGGCCGACTCGAAGGCGTTCCAGGCTTACTACTCGCTCGGCGTCGTTCAGGAGCGGTTGAACGAGGTCTCGAACGCGCTCTCGAGCTACCGCCAGGCGACGGTGATTGTGCCCGACTACGAGCCGGCGATCTTTGCCTACGCGGTGCTGCTCGCGCGCGGCGGCAAGCCCGATCAGGCGATCGAGTACTTGAACGGGCGACTTGCCGCGATGCCGAAGAGCGCCGCCGTGTCCGCGGCGATGGGCGAGGTGAAGTCGATCCAAGGCGACTCACGCGCCGCCCAGCAGTACGCGCAGGAAGCGCTCAAGAAGAACCCCGACTACGCGCCGGCCATGATCACCCTGGCGCGCGACCACTACCGCGCGCGTCGCCTCGATCTCGCGCTCTACACGCTGCGCGCCATCCTCGACGGCTACGGCCCCGAGAACCCGCCGCGCGACAAGAACAACGCCGAAGCACGGCTTTTGCGCGGGCTCATCTACAAGGAGCAGGGCAATCGCCCCGCCGCGATCGAAGAGCTCGAGAAGGCCCTGAACGCTCGCCCGGACCTCGTCGAGGCACGCGTGCAGCTCGGCGCGTACATGCTCGAGTCCGGCAACGCGACGGGTGCCGCGCCGGTGCTCGAAGGCGCCGTTCGCTACGACAGCCGCAACGTCCTCGCGCACCTGAACCTCGGCGACGCGTACCGCCTGCTCGGCAAGACGGCCGAGGCCAAGCGCGAGCTCGAGTGGGTGCAGAAGGCCGACGCGCAGCTCGCGCAGGTTCACTACAATCTCGGCCTCCTCTACTTGTTCTCGGACAGCGTGCCCGGCACGACGCCGGGGCAGGCGACCGATCTCGCGATCTCGGAGCTCGAGCAGTACAAGAAGATGCGACCGCGCCAAGCGGGCTCGAACGACGACACCGACGAGCTCATCACGCGCGCCAAGGCGAAGAAGGCGATGCTCGAAGCCGGTGCCGCGGAAGCCGCCGCCAAGACCGCCGCGCCTGCCGCAGCGGCCGCGCCGGCTCCCGCGACCAGCGCCAAGCCTGCCGCTTCGACGTCCGGCGGCTCGAGTGCTTCGTTCCCGTCGAGTTCCCCCGCCGCGCAGCCCGCCAAGAAGTGAGGTCACCGATGCTCGTCAAAAGCTCACCGCTCCTCCTCGCGCTCGGCCTGCTCCTCGTGACGGGCGTCGCCTCCGCGCAGAAGAAGACGCGCGTCATCACCATCAGCGAAGTGACCATCGTGGGGCGCGTGCAGAAGCCCATTGCCGCCGTCGACGTGAGCCGCATCCAACCGAAGCTCACGCTGGCCGAGCTCAAGCAGCCCTTCGTCGATCGCATCGAGAAGTCGATCTCTCGCGATCCGTTCTGAGCGCGAGCGCGTCTCCGTTGGAGCCGCTCACGCTTCGTGCGCTCGGATTCGCCGTCGGCGGCTGGCTCAGCGCAGGGGCCTGCGTCGCCGCCTCCGCGTGGCACGTGCGGCGACTCGCGCGCCGTGCTCCGCCTGCCGTCGACGAGGTTCGCGCGCGGCTCGGGGGCACCGCCTCACCCGCGGACCGTGAGCTCTATCGTGCGGAGCTCCGCGAGGATCGGCGCGAGGCCGAGCGCGCTCTCTCACTCGCGACGCTTTTGCCACGGTCGCTCGCGCGGGTCGCGCTCGCGATGGGGACGGCCCTCAGCCTCACCACCTTGGCTCGAGGGCTGCCGCTGGCGGGGCCCGAGCTCATCGCCGGAGCGGCCGGCGGGTTCGTGGGCGGCTTTGTCGGCATGATTGGCTGCACAGCGTTCGGCCGGCAGGCCAGATCGGTCGCCGCGGAGCTGCGGCAGAGCTGGAAACGCGTGCTCGACTTCGTGGAGCGGGAGTGGACCCGGGAAAAAGCTTCGGGCTAGACTGCCGGAACGGGAACGGGACGTTGCAGGGATTGTCCTAGTCTTGAAGGAGACCGAGTAGCGCGATGACTCAGGGACCTACGGCAGGGGGTACGAACCCTTCTCAGCGCCCCGCGGGTGCTCCAGGCCAGATGACCGCAGTGATGCGGGCCGTCGCGGCGACCGGCCCGAAGGTGCTGCGCATCGGCGTGGTGCAAGGCGGACGAGTCACGGAGGAGCGCATCATCAAACAGCGCGTCCACGTGACGGTCGGGCCGAACGAGAAGAACCTGTTCGTCGTCGGCAGCGGCAATCTTCCGCCGACGTTCCGCCTCTTCGAGCTCGTCGGCAACGACTACCACCTGAACTTCCTGGACGGCATGTCGGGTCGCGTCGCGCTGCCGACCGGCATCTCCGATCTCAACGTGCTTCGTGGTCAGGCGCGACGCACTCCGCAGGGTGCGTACCAGGTGCGCCTCACGGAAGACTCGCGCGGCAAGGTCGTCGTCGGAGACGTCACCTTCTTGTTCCAGTTCGTTGCGCCGCCGCCGGTGCAGCCGAAGCCGCAGCTGCCGGTGGCGGTGCTGCGTGGTGCGAGCGGCATCGACTGGAACACGACGATGATCGCCGCGTTGTCGTTCTTGATTCACTTCCTCGCGCTCGGCTCGATCTATTCGGATTGGCTCGATCCCGTGATCGACGACGAGGTCAGCGTCGCCAACCTCATCGACTCGTTGAAATCCTTGCCGGCCCCGCCTCCACTCGAGGAGAAGCCGACCGAGGAGGCGGAGAAGACGCCCGACAAAGCGCCGCCCGAGAAGACGCCCGACAAGTCGACGACGAGTGCGCCCGCGACCAAGGCGGATGCGGGCAAGGTGAGCGCGGCCGAAAAGGCGTCACTCATCCAAGAGACCGAGCGAGTGATGCTCGAGACGCTCGCAGCATTGAACAGCAGCGGTCCCGCGACCGAAGGCGTGCTCAGCCGGAGCGAAGTCGCGATGGGTGCTCTCGATGCAGCGGCGGCCAGCGACAAGGCCGTCGGTGCAGGCAGCGATCCGCTGGGGCTGTCTCGCGGTGGCGGTGGAACGCTGCGCCCGGGTGAGCAGGGCGGTGGTCTCGGTGGCCTCGCGAAAACGGGTGCCAGCGACGGCACTGCGGGACCGGGCACCGTCGCCAAGGTCTCCGGACCGAAGGCCGCAATGCCCGGCGTGAGCTCCAGCGTCGCCGGCGGTGCGATCACGAATGCCGCACGCGTGATCGCGGCGATGCGCCCCGCTTTCCGCGCCTGTTTCCAGAAGGGTCTCGATCAGAACCCCGATGCGCAGGGCAGCATCCGCTTGGCGATCAAGGTGGGTCCGGGTGGCGAGGTGGCCAGCGTGTCTGCGACACCTTCCGGCAACCTTCCGCCGGGTGTCGTCGACTGCGTCACTACCCGCGCCAAGCGCGCGCAATTCGATCCCCCCGAGGGTGGGGCATCCGTGGTCAACGTTCCGGTCACCTTCGTGAAGCAGTAACCGGCCGCTAGGCCGCAGTGAATGCTCACGAGGGTCGTTGCAACGAACCGTTTGGCGACATCGGTCCATCTCGGCGTGTACAAAAATGCTCTGGGATCCCGACTAGCTAGGAAATTTCGCTACGTTGACAGCTGTGTGGGTGATTTCTATACTCCCGTTGCTCCTGAACACATGGAGGGCCTGACGCGATGATCAAGGGCGGAAAAGTTCGGGGACTTGCAGCGGTAATCGGAGTCATCGGTGTGCTCGGCGGCGCGTACGCGCAGGAGACATCGGGGACGGCACCCGCAACGCAACCGCCTGCGGGCGGCGATGCCGCCAACATGACGCCCGCGCAAATGGCGGCCGCGGCCAAAGCCCTCCTTCCAACGATGGACAAGAGCGCGCTCGTCATCCGGCGCGAGCTCACGATGGCGCGCGAGCAGAAGGACATCGTTAAGTCCCTCTGCTTGAACGACAAGCTAAACCAGGTGGATCTCGCGATCCGCACGGCCAGCGACCGCGTCGGCGGATTGGACGCTGCTGCCGCAGCGAACGACGCCGAGCGGGCGCGTCACCAGTACACGGTCGTCCTCGTCCTCAACGAGCGGGTGAACACCCTCGTGAGCGAGGCGAATCAGTGCATCGGCGAAGAGACCGGCTTCGTGGGTGAGTCCGCTGTCACGGTATCGGTGGAAGGCGTCCCCAACGTCGATCCGTCCGAGCAGCCGAACGCCCCGATCACCAATCAGCCCCCGGTGGTGAGCGCGCCTGCTCCCACACCGCCCGCTAGTCCTTCCATGCCCGAGATGTAGTATGTAGACCGCTGTCGTTCTCGCGGTTTTTTTACTTTATCTCTTCAAGGGCACAGGGCGACGAGCAATGAATGGGCGGCTGACAGTTGCGGCTTCGCTGAGTCTTCTGCTCATGACGAGCGGCGTCAAAGCCGCGCAACCGTGGTTGGCGGATCGCCGCTACGGCGAGGGCATCGGTATTCGAGCTGGCAGCTTCGAGCTGCATCCCGGCGTCTCGGCTGAGTTCGGATACGACAGCAATTTTTTCCTTCGCGCTCCGAATGAGGTGCCTGTCGTGGACGTGTGGCGCTTGCGTGTCACGCCGTCGCTCACGCTGAGCACGATCAAGCAGGAGCACTTGGGCAGCACGTCGCGCACGGAAGCGCCGCTGTTCAACCTCACGGCGTCCACGTACCTCGCCTACAGCGAGATCTTCGGCGACCAGGCACAGCTCGCCGGTTACAAGCGCAACCTCGACGCCGGCGTCGGCGCCAAGCTCGATATCGCGCAGCAGCGACCCATCGGTGGCGACGTGTACGCCGACTTCGTGCGCAACGGCGAGCCGAGCAACGTCGCGGGCACCGGGCAGACGTTCGATCGCGGAACAGTGCGCGGCGGCGCGGGTGTTTCGTGGCGTCCGGGTGGCGGCCTCTTCGATTGGCGCGTCGGCTACGAAGCGTCGTACGCCTACTTCGAGGACAACCCGTACACCTATTACAACAACGTCCAGCACCAGATTAATACGCGCGGTCGCTGGCGCATCCTTCCGCGCAGCGGCTTCCTCTACGACGCGAAGTACACGTTCATCCGTTACCAAGATGCGAACTCGCCGCAGCCGAGCGGCGATCAGCTCCAGGCGCGCGTCGGATTCAGCGGCCTCGTCACGAGCCGCGTCGCGTTCCTGGTGTTGGGCGGCTGGAACTCCACGTTCTACGAGGGAACGACCCTCACGGCAGCGCAGAACTACGACGGCTACGTCGGGCAGGCGGAGCTGAAGTTCTTCCTGACGTCGACGCCGGACGATCCGTCCGCGGTGGTCGGCCTCTCCTCGGTGACGGTTGGTTTCACGCGCGACGTGTCGAACAGCTACCTCGGCTCGTTTTACACGCGCGATCGCGGCTACCTGGGCTTCGACCTGTTCCTCGCCGGCGTGTTCATGGCGAGCATCCAGGGTGGCTTCGCTCGCTACAGCTACCCGATGGTGGACCAGTACAACGGGGGGTTCGCGCAGAACCACGTGGATGCGATGCTCTTCGCCGAGTATCGATTCAGCGACAACTTCGGCCTCAACGGCACCGTGACGTACGACAAGTCGATCGGCGAGGGCCCGAATCCCCAGGGCATCCAGCTCGGTGGCCCGGACGCGGCCGGCAACGTTCGCTACGACAATCTCGAGTACGACCGCGTGCAGGCCTACGTCGGGTTGCGGCTCTTCTGGTGATGCACCTGACCGGTCGCTCCCTGGACTTCGGGAGCAAGGCTAGGCGCCGGCTTTTGGCGGTCCTGCTGTGCGTGCTGGCGGTCGTGCTCGGCGCTTGTAGCGGGAATCATGCTCCGCGCGCCACGGTGCTGCCGCCCCCGTCCGAGAAGACCGTGATTGGTCCCGGCGACATCTTCACGATGCAGATCGTGACGGAGAAGGATCTGCCGGCGGAGTACCAGGTCGCCTCGGATGGCACCGTCGATTTCCCCTACGTCCAGACGATTCAGGTCTCGGGGCTCGAGCCTCAGGAGATCGCGCGGCTCGTTCGCCAGAAGCTGATGGAGCGGAAGGTGCTCGTCGATCCGATCGTGGTCGTGCAGGTGAAGGACTACAAGAGCCGCTCGGTGATCCTGCTCGGCCAGATCGCCAAGCCCGGGTCCTTCCCGTTCACCACGGGGCTCACGCTGATGCAGGCGATCTCGCTCGCGGGTGGCTTGAGCCAGATCGCGGACGACAACAACGTGACGCTCACGCGCAAGATGGATCAGGGCACCAAGACCGTGACCATCAGCGTCGACGCGATCACGGACGGCAAGGCGCCGGACGTGCCGCTTCAGGCCGGCGATCGCATCTACGTTCCGTCGCGCCTGTTCTGACAGCGCGCAAACGGCAAGGTGCTCGCTGCTCGCGTCAGCGTCAGAGCAGCGACGGCAGCGTGTAGCGAACCGTCAGGATGCCGCGAAGCTCGGGCGAGGTGACGGCGAGCACACGCTCGCTCGGACCATCGGGCGTTCGGGCCGTCGACAGCGGCAAGCCCGAGCCGGCGCCCAATAAGAGCATCCAGGCGCTCGACGGCTTTAGGCAGAGGCTCGCGAGCCACTCCGCGGGAAGGTTCGAGACGTCGCTCGGTGCACCCGCGGGCGGGCGAACGAGCGAGGGTCGGAGGACACCCTCGACGCCGACGGCGAGCAGCGGCTTCTCGAGGACCGCAAGCGAGAGGCCGAGCGCGAGCGTGGCGCTCGAGCCCTCGCGCACCGTGCCGAGCGAGACGGCTTGAACCAGGCGCGCGCCGAGATCGAGCGCCACGTCGAGGCGCCCGAGCGCAAGCTCGCCGGTGAAACCGGGCGCGAGTGTCGGCCCCGGGCCGCCCGCGAGCGCGCCGGGCGTCCCGAGCGGTAGGGCGAGCGCGAGGTGCGTGCCGAGCGAGAACGGCGCGCTCGGCGAACGCCCGAGCAGCGTAGCGGCGAAGCCGAGACGCGGATCGCGCAACGCCACCGCGCCGAGCGAGGTGGGCGCCTGCGACGTCACGCTCTCCGTGCTCGCGCCGGTTTGATACGGCACGAACGGCACGACTGCCTCGAGGTCGGCGCCGCGTCCGAGCCCGTAACGGGCGCCGAGCGTCAACGTGCTCGTCAGGTCCACGACGCCGATCTTTTGACCATCCGGGTGTGGAGCGGGCGTGACGAGCGTCACAGGATGGGTGCTCACGCCGAGGCCGAGCACCCACGCGAGCACGCCGGAAGGCAACGTGTGCGCGGTCGGGACGCCGGCGAACCGAGTCGGCCCCGTCGGGATCCACCAGGGGTCGGCGTCGAAGCAGGGCGAGACGCTCGCGCTCGTCGCGCACGGATCGGGGCTCGCTCGAGCGCCCGTCGCCAGCGTCAGCGCGATGCCGAGCAGGCGGAGCCCTAGGGCGAGGCCGTGCGCACGCGCGAAGCGCATCCGGGGAGCAAGTATAGGACGAGGCCGCGGAGTAGTACTAAAAGGAGCGCGTGCCCACGTCCCTCAGCGAAGCGCGTCCCTTGCTCTTGGGCTCGGCCTCGCCGCGGCGCCGCGAGATCATCGCGTCGCTCCGGATCCCGTGCGTGACCTTGGCGGCGGACATCGACGAGCGCACAGAGCCCGGCGAGCTTCCGGAGCCCTACCTGGAACGGGTGGTGACGCAAAAGCGCCTCGCCGTGCTCGCCAGGGCCGCCGAACGCAGTGCGGGCGGCGTGCTCGTCGCCGATACCAGCGTCACCCTGGGCGACGAGATCCTCGGCAAGCCTGCCGATGCCGCCGACGCCGAGCACATGCTCGCCCGCCTCGCGGGAACCGAGCATCGGGTGCTCACGCGCTACGCGCTGGCGCTGCCCGACGGCACCGTCGTCGCCGAGCGCACGGTCGCGACGCGCGTCTGGATGCGCAACGCGAGCGCGGAAGAGCTCAGCCGCTACGCGCGCTCGGGGGAAGGTCTCGACAAGGCGGGCGCGTACGCGGTCCAAGGGCTCGGCGCTTTCCTGGTGGAGCGCATCGAGGGGTCGTACACCAACGTGGTCGGCCTGCCGGCGTGCGAGGTCGTGCTCGACTTGCAGCGTTCAGGCTTGCTCGGGCCGTATCCGTGACGGGCGAGCTCCGAAGCCGCGCGCTTCGGGTCGCGCTCATTGCGCTCGGCGTGCGGCTCGGGGTCGTTGCGTTCGCGGTCGGGCGCTTTCCGCCCACCGACGACGGCACGTTTTATCAGCAGATTGCGGCGAGGATCGCGCACGGGCTCGGTTACACCTGGGCCTGGCCCGACGGCACCGTCACGTTCGCAGCCAACTACCCGGTCGGCTATCCGGCGCTGCTCGGTGCGCTTTATGCCGTCACGGGGCCTCACGTCGGGGTGGCGATGCTGGCGAACGCCGTGCTCGGCGCGGTCGCGAGCGGCGCTGCGGTCGTGCTCGGCTCGCGCCGGCACGAGCCACGAAGCGGGATGCTCGCGGGTCTCATCGTTGCGCTCGAGCCGGCGCTCGTCTTCTACACTCCGGCGCTCATGACCGAAGCGGTCGCGGGGGAGCTCCTCGTGATCGCAGCCGCCCTCGCGACGGAAGAGGGGGCGCGTCGAGCGATGCGGCTCGTTGGGGCCGGGCTCGCGCTCGGCGTGGCGACGTTGGTGCGACCGGAGATGCTGCTGCTCGCGCCCGTCGTGGGCGCGCTCGCAGAGTGGCGGGCGCCGAACGTGCGCCGGGTCATGCTGGCGGCCGCGCTCGTGACCGGGACGGCGCTCGCCGCGTGCGCGCCGTGGACGCTAAGGAACTGCGCGCGGCTCGATCGCTGCGCGTTCGTGAGCGCGAACGCGGGCCAAAATCTCCTGATCGGAACGTCGCCGCTCGGTCGCGGCGGCTTCGTTGGGCTCGACCAGCTGGGTGTTCCGGTGGCCTGTCGGACGGAGTGGGGGGAGGGGGGGAAGGATCGCTGCTTCGGTCACGCGGCCCGCGCGATCATCGCCGCGGATCCGCTCGGTTGGCTCGCGCTCGTCCCGGCGAAGCTCGCAGTGACGTTCGACTACGGCACCGCCGCTGCGTACTACCTTGCGAAATCGAACTCCGCGCTCGTCGGGGAAAACGCAAAGCTGCTGATTGGCGGCCTCGAGCTCGTCGGACAGCGCGTCCTGCTCGTGCTCGCGGCGCTTGCGCTCGGTAGCGCCCCTGGTCCGCGCGTCGTGCTCCGACGCTGGCTCGGGCGCCTAGCGGCCGCGTTCGCGCTCGTGCCGCCCGCTTGGCTCGGTTTCGTCGTGCTCGTCGTGCTCGGGCTGACGTTAGGCAAGAGCCTATGGAAGTGGCCGGCCGCCGCGCTCGGCGTTGCAGCGGTGCTCGCGACGCTCCTCACCCACGCGGTGTTCTTCGGTGCGGGGCGCTACGCGCTCGTGTGCTTGCCGGCTCTCGGCGTGCTGGCCGGCGCCGGACCTCTGGCGACGCGACTCGGCTCTCTGGTCGGGGCCCGGCGCGCCGATTGACAGGCCCTGAAAAGCCGAAGATATTCGTAGCTCTCCGAGGAGCTCGAACCCGATGCCTCTCATCGAAACCGAAGAAGCCGCCCGCCGCCTGGCCCGCGCCATCGCGAGCGATGTGTCGCTCTACAACGAAGAGAAGATCGTGCGCGGTCTCGAGAACGACAGCCTGTTCGACGAGCTCGGCGAAGAGATCGAGGAAGGCCGCGCCCTCTACAAGAGCCGCGTTTCGCCGGACCTCTATCACAAGAATTTCTACGACCGCGCCCTGGTGGACATCCTGATCCGCTCCAAAGGGCACGTGAAGAGCAGGATCTGGTAGCGAAGCTCCGCTTCGTCGCCCCAATAGGGACGCGCGACCGGGCGGACAAGGTGCTCGCACGCCTCGTACCGGAGGTGTCGCGGGCCGTCGTGCAACGCTGGATCGAGGCGGGACGCGTGCTCGTCGACGGCAAGCCGTGCCGTGCGCGCGACACGGTGAAGGAGGGCGCCGTGCTCGACGTGACGCCGCTGCCGCCCGAGCCGAGCGACGCGGAGCCGGACGCGGGGGTGACCCTCGAGGTGGTGCACGAGGACGAGTCGCTGCTCGTCGTCAACAAGCCCGCGGGGCTCGTGGTGCACCCGGCCCGCGGCCACCGCACGGGGACGCTGGTGAACGGCCTTTTGGCGCGCGAGGGCTTCCTCGCGCCGGGTGCCGACCCGCACGACGAGCAAGGCCACGTGCGGCCGGGGATCGTGCACCGCATCGACAAAGACACGAGCGGCCTGCTCGTCGTCGCGAAAACGGACGCGAGCCGCGAGGCGCTGAAAGCGCAGCTCGCGGCGCACACGATCGAGCGCGTTTACTCCGCGCTCACGCTGGGAGTCCCGGCCTCGACCACGATCCGCACGACCTACGGGCGCGATCGGCGCTCGCGCCTCCGTTTCACCTCACGCTTGCGCGAGGGAAAACCAGCCGTGACGCACGTGAAGGTCGTGGAGCGCCTCGCCGGCGGGCGTGCGGCGCTCGTCGAATGCCGGCTCGAGACGGGGCGCACGCACCAGATCCGCGTCCACCTCGCCGAGCAGCAGAAGACGCCACTCCTTGCGGACGCGCTCTACGGCCGCAAGCCGACGGATCCCGATCTGCTCGCCGTGAGCGAAGCCCTCGGACGCCAGGCTCTTCATGCCACCGTGCTCGGCTTCGTTCACCCGCAAACCGGGAAGACGTTGCGCTTCGAAGCGCCCTGGCCCGCCGATTTTGCGACGGCCCTCGCGAGCCTGCGCGGGCTTTCCGAGGCGTGATCGCGCCGCAGCGCCGAACCTAAAGCTTCAAGCTCGCGCCGAAGCGCTTGCGGAGGGCCGCGGCGCCCTTCTCGCCGAAATCGTTGCCGAACACTTCGAGCGAGCGCAGCGCGCCGAGATGCGCCGAAGCGGCGAGCGCCTGAGCGCCGGCATCACCGATGCCGTTGGCGCTCAAGTCCAGCGTCTCGAGCGCACCGAGCCCGGACGCGTCAGCGAGCGCCCGCGCCCCTTCGTCGCCCACGCCGTTGCCGGAGAGGGCGAGCACCTTGAGCGCGCCGAGCCCGCTCGAGCGCGCGAGCGCCGTGGCTCCCGCCGGACCGATGTCGCAGCCGAGCAAGAAGAGCGAGTGGAGATCGCTCGTGTGCGACGAGCCTGCGAAAGCGGCGGCTCCGTCGGCCCCAATCGGGTTCATGCTGAGATCGAGCGAGCGCACCCCGTCGAGCAAACGGGCTCCTGCGAGCGTGCGCGCTCCGGCCGCGCCGATGCCGTTTCCGCTCAGGTTCAGCACTTTGAGGCCTTGCAGGCCCGAGCTCGTGCTGAGCACGCTGACGCCCGAGTCCGCGATGTCGTTGCCGCCGAGGTCGAGCTGCCGGAGGGCGCCGAGGTGAGGGGAGCCCGCGAGCGCGCGCACGCCGTCGCTGCCGAGGTCGTTGTCGCTCACGTCGAGCGCGGCGAGTCCCGACACGGCGCTCGAGCCGCCGAGTAGCTTGCCGAGCCCGGGGCCGAGGCCGCGCGCCGCCAGGTTCAGGCGCGCCACGCCCTGGAGCGAGCCGCCCGTGAGGCGCTTGCCGACGGCGTCGAGCGACGTGGCGTCGGTGAGCTCCTCCGTCTTGCCTTGCGCGCCCGCGAGATCCGCGTCGTTGCCCGCGCCGATGCCGGCACCGGGGGTCGCGCCCGGCGCGCTCGGTGAGCTCGGCGTTGCGGGCTCACCGCCGCTGCCTCCCGAGCCTCCACAGCCGAGGATGAGTGCCGCGCTCAGGGCGGCGCTTCCGAAGCCGAGCGACACGGATCGCATGCAGCGCCCGATACTATCAGCTCAGCGTTTCGCCGGGGGTACCGAGTCGCTCGGGGAATCTGACCCTGAGGATGGCGAGCGCCATGAAGCCGACCAGGACCGCCCACCAGAGCGTGGCGAATCGGACGAGGATCATCGCCGCCGTCGCGTCGCCTTGCGGGACGCCGCCGAGGTGCACGAGCTGCTCCTGGATCATCGTCTCGGCGACGCCGAGGCCTCCCGGCACCGGAATCAGCGCTCCTGCGAGCGTCGCCGTCGAGTAGAAGAAGATGGCGACACCGGGCGGCGTCGGCGCCTGAAATCCGCGCAACAAGACGAACAGCGCGACGCCCTCGCACGCCCAGGCGACAGTCGAGAGCAGGGTCGGCCAGATGAGCGCGGCGGGTCCCGCCACGACACGCAAGCTGCCGAGCGCGACGCGCACCTTGGGCCCCATGCGCCCGAAGCTGCCGCCGCGTCCCTCCATCCAGCCGACGACGGCGAGCCCTGGCGTTTCCCACACGATGAGCGCGACCCCGACGGCGACGGCGAGCGTCCCCGCGACCGCCCACCCGAGGCCGCCCGCGAACGCGCCGCTGCCGACCACGATGAGCGCGATGACGCCGATGGCGTCGGTGAGGCGCTCGGCGACGACGATCGGCGCCGTGCGCTCGGCCGGGACATCGTGGGTGCGCGCCAGAACGGCGCTCTTGAAGACCTCGCCCACCTTTCCGGGCGTGATCGTGAGCACGAATCCGCTCAGGAACACGAGCAGGCTGTCGAGCCACGCGACGCCGCGCACCCCGAGCCGCGACAGGTAGTACTGCCACTTCGCGAAACGAATCAGGTAGTTCGCGCTCGCGAGCGCGAGCGCGAGGGCAAAGGCGCTCGACTCGAAGTGGGCGAGACTCTCCCGAATCTTGCCGAGCCCCGTGTAGAGCACGAAGGCGCCGTAGACGAAGACGCCGAGCAACATGGCGCCGAGAATGCGCCGCATGAATCGATTCATCGACCGCGAGCTTTGCGTAGGCGAAGGGCGTAGTAAGCGAGCGTGACCACCACGAGCGCGACGGCGAGAGCCACGACGGCCGCCCCCGGGGTCGCTATCCCCCCGCGGGCCGGACCGGGCGGAGGCCGCTCGAGCACGCCGCGCTCCCCGCTCGGGGGCACGGGGGAGCCGAGGAAGACCAGCCGGGCTTCGCGCATCGGGCAGCCTTGTAGTACGAATGCGAGGCCTTGGCAGCTCCCTCCGCCATCGTGACCGGTGACGCCGCGCTCCTCGAGCGCTCGGCCGACGCGTGCCGCCGCATCAAGTCCGAGATCGGGCGCGTCGTCGTCGGTCACGACGAGGTCGTGGACGCGATGCTCGTCACGCTGCTCGCCCGCGGTCACGCGCTCTTGGTCGGTGTTCCGGGTCTCGCCAAAACGCTGCTCGTCGCGAGCATCGCCCAGACGCTCGATCTAGCTTTCGGCCGCGTGCAGTTCACGCCCGATCTCCTGCCTGCCGACATCACGGGCACCGACGTCTTGAGCGACGTCGAGGAAGGCGGGCGCATTCGCCAGCGCATCGGCTTCATGCCGGGGCCCATCTTCAAGAATCTCGTGCTGGCGGACGAGATCAACCGTACTCCGCCGAAGACCCAGGCGGCGCTCCTGCAAGCGATGCAGGAACGCTGCGTGACGGTGGGCGGCGTCACGCACCCGCTGCCCGACCCGTTCCAGGTGTTCGCGACGCGAAACCCGATCGAGCAGGAGGGGACGTACCCGCTGCCCGAAGCGCAGCTCGATCGCTTCCTGCTCGAGATCCACGTCGAGTATCCGACGCCCGAGGACGAGCGCGAGATTGCTCGCCGCACCACGTCGGGTCCGCCCGTGGCGCTTTCGCCCGTCGTGCGCCTCGACGAGCTGCGCGACATGGGACTGCTCGTGCCGCGCGTGCCGGTGACGGACGCCGCGGTGGATTTGGCCGTGCGGCTCGCGCGCCTCTCGCGCCCGCGCGAGCCTTCGGCGCCGAGCGAGGTGACGGATTACGTGCGTTTTGGCGCTGGTCCGCGCGGCAGCCAGGCGCTCGTGCTTGCTGCCAAGTCGCGCGCCGTGCTGCGCGGAGAGCCGGCTGCCGACGTGGAGGACGTGGAAGCCGTGGCGCTGCCGGCGCTCCGACATCGCCTCGTGTTGAGCTACCGCGCGGACGTCGACGGCGTCGCAGCGAGCGACGTGGTGCGCGCGATGCTCAAGCGGGCCGGCGCTTAGGTTCCTCGAGGAACGAGCTCACGGACCAATGAGTCAAGTTTTCAGAACACCGTTTTCGGGGCCGGGGCCCCGAAAACCAACACAAAGAAAAGCATCAGAAGCACCTTCCCGCCGAGAAGCAGGCAGGGCGCTCCCGTCGTCGACCTCGCCGCCGGCAGAACGCTTCGAACCGAGCAGGCTTCATCGGGCTGGGCGGACCCGCTAGTCGTAGTTCGCATGGATCCTCAGGCTCTTCGAACCGAGCTCAAGCGGCTGATCATCGACTCGCTCGATCTCCGCGGACGCACCGAAGCGGACATCGACGACGACGCGCCGCTCTTCGGCGACGGCCTGAAGCTCGACTCGCTCGACGCGCTGCAGCTCGCCGTGGCGCTCGAGGAGCGCTACGGGCTCGAGATCCCCGAGGGCGAGGAAAGCCGTCGCATCTTTGCCTCGGTGAGCGCGCTCGCGACCTACGTCGCTTCCAAGCTGCCGCCTGTCGCGTCCGGGCAGGTGACGGACTAGGCTAGGCGCGATGCGCGAGCGCGTGGCGATCACCGGAGTGGGGATGGTCACGGCGCTCGGCAGGGACGCGCGGACGACCTTCGACGCGCTGAACGCCGGAACGCGCGGATTTCGGCCCGTCACGCTGTTCGACCCGCTCGACGCGCGTGCTCGGATTGCCGCGGAGGTCGCGGGCCTCGACGTGGCGGCGGTCGCCCCCGAGGGGCGCGCCGCGGATTGGTCACGAACCGACGCGATGGCGGTGCTCGCCGCACGCGAGGCCTCGCAGCAGGCCGGCGTCGCGACGGCGCGGCTCGGGGTGTGTCTCGGCGGCACCACCGGGGGCATGCTCGAGACCGAAGCCGGGCTCCTCGCGGGTCCGCTCGATCGGATCGATCCGGCGCGTGCGGCTCGCTTGCTGTCGCACCCGCTCGATCTCACGACGACGCGCGTCGCCGAGGCGCTCGGTGGCGCCGCGCGGCAGGCGACGCTGTGCGCGGCTTGCTCGAGCAGCGCCCTCGCCGTCGCCGAAGGCGCCGCTTGGCTCGCCGAAGGGTCGGTTGACGTCGTGCTGGCGGGCGGCGCGGATGCCTTGTGCCGGCTCACCTTCTTCGGCTTCGATGCGCTCGGCGCGCTCGATCCGGAGCCGTGTCGGCCGTTCGACGTCGCGCGGCACGGGCTCGGCTTGGGCGAGGGCGCGGGGTTTCTGTGTCTCGAGCGCGAATCGGCCGCGCGGGCTCGCGGCGCGCGGATCCTGGCCTTGCTTGCTGGCGCCGCGCTCGGAGCCGAGGCGCATCACATCACGCACCCCGAGCCGTCGGGCGCGCGCGCCGCGGAGCTCATGACGCGCGCGCTCGCCGCCGCCGAGCTCACCCCGCTCGACATCGACTACGTCAACGCGCACGGCACCGGGACCGAGGCGA
Organism: Polyangiaceae bacterium; assembly: GCA_035558375.1. Lineage (GTDB taxonomy): Bacteria > Myxococcota_A > Polyangia > Polyangiales > Polyangiaceae > PMG-095. The sequence continues at coordinate 35,777 of DATMCL010000005.1, forward strand.
ACGACGCGATGGAAGCGAGGGCGTTTCGTGCCGCGCTCGGCGGCGAGGTCGCGCGCGTGCTCGTGTCCTCCTCGAAGGCTCAACTTGGCCACACGCTCGGCGCTGCGGGTGCGCTGGAAGCGGCCGTGACCGTGCTCGCGCTCGAGCGCGGCATCGCGCCTCCGACGGCCGGTCTCGCCTCGCCCGCCGACCCCGAGCTTCGCCACGTGATGGAGCGCGGCGTTCCCGCGCGCCTGCGAGCGGCGCTCTCGTGCTCGTTCGGCTTCGGGGGAACGGGCGCGGTCCTCGTGTTTCAGGAAGCCCCGATAGCCTCGCCGGACCTCGTGGCGCGGGCGCGTTCGGGCTCCGACGCGCCGCCGCGCGAGCTCGCACCCGCGGCGGTCGTCGTCACGGGGTTTTCAGCGGCGACTCCCGCCGGCACGTTCGCGGGCCAGGCGGTTGAGCGCGTGCTCGATGCGCCTGCGGCTGCTCCCGGTGTGAGCGCCGCCGATCCGCTCGCTACGCTCGACCCGGAGCGCTCCCGCCGCTTCGATCGCGGCGCGGCGCTGCTCACGAGCCTTGCCGAGCGTGCCCTCGTGGACGCGCGACTCGAAGCGAACGGCGTCGGCATCGTATCCGGAACCGCGTTTGGCTCCGTCGAGCGCTCCGTTCGCTTCGTGCTGCGCGCCGCGGAGCGCGGCGTGCGGCGCGCGAACCCAGCGGAGTTCCCGCATCTCGTGGCCTCGGCCGCGTCGGGCAACGCTTCGATCTACGCCGGGCTCACGGGTCCGGCCCTTGGCGTTTCGGCAGGTGCCGCGGGCGCGGAGGCGGCTCTTTCAGTCGCGGCTGCCGCCGTCCGCATGCGACACGCTCGCGCCTTCGTGGCTGGCGCGGCCGAGGGCTTCGATCCGATCGTCGCGGAAGTCTTGGGGCCGCTGCCCACGCCGTCCGGCTCCGTTCCGCGAACCGAAGGCGGCGGTGCGCTCGTCCTCGAGCTCGAAGCGGCGGCGCGCGCGCGCGGCGTTCCCTCGGCCGCACGCTGGCTCGGCACGTGGTGGGTCGGACCAGGCGAGCCGTGTCCCGCGCGGGCCCCGGAAAGAGAGCGCGCGCTGGTGGTCAGCGCCACCGCTTCACCGGAGGCGCCGGCCCTTCTTCGTCGAGGTGGATGGGGAGATTGCCCGGAGCGCTCGGTGCTCGGGCCCGCCGGCTTCCACGAAGCGGTGAGCGCCGTGGCCTTGGTCGCTGCAGCCGCGGCCGTCGTCACGGGTGATGCGGACGAAGCGCTCGCGCTGAGCGGCTCGGCGCGCGGCCTCTGGGTCACCCATTTCGAGCGCGCGGAGCTCGCGTCGTGAGGCCGATCGCGATCGTCGCGACTGGAGCCGTGTCTCCGCTCGGGCGAGGGGAGCGGGCGACGGCGGTCGGCGCGCCGGGCGAGCGTCCGCGTTCGCTCGTCGCCGACGATGCGGAGCTTGCTCGCGCGGGGCTCAAGAAGCCGCGCACCGCCCGCGTGCCGAGCGCGCTCCTGCCCGGCGAAAGCGACCGAGCGCGCTCACTCCTCGCTCTCGCCGCCCGTGACCTCGCGGCCGAGCTCGATAGCGCGCTCCCCGGTTGGCGTGAGCGGCGGCTCGCCGTGCTCGTCGGCACCTCAGCCGGCGGCATGCCGAGCCTCGAGCGAGCCCTCAGTCTGCACGCAGCGGGCGGCCCCGTCGATGGTGCGCTCGCGCGTGCCTCGTTCTACGACGGGCCGCTCGCGGTGCTGTCGGAAGCATTCGGGCACGCCACCCGCACCGTGAACGTGCTCAGGGCCTGCGCCACTTCGACGCTCGCGATCGG
>DATMCL010000006.1:0-2174 GCA_035558375.1 Polyangiaceae bacterium
GAAGGAGGCGATGTCGCACCTGTCAACGCTCCTCGCGGTCGGCTCGCGCCTGACCCGGAGCGCCGCCGAAGCCGAAGACCTCGTCCAGGACACGCTGCTCAAGGCGATCCGCGCCCGCGAGCACTTCACGCCGGGCAGCAACATGCGCGCCTGGTTGCTCCGCATTCTCACCAACACGTTCATCAACAAGTACCGGCGCGGCGGCCTCGAGCGCAGCGTGCTCGACGGACCGGACGCCGACCCGCTCGCCGACGGCTGGATCGGCGCCTCCACGATGGAGGCGATGCGCGACCCGGAATCGCGCGCCATGCGCGCCCTGCTCGAGAAAGAGATCGTTGCGGCGCTCGACGAGCTCCCGGAAGAGTTCCGGCTCGCCGTCGTGCTGTCCGACGTCGAAGAGCTGAGCTACAAGGAAATCTCCGAGATCATGGGTTGCCCGATCGGCACGGTGATGTCGCGCCTGCACCGCGGGCGCCGCTTGCTCAAGGGCCGTCTCTACGAGCATGCGCGCACGCTCGGCATCGTCGGTCCGGAGGAATCCGTGGGCAAGCCTGCGGAGCGCGACTCCGTCGTGGACATGCAGTCTTACCGCAAGAAGGCGGTGAGCTCATGAGCGGCTGTCGCAAAGTCGTGACGTTGCTCGACGCCTACGCCGACGGCGAGCTCGAGCCGGAGCACGTGCTCGAGATCGAAGGGCACCTCGCCGATTGCGAAGGCTGCTCGGCCCGACTCCAGCTCGAGCACGCGACGCGCAAGAGCCTCCGCCGTCAGGTGTACGCGGAAGCGCAGCCGAGCGTGGCGTTCCAAGACCGCATCCTCGCCTCGATGCAGGCCGAGGCAGAGCGCGAAGCCGTGGCCGAGCTCGACAGCGGACGCCGCGGCGGGCCGCTTTCCTGGGCCAGCATCGTCCCGCTCGCCGCAGCGGCCGCCTTCGCGCTGCTCTGGTCGGCGAAGGTCGATCATCCGCAAACCAAGACGCGCACGACGGACAAGGTGACGGCCAGCGCTGGGCCCGTGAGCTTCGAGCAGGTGCTCGACGAGCTCATCGACCGCCACATCGATCGCTCCTCGCCCGAGGTGACGGAGCCCGCGTTGCTCGACGGGATGGAGCCGCAGGTCGGCGTGCCCGTCCACTTCCCGAGCCTCGCGCAGTACGGCGCGCGCTGGCAGGGCGGCAAGGTCGTTCCGATCCGCAACCAGCGGGCGGCGTCGCTCCGGTTCCTGGTCGATGGTCACCGCATGACGGTCTACGTCTATAACTCGGAGCACTTCCCGGTCGCGACCTCGTTCAAGCGCCGCGTCGTGCGCAACGAGCCCGTCTACACCGGCTGGAAGCGCGGCTACTCGATCGCAACGACCGATCGTCACGGCGTCGGCTACGCGGTCGCAACGGACCTCGGCGAAGACGAAGGCGCCGAGATCGTCGCCTCGCTGCACTGAGGCCACCCACGGAGACCGCCGTGCGCTCGCTCCTACTCGCGAGCGTTGCGGTCTTTTCTTTGGGGTTGGGGTGCCGGCGACAAGCGCCATCGTTGACGACCAGTGCGTCGGCTTCGGCTTCGGCTGGGGAGTTCAAGTCGTCGTTCTACGCGAGTGCGCCTTCGTCCGCGGGTCCCGCCGCTTCCACGCTGCTGCTAAGCCACTCGCGATCGCCCGTGACGCTCGTGGTGAGCGACACGAACATCGCGTTGCCCTTTGGCTACGGCGGGATGCGGACGTTCTCGTACGAATCGTGGGCCGAGTGGTCGTTCCGGCACGAAATGGGGGAGACGGCGCCGGCACCGGACGGTGGCGCAGTCTGCACGCGCGAGATCAAGGTGACTCCCGTCGCGTGGATCACGCCGCTCCTCGGCTTGCGCGAAGACATTTACCAGACCTGTCCCGAGGAGGCGCACCCCGGCGGCGAGACACGACTCACGACGCTCGCGATCGACATTGACCGGCGTTCGCAGGGCCCGCCGCGCCCGGTGTTGCTCACTGAAATCTTCGACGCCAGGGTGGTGTACGAAGCGCTCCGGCACGATGACCTCGTCGTGAAGGCGCTGCATGGGACGGACATCCCGACCGAGCTCGGCGCCCTGGTCAATGCGCTCGCGGAGACGCCGCCCGTCGTCGACGGCAAGCACTGCTATTCGTTCCCGAGCGACTTGCTGGCGCGCTTCGTGCTCCACCAT
>DATMCL010000007.1:0-10073 GCA_035558375.1 Polyangiaceae bacterium
CGAGCGGCGCCCTCGTCGAAGTGCTCGGCAAGGACGGGCGTTACCTCGCGACCGGGTTTTGGGACGCGGAGTCGCCCATTGCGCTTCGGGTCGTGAGCCTCGAGCGGAGCTTCGATTGGCCGGAGACCGTCGCGGAACGGCTCGCTGCGGCGCTCGAACGACGCTTATCGAAGCTCGACAGGGGCACGACGAATACCTTTCGCTGGGTCCACGGCGAAGCCGATCGGTTGCCCGGTGTTCACATCGACGTGTACGCCGACGTGGCGACCGTGCGCTTCGACGGCGCGGGCGCGCGCGCAGCGTACGGGAAGCTCGCGGAGCGTCTCACGGCGACCCCTCACCTGCCGATCCGCAGCGTCGTCGATCGCGAGCGGCGCGGCGGCGGTCGTGAGCTCGAGGTCGTCGAGAACGGCGTCCGGTTCGTCGTCGATCTCGCGCACGGCCAGAAAGGCGGCCTGTTCCTCGATCAACGCGAAAACCGCGCCGAGGTGGGCGCGCGCGCTCGGGGCCTCCGCGTGCTGAACCTGTTCGGTTACACGGGTGGGTTCTCGCTCTACGCGGCGAAAGGCGGCGCGGCGCGCACCGATACCGTCGATGTCGCGCGCCCGGCCATCGCCACGGCGCGCCGCAATTTCGAGCTGAACGGGCTCGCCGTGGACGCGGCGCACGCCGGCTTTCATGCGGTCGATGCGTTCGAGTTCCTCGAGGGCGCGAAGCGCCGGGGCGAGCGCTTCGGGCTGGTCATCTCCGATCCGCCGGCCTTTGCGAAGAATCGGGCAGGCCTCACGGCGGCGCTCGGAGCGTACCGGCGCCTGCATGCGCTCGCAGCTTCCGTCGTCGAGCCTGGCGGGATCTTCTGCGCGGCGTCCTGCTCGAGCCAGGTGGACCGAAAGACGTTCCTCGCGAGCGTGGACGCGGGAACCCGAGCCGCTGGCCGCCGCTTCGAGCTCGAGGAGCTCCGCGGCGCCGGCTTCGATCACCCGGTCTTGCCCGCGTTTCCCGAGGGCGAATACCTGAAGTTCGCGCTCGGCCGCGTCCGCTGACGACGACCGGCGACGAGCGCCCTGCCCCGGCCGTTACAGCGGCAGGCGATTCGGCGCGATCGCCGTGCGCGGCGCCGACACGCTGAGCGCGAGCAGTGAGCCGCTGTTCGTGAGGACGAAAGCGCGCGAGCCGTCGGCAGCCGGCGTCATGCAGGAGCCGTCCGCCATGTGGATGCCGTCGATCAGATCGCCGCCGAGGGGCGAGATCAGGAAGACGCCGAGTCGCGTCGTCGAGACGAGCAAGGTGCCCTGGAACGGAACCGGCGCCGAAACGCCGCCGCTCGGCAGGGAGCGCCGCCACACCTCGGACCCGTTCTCGGGGTTGACCGCCCAGAGGCCGCTCGTTCCGCTGGCGGCGAGCAGGAGCTTGCGCGCGGGAGTATTGGCGCTCTCCGGCTGCGACCAGAGCACGAGCTCGTGCACGCCGAGGACACCGGGATTCGACCAGACCTGCGTCCCCGTGTCCGCGTCCAGGGCGAAGACGCCACCCGCGTAGCTCGCGACGAACACGACTGGTCCCGTGTGCAGCATGTCCGGCACCGGCGTCGTGTCGACGTCCAGGTAACGCGGCGCCTCACCCGTCTGCGCCTCGACCTCGGCCGCCAAGTCGACCGGCTGCCAGCGCTCGGCGCCCGTGCGCGGGTCGAAGGCGAGCACGGTGCCGTCGCTGAACCCCGAGTAGACCTTGTCGCGATAGATGCTGATGCCCGAGTAGCCCGCGACCTCCATCCCCATGGCGGGAGTGCGGTGCTGATGCCAGCGCATCTCGCCGGTTTTAGGGTCGAGCGCCAGGATCGTGTCGTTGGCGTTCGCGACGTAGAGGAGACCGCCAGAAAGCACTGGCCTTCTGCTGACTTCCGCGTTGGTCATGAAGCGCCAGATGAGGCGCCCCGTGCGAGCGTCGGCCTTGTAGAGAGCCCCGTCGTTCGACCCGAAGTACACGACGTCCTCGACCGGGTCGTAGAGCGGCGCGCACTGCACGAAGCCGAGCGTCTCGAAGCGCCAGAGGACGGTGCCGTCCGCCGCGCCGAGCGCGTAGAGCCCGCGATCGCTCGAGCCGACGAAGACTCGCTTATGGATGTGATCGATCTCGGCCTGGCCGCGCTCGTACGGCTCGCCGGAGATGCGCGACGGCGCGAGCACGTGGCGCTGATAGATGACGTTGAGCGCGCCGCTCGGTCGCTCGACGAACGGTGGCAGATCCGGGTGAGCCCCCGTGCCGAAGGCGCTGCAACCCGTGAGCAGGGCGAGCGACGCGATCCCGAGCGCTCGCCGGAGCCTCACGGTGTGCCCGACGGGGCGCTCGCAGGCGCCGACTGCTTCTTCACGTTGTTCAGGATCTCGTTGAGCTTTTCCTTCGTGATGCCCGAAGCGTCGTCCGACGACTGACCCTCCTGCTTGGCGGCAGCCTGCTGCATCAGCGCCTGGATCTGCTCGGGAGTGAGCTGCTGCTTGGGGACCGCGTTCGGGTCGATCGTCGCGAGCAGCTCCTTGGCGGCGGAGACCGCGAAGCCGGGCGGTGTCTCGGGCGACGGCTTGCCCGCCTTGTCGATCACCTTCTTGAGGAGCTCCTTCGCCGCGTCGCGCTCGCCGGCCGCGAAGGCGAGCCGGGCCTGGTGGTAGAGGCCGAGCGAGACGAAGGCCGGGATGTCGCTGCTCTCGAGCTCCTTGAAGCCCTTCTTCGCCGCGTCCTTGTTGCCGAGGGCCTCCTCCGCGAGGGCGGCGCCCTCGGTCGAGCGCAGGCGCACGTCGGTGTCGGTCTTGGCGAGCGCGCTGTCGCGCACCGAACGGTAAACGGCGAGCGCGTCTTTGGTCTTGCCCGCGTCGTAGAGCACGCCCGCGAGGCCGAGCTGCGCAAGCGTCTTCAGCGTCGGGCTCCCGTCGGCGGCGCGAAAGCGCTCCTCCGCCGTTTTGAGCCGCGTGGCATCGTCGGTGAAGTGCTGGCGCGGATCGGCGATGTTGGTGCTCGGGTCGACGGTGCCTTCCTCGTCCGTCCCCACGCGCCCGAGCTCCGCCAGGACTCCCGCCATCAAGGCGTCGGTGGCCTTGGCGTCGGACTTGTGCACGCGGCTCCGGTAGATCTGGCTGCCGATGCCGCCGACGGCGACCGCGACGATGACCCACTGCAGCTTGTTGAAGTGGCGCTTCAGCCAGCCGGTCGCCGCCTGCGTGCCGCGGGCCAGCGCGTCGTCGACCATCTCCCCCGCGTCGAGGTTGCGCGAGACGGCTGCACGCCGCTCGGAGTCGCGGCGCGACTTGCGCTTCTGGGCGGCTTCGTCGCGGATCTTTTGGTTGCGATCGCGGATGGCTTTCGGGGCTTCGTCCTCGGACACGGGCGGCGTCTATACCACAGCGTTTGGCGGGCCAAGGATAGGCCTACGGCCCGGGCTTCCAGGGCTCGGGCGCCGGCGGCGGCAGCTCGTCCGATAGAGGAACCAGGGCCACCGCTTCGACCGAAACGCCGCTGCTCGCGTACACGACGACGGCCGTCCGCAGCCCAGGACGGAGGCCAAGCGACGCCGGCACCGTCGCGTAGACCTCGACGGGCTTGTCCGAGGGCGGCACGAGGATGCGGAGCGCGCGCTGCTCGTCGAGCGCCGGGACGCCGTGCTGGCGCTTGGGCATGCCCTCGCGGTCGAAGCGGATCAGGTGCGTCCCCGCGCTCACGCGCACTTCGCCGGGTGCCGTGCCCGTGCTCGTCGCTCGGACGAGCAGTCGCACGCCTTGCCCGTTGCCACCCGGCGGAATGGTGAGCTCGATGGCCTGACCGAGATCGGCGTGCTTGGTGAGCTTCGCTAAGTCGCGCGGCTCGGGGCCACCGACGTAGTCGAGCACCTTCGCGCGGAGCGCGAGCCCAAGACCGTTGGGAAGCGGATCGGGCACGCCGAGGTAGCGCCGGAGTGGCGCCGCCATCTCGTCCTTGGCACCGAGCGCGATGAGCGCTTCGGCGAGCGCGAGCCGCGTGCTCTGCATGCGCTCGTCGGAGAGCGCCTTGAGCAAGGCACCGCGCGCCGAGTCCTCACCGATGCGGGCGAGCGCGCGCGCGATGTGCGGACGGAGCCGGACGTCGCTCAGAGATTGGACGAGCGGCCCGACCGCATCCTTGATCTTGAGCTCTCCAAGGACTTGAAGGATCTCCCGTGAGCGCTCGAAATTCCTATCGTTTGGGTGCATCCACCAGTCGATGAGCACCGCCTCCCCGCGCTTGTCGCCGGACTCGCCGAGCGCGAGCGCCGCAAGCCGCCGGAAGTGCAAATCGGGACCCGTCACGAGCTCCCCGACGAGCGGCGCGCCCTGCCCGAGCCGCGTGAGCGCGAGCGCTTCCCACGCCTTCGCGTCCGCGTCCTCCTCGCGACCGAGCGCCAGGCGGAGCGCAGGCGCGACCCCGGGCTGGCGGAGCTCGAAGAGCACCTCGGCTGCCTTGCGCCGGACGTCGAGCTCCGCATCGTCCAAAAGCTCAGCAACCTCCGGCGCCGCCTCCCCGTCCCCCGCAAGCGCCCGCCGGATCGGCACGGGCCAGCCCTTGCCCTCGGCACGGAGACCACCGAGCTCGTAGCGCCCATGGGACGCGCCCATCTCGCGCAGCTTCTCGCGTAGGCGGTCGCGCTCGCCGGGACGATTGCCTGCGATATCGCGACGTTCGCCAGGATCGCTCGCGAGGTCGAAGAGCTGGCAAGCCCCGATGCGCCGCGCGCACACCAGACGCAGCGAGCCGCTCGCCACCATCGCCTGATCGTTGGTCTCGGCGTACGCGAACCCTTCCCCCTGCTTCGGCTCGGCGGCGATGAGCGGTCCGAGGTCACGCCCGCGCAGGCGCGGCGGCCGCGGGATGTCGAGCGCCGCCAGCACCGTCGGCAAGAGGTCCACGAGCTGGACGGGCTCCCAAACGCGCCGCTGCTTCACGAGGCCGGGCGCCCACAGCACGAGCGGCACCCTCACCTGCTCCTCGTAGACGCTGGTGCCGTGGTAGCGCCCGCCGTGGTCGCCGAATTCTTCGCCGTGGTCGGCGGTCACGATCACGGCGGAGCGCGGGCGGGCGGCCGCAAACGCCGTCTTCAAGCGGCCGAGCGTCGCATCCGCCGCCGCGATCTCGGAGTCGTAGCGGTCGACGTCGCGTTCCCCGAACGGAAAATCGGGATGGGCCTCGTACGGCTCGTGCGGGCCGAACAGGTGCACCCAGGCGAAGAGCGGCTTATGGGGGGGCGCTTCCTTCAGGTAGCGCTCGAATTGGGCGACGCGCTGCTCCCCCTCGGCGAACTCCACCCACCGGTACTCGAAGTCGAGGGCCCGCTCGCTAAAGGTCCGGAAGCGGTCGGCGTCGATGAAGAAGACAGCCGGCGGGTAGAACGCCGCCGTTCGATAGCCGTAGGTGCGGAGCAAGCCGGCCCAGGTATCCGAGTCGAGCCCCAGGTCCTGCATGAGGAGCGGGCGCATGTACTTGCCCGTCATCAGCGAGGTCACGGCGTAAGAGGTGTGCGGCGTCGCCGTGTACGCCTCGCCAAAGGTGACGCCTTCCGCGGCCATGGCGTCGAGCACGCGCGTCGTCGGGCGCCCGTAGCCGTAGGCACCCACGTGGTCGGCGCGCAGCGCGTCGATGGTGACGAGCAAGAGGTCGCGGCCTCGGAGATCGAGGCTCAGCGTCCCCGTCGTGCTCGGGCCGCAGCTCGAGCAGGCGAGCGGCGTGTCGACCTGGGCCTCGTCCCACGCCGGCGGTGGCGCGACGCGAGCGGCAACCTCGACGGCACGACCGCCGAGCGGCGCCGCTTCGAGCAGGGTGAGACGGAAGTTATCGAAGTGCGAGAGATGCCGAGCGCTCGCGGGTACGCCGAGCGCTAGGGCCGCGGCGACGACGAGCGGGGTCGCCCAGCCCGCGCTCGAGCTGCGCCGCGGGGGCTCGGGAAACAGCGCGAGGGCCGCCAAGGGCGCCAGCGTGAGCGCGCCGAGCGCGAGCCCCAGGTGGAACGCCGGGTAGAGCCGCACGAGCACGAGCCGGTTCGCGAGCTCGAGCAGCAGGATGGCGCCGAGCACCCCCGCTCCGAACGCCGCCGGTCGCTCCGTGCGCACCTGGCCGAGCGGCGGCTGCGCGACGAACGCGAGCCCCGCCGCGACGGAGCCGAGCACGAGCGCGAACCCGCCACGCGCGCCGAGCGTCGCGAGGTGCCGCCCTCCGCCGACGCCCCAGCCAAGCGCCGCAACGCAGAGCCCGGTGGCCACCGCAAGCACGACACGCGCGGCTTTCGCGCGGCTCACGAGCGCTTGCTCGACGAGCGCCCCGACGAGTCCCGCCGGCGTGGCGAGCACGACGAGCGTCGGAAGAAGCCAGAGCACGCCGCGCTCCGCCTCCCAGATGCTCGCGACGCGCCGGTGCTGGAGCGTCAGCACGAAGAGCACCTCGCCGAGCGCGAGCCCTTGCGCGGCGAGCGCGGCGAGGCCGAAGCGTCGAATCACGCCCCCGAATGCCCCAAAGCGCTGCTCACTTGAAGTCGATGACGCCGATCTCGTAGCGGCGCGTCCCGGCGGGGAGCTGGACGACCACCTCGTCGCCGATGCTCTTGCCGATCAGGGCGCGGGCGAGCGGCGCCGAGATCGAGATGAGCCCGTGGTTGATGTCCGCCTCGTCGGCGCCCACGATCTGGTAGGTGGATTGCTCGTCGCTATCGAGGTTCGTGAGGGTAACGGTGGCGCCGAAGCGCACCCGGTCGCCGCTGAGCTTGGTCGGATCGATCACCTCGGCCCGGGCGAGCTTGTCCTCGATGTCCTTGAGGCGGGCTTCGACGAGACCCTGGCGCTCCTTGGCGGCGTGGTACTCGGCGTTCTCGCTCAGGTCGCCGTGCTCGCGCGCGATCCCGATCTCGCGCGAGATCTTCGGGCGCTCTTCCTTGAGACGCACGAGCTCGTCCTTGAGCTTCTGCGCCCCGCCGGGAGTCATGGGGACCTTCTCGACCATGCGAGTCCGGGATCTACCGGGGGACGGGCGCCGCGGCTAGTCGGAATTGTTGGGGGCATGCCCAAAAGCAGCGGATTATCGAGCACCTGCCGCTTGCGTTCGAGGCCGCCAGGGGCTACCGAGGTGGCCGCGCATGCGCGTTTCGCCCTTCCTTCGAGCACCGCGAGGCATTTTGGTCGCCCTCGTCCTCGCTCCCGCCGCGGTCGCCTGTGTGGGCGAGGAGCGCGCCCCGCAGAGCGCGCTCGAGTACGCGGAGAACGCGCGTGCCAAATACGAACAAGGCTTGCGCGCCATCGAGGCCGAGAACTGGGAGGGCGCGGCCGAAACGCTGAACGACCTCAAAAAGAAGTACGGCTACAGCCGCTACGCGCGCCTCGCCGAGCTCCGCCTCGCCGACGCCGATCTCGCGCAGGACAAGTACTCCGAGGCCGTGACGGGCTACAAAACCTTCGTCCACGACTACCCGAACGATCCCGAGGTCCCGTACGCGCGCTACCGCGTCGCCAAAGCCCAATACGAATCGGTGAGCCAGTCGGTGATGATGCCGCCGCTCGAAGAGCGCGACCTCGCCGCCGTGAACGACGCGCTCGTCAGCATCCGGCAATTCCTCTCGGACTTCCCGCAGAGCCGCTTCTCGGACGAGCTCCGCTACATGCGCGCCGTCGTCGTGGGCCTGCTCGCCCGCCACGAGCTCTACGTCGCTCGCTTCTACCTTGGTCGCGGCCGGTTCGAAGCCGCCGTCGCTCGCTGCGAGCACGCCCTCTCCGCCTTCGACCACTCCGGGCTCGAGCCCGAAGCGCTCGTCCTCCTCGGCGAGACGTACATGAAGCAGAAGGAGCGCGAGAAAGCGCGCGCCACCCTCTCCCGCGTCCTCGACGAGTACCCCGCGAGCCCCTTCGTCGAAGCCGCCCGCCGCTTCCTCGCCGTCCTCGGCCCCCCACCCCCCGGCTCCAAGCCGCCCTCCCACGCTCCGGCTACCGAAACACCCGCCCGAGTCGACTGATCTCGCACGAAAAGCGCTACCTCGCGTGCGTCGCACACAACTCGCTCGCGACGCTCCCGTTCGCGATAAAGTGCGGCTTGGTGTTGGAGGACGAGCTGCTCGCCTGGTCGCACGGAGGACGGAAAGCGTCCCTGCTCCGGAAAAGTGCCCCTTTGTGTCAAAGGTGGTGGCCGGGCGAAGCCCGGCCGACAAGAGGTCGGAGTCTTGGAAGAACAGATCGACGGGACACGGATCGCCACCACCTCCACGAGGAACCGGCGAGGCCGGCGCACCCCCTCTAACTAGTCGCGACCGACGCCACCCGCTTTGCGATCCCAATGACCCAAGACACAAACCCAGAACCCAGGCTCTCCGCAGCACCCATCACGGTGCTGGTCGTAGACGACGAAAAAAACATCCGTCGCACGTTAGGCATGGTGCTCGACGGCGACGGCTACAAAGTCCTCGAGGCGGAATCGGGCGAGCAGGCGCTCGAGCTCCTCGCGAAGGCGGGGCAGCCCATTGACCTCTGCATTCTGGATCTGAAGCTGCCCGGAATCGGCGGCATTCAAGTGCTCGAGCGGCTGAGGGCGGAGGACGCCACGCGCGAGCTGCCCGTGATCGTCGTCAGCGGACACGCGACGGTGCAAGACGCCGTGCTCGCGATCAAGCTCGGCGCGAGCGACTTCTTCGAGAAGCCGCTCAGCCGCGAACGCGTGCTCGTCAGCGTCGGCAACTCCGTGCGCACCGCGCGACTCACGCGCGCCGTCACGCAGCTCCGCGCCGAGCTCGAGGCCCGTTACGAGATGATCGGCACGAGCCCCTCGATGCAGCGCCTTTATCAGCAGATCGATCGCGTCGCTCCGACGCGCGCGAGCGTGCTCATCACGGGCGAGAGCGGCACGGGCAAGGAGCTCGTGAGCCGCGCGATCCACCGCTTGAGCCCGCGCCGCGACGAGCCGTTCGTCCGCGTCAACTGCGCGGCCATCCCGCGCGAGCTGATCGAGAGCGAGCTCTTCGGGCACGAGCGGGGCGCTTTCACGGGGGCTCAGGCGCGCAAGCGCGGCTTCTTCGAGCAAGCGCACGGCGGCACGCTCTTGCTCGACGAGATCGGCGACATGGCGCTGGTCGCCCAGGCCAAGGTGCTACGCGCCCTGCAAAATGGCGAGATCGTGCGGCTCGGCTCCGAGCAGATCGTGAACGTCGACGTGCGCGTGCTCGCCGCGACCAACAAGGATCTCACGAAGGAAGTCGCGGCCGGGAACTTCCGCGAGGACCTCTACTTCCGCCTCGACGTGTTCCCGATGAAATGCCCGGCGCTCCGCGAGCGGCGCGAGGACATTCCCCTGCTCGCTGAAGCGTTCATCAGCTCGTTCTGCAAGGAGAACGGGCTCAAGACCAAGCGGATCGACGCCTCCGTCAACGAGTCGCTCGTCCGCCGCAAGTTCCCCGGCAACGTGCGCGAGCTCAAGAACGTGGTCGAGCGCGCCGCCATCCTAGCGAGCGACGTCATCACCGTCGCCGATCTGCCGGAAGATCCACACACGAGCCCCTTCGACGACGACAACGACGACGAGCCGAGCGTCGTGTCGCGCCCGCGCCCTGGCGAGCGCCTCACGCTGCGCGAGCATCGCGAGGCCGCGGAGCGGAGCTACATCATCGACACGCTCAAGGACGCGGAGTGGAACGTTTCGAAGGCGGCGGTCACGCTCGGCGTCGAGCGCACCAACCTCCACAAGAAGATTCGCGCTTACGGCATCAAGCGCGGCGAAGGCTGACGCGCGGTTCTCGCATCACTCTATCGGGGGAGTAGGCGGACATCGATTGTCCCGTGCGGCTACTATGAGACGCGATGAAGCACGGCTTGTTTTGGGCCAGCACGGCCATAACTTTGTTGGGGACCACCGCTTTCTGCACCGGCTGCTCGTCCAGCGGGGACGACACCGGGAGCAAGAACCAGAATGGCGGCTCCGCCGGGATGTCCGGCAGCGCCGGCATGTCCGCGGCTGCCGGGATGTCAGGGGGCGGAAGCGCTGGGTCCGGCACGGGCGGGAGCGGCGGGAGCGGCGGCAACGGCGGCACTGGTGGCTCGACCGGCGGC
>DATMCL010000008.1:0-13138 GCA_035558375.1 Polyangiaceae bacterium
CCGCGGCCGCAGGCTCGGCACTCCACGCGGCGCCGGGCACTGCGAGAGCGCCCGAGCCAATGATGAGCCCAAAAATCCCTGTGATGAGGCGACGCCGTATGCTTGCCACGCGCGACTCGTACCACACCCCCGTCGCGCCGCCCTACCCAGGATAGGCTGCGGGCGCTTGTCCCTCAAGGTTTGGGCGCCGCGCGCGGCTCGCGTCGAGCTCGTCACGAACGACCGCCGAGTACCGCTTTTGCGCTCGCCGACCGGAGAGCACGAGCTCGGCGACGCGGGCGTCGAGCTCACCCAGGATTATTGGCTGAGCCTCGATGGCGGACCGCCGCTCCCCGACCCCCGCTCCGAGCATCAGCCGGCAGGCATCGAGGGCCCCTCGCGGCGAGTGGATCACGGCGCGTTCGCCTGGAGCGATGCGGGCTTCGAGCCGGTGCCACTCGCGCTCGGGGTCGTCTACGAGCTGCACGTCGGGACGTTCAGCGAGGTGGGGACGTTCGACGGAGTCGTCGAGCACCTGCCCGAGCTCTGCGAGCTCGGCGTGACGCACGTCGAGCTGATGCCGATCGCGGAGTTCGCCGGCGCACGCGGCTGGGGCTACGACGGTGTGAACCTGTTCGCACCGCACCATGCCTATGGCGGCCCCGTCGGGCTCAAGCGCCTCGTCGATGCGTGCCACGCCCGCGGGCTCGCGGTGATCCTCGACGTCGTCTACAACCACCTCGGACCACGCGGGAATCACCTCGCGCGCTTCGGCCCCTACTTCACGGAGCGGCACACGCCGTGGGGCGCGGCGGTGAACCTCTGCGACCGAGGCAGCGACGAGGTGCGTCGCTTCTTCATCGACAACGCGCTGATGTGGCTCCGCGACTACCACTTCGACGCACTTCGCCTCGACGCCGTGCAGGCGCTCGACGACGACCGTGCGTTTCCGTTTCTCGCCGAGCTCGCGCGAGAGGTGCGGGCCGCCGGCGCGCAGTTCGGCAAACGCTGGGAGCTCATCGCCGAGTGCGACCGCGCCGATCCGCGCACGACGACCGCGCTCGAGCGCGGTGGGCTCGGCATGGCTCTGCAGTGGTCCGACGATTTTCAATTCGCCGTGCACGCCTTCACGACCGGCGAGCGCAACGGGCGGCTGCAAGACTTCGGCGAGCTCCGCTGGGTCGCGCACGTGCTCCGCCACGGCTTTCGGCACCAGGGCACGTGGAGCGCGTTCCGCGGTCGAGCCCATGGCCACCCGCTCGACGAGCCCTCGAGGGGGCGATTGCTCGGGTACCTACAAACCCACGACCAGGTGGGGAATCGACCGCGCGGCGAGCGGATCTCCGCGCTCGTCACCCCCGCGGTGCTGCGCCAGCTCGCAGCGCTCATGCTCCTCGGCCCATTCGTCCCGATGCTCTTTCAGGGCGAGGAATGGGCGGCTTCGACACCGTTCATGTACTTCACGGCGCACGGCGAGCCCGCGCTCGGGCGAGAAGTGAAGGAGGGCCGCGAGCGGGAATATCGCGCCCTCGGCTTCGACCTCGAGGGCAGCCTCGAGCCGGAGAGCGTGGACGCGTTCGCGAGGTCGCAGCTCCGCTGGCAGGAACGCGACGCCCCGCCGCACGCCGAGATCCTCGCGTGGTACCGCGCGCTGATCGGGTTGCGCCGCGCGCAACCGAACTTCGATACGCTGCCCGTCCGCGTCGAGAGTGACCCCGACGAGCGCTGGCTCGTGCTGGATCGCGAGCGCATCGTCTTGGCGCTCTGCTTCGCCGGCGAGTCATTCGTGCTGCCGCTCGCGAATGGGGCCGAGGTCGTGCTCGCGAGCGACGACGCCAAGGTCGAGGCCGGCTGCGTGCGCCTATCACCCAAAGGGTGTATCGTCCTGCGACGCTAGCGTGAGAGCCGGTCGGACACGCACGCTCGAGGCCGCGCCGAAGAATCTATTCAGTGACGCGACGATGCGAGCCCGCTACGGCGGGCTATTCGCCAATTTTCTAGGGTACATTGCGCCATCTGATCAATTCTATTATCTATTCAGCATGGCGCAGCGAGACGCTCCCGGACCGGAGCAACGCCTGCTCGTCGAGCTCGCTTTGCTCGGGCAAGGGGCTGCGCCTGATCTCTCGCGGCGTCTGGGACTGAGCCAGCCGAGCTTTTCACGCCTCGTAGCAAAGCTAGGCGAGCGGTTGCTCGTCACGGGCCATGCCAGGAATACCCGCTACGCCGCGCGCAGGACCGTAACGGACGTGGGGGATCGACTGCCGGTCTACGAGATCAGCGAGCGGGGACGGGCCAAGCCAGTCGCCACTCTTCACGCTCTGCTCCCGGAAGCCTGGTACGTCGAAAAACGGGACGAGCGCGTCGAGTCCGCTTTCTACGCCGACCTGCCCTACTTCCTCGATCAGCTCCGCCCTGCAGGCTTCTTGGGACGTCTGGTTCCAAGCCAGCATCCCGAGCTCGAAGCGCCTAGCGACGTGCGCTCTTGGTCGGCCACCCAGGTCGTGCGCTATGCGGCGCGCTTCGGCTGGAACCTACCCGGGAATCTCATCGTGGGCGACGAGGCATTCGAGCGGTACGTCGACTACGCGCGGTCGCCGCCGGACGTCGTCCCGCCGAGCGCCCGGACGCGCCGCTACGATGAGCTCGCCAGAGGCGTGCTCGAGCCGACACCAGGCTCCTCCGCAGGCGGCGAGCAGCCCAAATTCCTGGTGTCACGGCCCCACGGCGTTGCGCTCATCGTCAAGTTCTCCGGGGCCGCAACCAACGCGGTCGGAAAACGCACCGCCGACCTCTTGGTCAGCGAGCACTTGGCGCACGAGGTGCTCCGACGGCATGGACATGCGGCATCCCAGTCCCGCTTGTTTCGCACTCGGAATCGCACGTTCCTGGAGGTCGAGCGCTTCGATCGCACGCGCGAGGGCGGACGGCGCGGCGTCGTTTCACTCATGACGTTGGACGCCGAATTCGTCGGCCGTTTGCGGACCTGGGGCGACAGCGTAGAGGGCCTCGTCGCAAAGCGGATCGTCGAGCCCGCGATGCTCGATGCAGCCCGCTGGCTCGAGCTGTTCGGCAGGTTGATTGGCAACGGCGACATGCACGGCGGAAACCTGTCGTTCTTCACGGACGGCACGCGAGTAGCCGGCCTCACCCCGGCTTACGACATGCTTCCGACACGCTATGCCCCGCAGGGTGGGAACCTACCGAACGAGCCACTCGAGCTCGGTACGCCCTCGCCGCGGGACAGCGCGACCTGGGACTCGGCAAGCCGCGCCGCGGAGGACTTCTGGCGGACGGTCGGTCGAGACTCCCGAATCTCGAAACACCTTCGCCATCTGGCCAGGGCGAACGCCGAGGGCGTCGCCGCGTGGCGAAAGCTAGGGGTGTTGCTGCCGGCCTCGCCCCGGCGGCCCACTCGGCACAGCACTCGCTAGCGCACGCGCATGCGCATCTCACGAAACGCGTTCGCCAGCCGCTCGCGCAGTGAGCGCTCGATGGGCTCTAGATCGGTCACGCTCGCGGACCGGAGGTGCTTGGCGCTCGGCTCGTCGGGCTCGCTGCCGAGAAGCGGTGTCTCGTGACCGTAAAGCTTTGCGGCCACTCTCTTGGCCACCTCACCGTGGCCGCCAACGTCGGGCGTGTAGGCGGTCTTCGCGCAGCTGCCGTCGATCGCGCCGGTCGGATCGTCGATGAACGAGCGCAGGATCCCGAGGCTGCAGCTCGGGTCGCCTCCCGTGAGGGGCGAAGCGAGGGACACGTCGACGCCGTGGCCGACGTACGGGAACTCCACGAGCGGCGCCCCGAGCTGCTTGGCGAGCTTTCGCGCCCAGGGTGAGGGTGTTTGGATGTCGAGGCCACCGTTCAGCATCACGATCGGCGTCGCAACACCTTCGAGCGCGGTCGACGCGGGCGGGTAGTTGACCGGCCAGCCCTCGACGACGGCATCCAGCGCCTCGCTCGATGCCGCTCCGGACCAGAACACGAGCGGCTCGCGGGCAGCGAGCATGTCGTCGAGCGGGAACGTCGAGAGCTTCGCCATGAGATCGGTGCGCAGCACGTGGTTGCCGAGGATCGTGTTGTCGATCGCGGGATCGGAGGCTGCCACCAGAGCCTTGCTGAGGAACTCGACGAGCGCGAGGAGCTCCTTCTGATCCTCGTCCGAGCAGCGATCGAGGCGGCGCAACAGGCCCGGCGTGAAGTGCCCGAGATCGATCACCACGAGGAGCGAAAGCACCGCTTCGACGAACTCGCGTGTCGGGCCGTCGTCGCCCATGCAGCGACTCTCGGGCAACTTCGAGTCCGAGAGAACACGGCGAGCGACGTCCTCCGGATCTTCGTCGCCGAACGCTCCCGCACAGTCGGCGTCTGCCCGGCAGGCGTCGAACACGGAGCGTGCGGCCGCATCGGCGAGCACGTCGCCTACCCAGAGATCCTCGCTGAGCGGGAAGACGCCCTCGAGAATGACGCCGTCGGCCTGGCTCGGAAATTCCTGGAGGTAGCGCTGCGCCCAGTACGAGCCGTACGACAAGCCAAACACGAAGACGCGCTCGCCTTCGGCGCGGTTGCGTTCGATGAGCGAACCCACGTCGCGCGCCGCTTCGGTGGAATGGAAGCCGCGCAGACCGTCGCCCCATTTCGCGACGAGCTCGTTGCCGCAGGCCGTGAAGTCTTCGCTCTTGCACGAAAATGGGGTCGAATGGCCGGTTCCGCGGTGCTGCGGCACGTACACGTCGAGGCCGAGACTCGCATAGAGCGCGAGCACTTCTTCTTGCATGTAGACGGCCCCCGTTCCGCCGGGACCGCCGTCGAGCAACCAGATCTGGCCCTGGTGCGGCGTGGCGCTCAGGTAGCGGGCGACGAGAACGTCGATCTTCTTTCCGTCAGGCTCGTCCCAGCGCAGCGGCACCTTGGTGACCGCACAGGCTCGCCCGGCGGTGGAGCCCGGAAGATTCCCCGGGCACGCGCCGAAACCGTACTCGTCAGGCGGGACGGGCGCCGGCTCGTCGTCGTGGTCGCTCCCGCACGCGGCGAGCACCCAACATCCCAAGAACAAGAACGTGCGCACCCCACACGCTCGCCACCCACGCTGCACCTCTTTTTCCACCATCGCTTGCCTTTCGCCTCTCCGAGGGCGCACCGCGCCCTGCCTCGAGTCGTTCCCAGCCGCACCCGAACCGTTCAATTCTTATAAGCGAAAAGCCGCGCGCGGCAAGACCGGCCTGCCGGCTGGGCGCGTGTCTCGCGCCGGCCGAAAGCGGCAAACCAGAGCCTCGGCGCGCGCGTTGCGTGCATGCTAACAAGCGGACATGGACGTGAGCGGGCTTTCAGAATCCGAGCAGGTGGTGCTGTTGTCCCTCGTCGGCCTCCTGGCGCGCGTGGACGGCCGACTCTCGCAGACCGAGATGAGCACGCTCGAGCAGCTCCGCCGCGCGATCACGCCCGAGCGCTTTACACAGGTCCGGGACGCCGCCGCCGCCCTCGAAGACGGCGCCGCGATCATGAAAGCAGCCCAGGGCATCACCAAACAAGAATCACGCGAAGTCATCTTCGGCGTGCTCTACGAGATGGCCATCCCGGACACCATCGCTCCCGCGGAAGTCGAAGTCCTGGAAGAGCTCGCCGAGCTCTGGGGCCTCGAGTCCCCCCTCGAGAACTAGGTCGCGCAGCGCCCAGTAGCGCGATTAGTGAGCTGCCGTCACTTCACCACTGACGCAGCGGGGTGAGTGCATCCCAGCGTGCCTCCGGCGCACACTGTCGCTCGCTGTCCACGACACCGGGAGCGCTGAGCTACAGCGCGTCAGTAGACGGCTGCCGTTCCGCGCAATTCGTCGCGACACAGTGGGGCGCGAGTCGCGGCGCGCGTTTTGCAATTGCGGTTCGTTCATGCGAATCACCGCGCTCTTCGTGGTGCTCGGGGGCCTTGGTGCGCTCTCGTGCATGGAAACGGTAGCGTCGACGGAAGCGCTGTCGCCGCTCAGCGAAACGATGTTGTTGCGCTCGCCCCGGGGTGAAGCGCCGCTCGAAGCGAAGCTCGAGCTGGAGGACGGCGTCGCGCGCGGCCACGTCGAATGGGCACGGACGTGCCGGCGCGTGGTGCTCGTTCGCGAGCGAACGCAAGAGGTGGAGCGCCGAAAACCGAGCTACCCCGCGGCGGCGATGGCTGGCGTCATTGCCGTGGGCGCCGGCGCGGGTGGGATTACGCTCCTCGATAACCTCGACGACTTCTCGTCGGAGGTGACCTGCGACACCGACCACGAAGGCAAGGAGTCGTGCTCGAGCCCGCGTGAGGATGCGGCGGTCGGCGGCGTCTTACTCGTCGGAACGGCCATCGCGCTCGCCGCAGCCAGCGTCGTGACCGTGGCGTCGAAGCCGATGATCGTCGAGGGCGGAGTGCACATGAGCGATCCGCGCGCGAGTCGAGTGCTCGCCGAGAACGCGCCGTGTGGAGACGGCGCGGTCGCCGGCGTCGGTCTGTCGCTCTACCTCGCCCAAGAGCGCGTGGCTGCGTCGGTGACGGATGCGAATGGGGACGTGGCGTTCAGCGTGCCCGATTGGGTCTCGGGACCTCTCACCCTGGTCGTCGATTCGGTGCCGCCCATGCCCACGACGATCCTGCCGGGGCAAGCGGTCGGCACGGTGCGCATCGAGCCCGCTCCGAAAACGGTTCCTTGGTGATTGCGCGGCGGCGCGAGTAGAGTTTTCCCGCCTGTCTCTCCGGAAAACGACGACGCTCGCGCTCCTCGCTTCGAGCGCTTGGGCCCTAACCCCCGTGGCGCGCGCGGAGCCGAGCGGCGGGTCGCCGCCGTGTCCGGAGCCGCAGGCAAAGGGCGCGGCACCGTGCACCCCGGCGGAGGTCGTCGTGACGGGCACTCGCACGAAGGAGAGCTCGCAGCGCGCGACCGTGCGCACCGAAACCGTGACGCGCGAGGAGGCGGAGCGGCGCGGGGCGCGCAACGTGGGCGAAGCCCTCGCCGGGGAGCCGACGCTGCAAGTGAACCCGCAAGCGTACGGCTACTTGGGCTCGCCGAGCGGCGTGCAGATGCAGGGCCTCGACGGCGACCGGGTGCTCGTGCTCGAGGACGGCGAGCGCGTGATTGGCGACACGGGCGGCGTGATCGATCTCGCCGAGCTGCCGCTCGCGGATGTCGATCGCATCGAGTACGTGGTCGGCCCGACGAGCTCGCTCTACGGCACGAATGCCCTCGGCGGCGTGATCAATATCGTGACCGCCCCGCCGCGCTTCGAGGGCCCGAGCGCGAAGGCGCGCGTCGAAGGCCGCACTTCCGGCGATTGGCTCGCGGAGACGACCGGCGCTTACCGCCGGAAAAAGACCTGGTTCGCCGTCGACGGCTCCTACTTCAACCGTCACGAGCACGAGCTCGACCAGGGCCCCGCGCTGCTCGTGCCGAATGGCTACACCGGGCTCGTTGGGCTCCGTGCCGGGTTTCAGCCGCAGCGCCGCATCGAGGTGCGCCTCAAGGCCAAGCTCGGCCAGGATCACAACGAAGGCCTCACGACCCAAGACGTTCCCGGCCTCGGCACCTACCTGATCGATACGCCCGAGACGACCCGACGCGTCACGCTGAACGCGCTCGAGACGCTCGATCTGGGTGGCGGCTCGCACCTCGACTTCTCGCTTTCGCACTCGAGCTTCTACGGGGAGTCCGCGCGCGATCGCCAGAGCTCGCCGGTCGACGAGAGCCGGCGCCGCAAGGCCGATCTCGAGAGCTTCGAGGCCACGGCGACGATCGCCGACGGCGAGAAGCGCACCTGGGTCGTGGGAGCGCGCGGCGAGTCGGAGGGATTCTCCGAGTCGGTCACGCGCGTCGCCGTCGAAGGCGGCGCGCTCGTGCCGCACAGCGCACAAGAGGTGATGCCCCAGCGGCTCTCGAGCGGCGCAGCCTACGCGCAGCTCGGCTATCGGTTGAGCGACGCTCTCACGGTGATGCCCGGCGTACGGGGCGAGACGCACACGCGCTTCGGCGGCGTCGTGGCGCCGCGTCTGGCGGTCGCGCTGCGGCCGTCCGAGCTGCTCTCGATCCGCGCCTCCGGCGGCCGCGGATTTCGCGCACCGAGCGCGAAGGAGTACGGCTTCGTCTTCGATCACTCGGTGATCGGCTATCGCGTGCTCGGCAATCCCACGCTCGAGCCCGAATCGTCGTGGGGCATCAACGGCGACGTGACGCTCCGGCCCTCGTCGCGCCTCAGGTTTCGCTGGGGCGGCTTCTACAATTGGATCTCGAACCTGATCGATTTCGCCGTCGCACCCGTGCAGACCGATCCGGCGGTCGTCGACTACATCTACGTGAACGTCGATCGCGCGCGCACGGCGGGCACCGACGTCTCGGTCCGCGCGGAGCCGCTGCCGGGGCTCGTGGGAACACTCGCGTATGCCTACCTCTTCACGCGCGACGACGAGAGCGGCGGCTCCCTGCCGAGCCGCCCGCCGCACACGCTCACCGCGTCACTCGGCGCGAGGCTACCCGCGCACCTCGACGCGCTCGTGCGGTACCGGCTCACGACGGAAACGTTCGTCTCCGATACCGTCTCGACGCCCACGTACTCGCTGCTCGACGCGCGACTCGGCTACGGGGTCACGCGCCTCGTCGAATTTTACG
This sequence comes from Polyangiaceae bacterium, assembly GCA_035558375.1. Classification (GTDB taxonomy): domain Bacteria; phylum Myxococcota_A; class Polyangia; order Polyangiales; family Polyangiaceae; genus PMG-095. The sequence goes on from DATMCL010000008.1 coordinate 8,598, forward strand.
TCGGCGGCAGCAACCTGCTCGATGCCAAGCGTGATCCGCAAAAGCCTGGCGACATGCGCCCGACCCTCGGCACGACCTTGTACCTCGGTGTCCGCGGAACCTTCGCAGACGACGGCGGCGACGAATCCCCGTAACCGCAGTGCGCGCCCGTCCCTGCTAAAGTGAGCGCTCGATGACTCGCTTTCAGAGGCCGCTCGGCTGGGTAGCGCTCGGCGCATTGCTTGGCGCGTGCGGCAGCGATCCGGTGAAGACCAAGCCCGGAGAACCCGAAAAGCCCGCACCGAACCCCGAGCAAACGGAGCTCAGCTTCGCGGTCTCCGCGACCGAGCCCGTCTACCTGAACCTCGCGACGCCCGAAGTCGTCAGTCCGGCCAATCCCAAAAGCTCCACCGACTGGGATCTCGCCTTCGTGGGCTACGACGTGCTCACGAACGGCGGCATCTCGGGCTCCGCCGCCGGCGCCGCGTTCGGACCGCTCGATGTCTCCGTGTTCGCGTTCCCGGACGAGCCCGTGGACGTGCCCTTCTGGATCGTCGATGCCACGGGCGGCGTCTTCTGGCGCTGGTATGCGTACGACGGCTCGACCCACACCCTCTACAGCCGCTACCACGTCTACGGCCTCCGCTCGGGGGGCACGCTCTACAAGCTCCAGATCCTAGGCTACTACGGCGACGTGCAGGGCGCGCCCGTGAGCGCGCTCTACCAGCTCCGCTATGCCGAGGTGACGGCCGGCGGCAGCGGTGAGACGCGGGAGGTCCACGACCTCGACGCGACGCTCGATGGCAAGGATCCGGGTCCTGACGTACCGGGCGGCTGCGTCACGCTCGCGAGCGGCGAGACGCAGGCGCTCACGCCGAACGAAGCGAAGAAATCCCTCGATTGGGACATCTGCTTTCAGCGCGAGTCGATCAGCGTGAACGGCGATCTCGGCGGCCCCGGCGACGTGACGGGCGTCGATCTGCAAGCGGACGACACCGACGACGAGGCGCTCGCCCTCGTGAAAAAGCGAACGGCGTCGAGCGAAGCGCCGCGCTTCGACGACACCGACCAGGCCACGCTCGAGGCGCTCGATTTCCACGGCGACGGCGTGACCTCGGCGTTCACCGGCAAGTGGGCCGAGCTCGGCGAGGATCCGCCCGTGCCGAAGCCCGGCACCGCGTTCATCGTGCGCGCGGCCGACGGCAAATCGCGCTATCTCGTGGCCGTCGATTCGTTCGACGGCGCCACCCGGGACACGCCCGGGACCGTCACGCTCACCGTCGTGCCCTCCGTCACACCATGAATTCAAACCTCTGCGTTCGGGTTTCGCTCCTCGCGCTGCTCGCTGCCTGTGGCGCGCCACCGCCGGCCGCCGCACCACCCAAGGTTCTGAGCGCTCCTCCGCCCGTCGCGCCACCGAAGCCACGCGTCTACGGCCCTGCGCTCCCGCCCGAGAAGCATTTTGCGAATCTGAGCCAGCTCACGTTCGAAGGTGAGAACGCCGAAGCGTACTGGTCGTTCGACGGGCGCTCGCTCACGATGCAATCGCGGCTGCCCAGCATGGGCTGCGATCGGATTTACCGGATGAGCGTGCTCGACGCGGCGGCCGAGCGCGTTCCCGTCTCGAGCGGCGCGGGCGCCACGACCTGCTCCTACTTCTTGCCGGGTGATCAGCAGGAGATCTTTGCGTCGACGCACCTCGGCGGCGCCGCGTGCCCACCGAAGCCCGACCACAGCAAGGGCTACGTCTGGCCGCTCTACGAGACCTACGACATCTTCAAGACGGGCGGCCCGGGCGGCGCGCTGACGCGTCTCACGAATACGCCGGGCTACGACGCGGAAGGCACCGTTTGCGCGAAAGACGGCTCGATCCTCTTCACGTCGGTGCGCGACGGCGATCTCGACCTCTATCGCATGGACGCCGACGGCAAGAACGTCCGCCGGCTCACGAACACGCCGGGCTACGACGGCGGCGGCTTCTTCAATCAGGATTGCACGCGCATCGTCTGGCGCGCCGCGCGTCCAAAGCCGGGCCCCGAGCTCGACGACTACAAGGCACTGCTCGCCGAGCACCTCGTGCGTCCCACCAAGCTCGAGATCTACGTCGCCAACGCCGACGGCTCCGACGCGACGCAGCTCACCTACCTCGACTCCGCGTCGTTCGCGCCCTTCTTCCACCCGTCGAGCAGACGCGTGCTCTTCAGCAGCAACACCGGCGATCCGAAGGGCCGCGAGTTCGACATCTGGGCCGTCGACGACACGGGTGCACGGCTCGAGCGCATCACGCACGCGCCGGGCTTCGACGGCTTCCCCATGTTCTCGCCCGACGGCTCGCTGCTCGCGTTCTCGTCGAATCGCAACACCGCGCCCGGCTCACACGACACGCACGTCTTCCTCGCGCACTGGTCGGAGGGCGAAATCGAGACGACGCTCGAAACCGCGGCCGATCGCACGCTCGCCGACGTGCGCTACCTCGCGGATCCGATGCGCGAAGGGCGTGGCCTCGGCTTGCCCGGGCTCGAAGCGGCGGGCGCGTACATCGAGGCGCGCTTCAAGGGCCTCGGGCTCGAGGCCGCGGGCGACAAGGGCGGTTACCGGCAGGCGTTCGTCGTGCCAACGGCGCTGAAGATCGGCGGGGATACCGCGATCGTGCTCGACGGCAAGCCGCTCGACGCGAAGGAGTACGCGCCGCTCGGCTTCTCGCCGCCGAAAGCGCAGGCGACGGGCGAGCTCGCCTTCGCGGGCTACGGCATCGTAGACAAGGAGCGCCAGCGCGACGACTACGCCGGGCTCGCGGTGCGCGGCAAAGTCGTCGTCGTGCGCCGTTTCGTCCCCGACGAGCCCGCCTTCGCGAAGACCGAGGACAAGCGCCGTTTCGGCGATCTGCACTACAAGGCCTGGGTCGCCAAGGAGCACGGAGCGAAGGCCCTCGTCGTCGTGGACGATCCGGCACCGCCTGCCGGGGCTCCCTCCGACTGGAAGGCGCCGGACGAAGCCGCGCTCCCGTCGGTGCAGCCGGAGGGCTACGGCGACGCCGGCATCGCCGTCGTGATGCTCAAGCGCGCGACCGGTCACGCGCTCATCGAGCGGCTCGACAGGAAGGAGCGCATTCCCACGAAAATCGCGCTCGATCTAGCGCCTCAAACGACCGACGCATTCAACGTGGTCGGCCGCATCGCAGCCGGCGTGGCAGCCAAGGACAGGCTCAAGGGCACGCTCGTCATCGGCGCGCACTACGACCATTTAGGCCATGGCGGCCGCTACTCCCTTTCGCCCGACAGCACGCTGCCGCACGTCGGCGCCGACGACAACGCGTCGGGCGTCGCGGGGCTGCTCGAGATCGCGAAGCTACTCGCCGCGGATCGCGCCAAGCTGCGGCGCGACGTCGTGCTCGTCGCGTTCTCGGGCGAAGAATCGGGTCTGCTCGGCTCATCGCATTTCGTGCGCTCGAGCGACGCCGGCAAGAACCCCGCGCTACCCAAGAAGTCCGGCTTCGCGATGCTGAACCTCGACATGGTGGGTCGCCTCCGCGAAAACCGCGTCACGGTGCTCGGCGGCGAAACGGCGGCAGAATGGGCGGATGTCGTACCCAAAGCGTGCGAGGGCGCGCGCATCGACTGCGCTCTCTCGCCCGACGGCGGCTACGGCCCGAGCGACCAGATGTCGTTCTTCGTCGCCGGCATGCCCGTGCTCCACTTCTTCACGGGCGCACACGCCGACTACCACAAGCCGACCGACACCGCGGATAAGATCAACGCCGCCGGCCTCGGCCAGATCGCGTTCGCTGTCGCCGAAGTCGCCAAATCCGTCACCGCCATCGACAAGCCCCTGCGGTTCAACCGCGGCGCCAAGTCCCCCGCCCCTCACGGCGATCTTCGCAACTTCAACGCGTCACTCGGCACCATCCCGGACTACGCGGGCCCAGGCCCCGGCAAGAGCGGCGTCTTGCTCGGCGGCGTGCGTCCCGGCGGTGCCGCCGAAAAGGGCGGCATGCGCCGCGGCGACTTGATGATTCGCATCGGCACGCACGACATCAACAGCATCGAAGACTTCATGTACGTGCTGAACGCGTCCAAGCCGGGCGAGACGACGAAAGTCACCGTGATTCGCGAGGGGAAGCGAGTGGAGCTCGAGGTGACGTTTCAGGAGGGGCGGGGGCGGTAGACGCACGCCGTCCGAAGCGCTCGACTTCGAACGCTTCGCCGCTAGCCGCTCTACTTCGCACCGGCGCCGCGAGACTTCTTCCCTCCGGGCCAGCACGTGAGACAGATCGAGCCCCGGTACTTGTGACCGCGGCTGCAGGTCTTCCAACCGTTCTTCACCACAGCGCGCTTGGATTGGAGCTTCATGGCGACACCCGTAACGCTCGGAGTGAGCGCTCCTTCCCCACACTCAGCAAGCCACGTGCCGCTCCTGCGAGCCAAAAGCGTTCGTAGCGAACCCCTGTTGAAACGCGCTCCTGCCACGCTGGGGCGGTTTGGAGCCTCTCGTCGTGGTATCCTGCGGCGCTTGGTAGGCGTGGGAGCTCGTTCGTGGCCCTCGCGCGCTTTCGCCGGAGGACT
>DATMCL010000009.1:0-10857 GCA_035558375.1 Polyangiaceae bacterium
GGCGGCCCTCCGGAGGTTCCGTCCGCGAGGAAGCGGGAAAATCCGCGGTGCTCGTCGTCGACGAAACCCTGGAACAGGAGCTCTTCGCCGAGGACTCCCGCGAGCACGCCTGGGCTCACGTCGAAGGTCGCCATCGAGGGCGCTCTGCTCGGGTCCGCGTCGCGTGCCACGCTGGCGACGATCGACGTACCCACGGCGCTCACCCACTGGGCATGAAAACCGTCGGGCCCTTCGACGACCGTTGGACAGTCCGCGTAGCCGAGTGCGTCACCTACCGGAATCGTCGCCATCGTCTCGAATGCCGTGTTGGCGTTGGCGTCGAGCTCACGGAGCTGCCACGTCACCTCGGTCCCACTCTCCGCTTCGACGATGGCGCTGATCGCGGCCGCATGGCTCGTTGGGACGACCGTCAGGCAGTCCCACGGCGCTGATGCGAGGGTGAACGTGGACACCGGCGCAATGACTTCGGCGTCGGCCCCGATTTCGACGGTCTGGAGCGTCGGATCGTCGATGTTGCCGATGGCGAACAAGGCGCGCGCGGCGTCGCGCGAGCTCTGCATGGCGGCGCGCGTCGTGATGGCCGCGATGTGCGCGTCGAAGAGCGGCGCAACAGCAGGGTCAGTCCGCGACGTGTCCCAGGCTTTGGCGTGCACGAGGTAGGAGGGCATGCTCACGACCGAGCCCTCGTCGGTGAGCAAAACCTGCGGGTTATGGAGCGCCCTGGCGAGGACGGACACCCCGAGGACGTTCGTGCACACGTCGTCGGGGCAGATGCCCGTGAGCGAGAGATGATTCTGGACGTCGACGCCCTGCCACGACACGACGGCGAGATCGGCTGCGCGGCTCAGCGTCAGGGAGCCACTCGCCATCAAGACGAATCGGTCCTCGAAGCGGCGGATGCTCGGCGGGTCTCCGGCATCACCGAAGAGATCGAGCGGCAGCTCGAGGTGCTTCGTCACGGAACAAACGGCCTCGTGGCTCGGCGCGCCGCCTATTGCGCTCATGCCCGCTTCGCCCCCCGCGCCATCTCCAGCGTCGACAGGCCCGTGCGGTAGTGCGGTGCATCCGATCGTCACGAAGAGCAGCCAGCGGGCATGCGCGGGCGTCTTCAACGCGTGCCCGCGTCCGCGCTGGGCAGAACTCTGTCGAGCCACCGGAAGGTGAGCGCGCGCAGCCCGAGATCCGGGAGCGCCGCGATCATGCTCGCCAGCTCCGCGCGACTCGCCCCGCGCTTGCGGGCCGCGATGATGGCGTGCACCTCGGTCGGGGGGTCGCGCTTCAATTCGCGCTCGATGTTGGCGAGAAGCTCGAGGTCGCGCGGGTCACTCGTTTGCACGGCGCTCGCGATGCGCGCACCGGGCCCGGCGGGTGGTGCTAAAGCGGAGGCCGCTCCGGTCGCGCTACTGGAGACCGCGGGAGTAGCCACTGCGGATGCGGTGCCGGCCGGCGCCGCCAGTTGCAGGGTGTCGGCGGCTGCGGGGGTGTCCGTCGCCGCGGCCGGCGCGCTCGCGCCGCGCTCGTCGCGTCCCGCGCAGCAGAAGAGGAGCAGCGCGGCTCCGCCGAGCAGCACGACCCCGATGGCGAGCGTTCGGCGGCGCATGGCGTTTACTGGCCGAGCGGCTCGGCGAGCGTGAAGGCGTCGACCTCCGCGCCCTGGTTGCCCCACACGTCCGTGAGGGACGAGAAGAGGTAGTAGCCGCCGTCGCTCACGAACGACGATTTGAGCTCGAACGTACCCGACGCCGGCAACGGCATCGGGTCGCCGGTGACGAGCTGGGTCTCACCGCTCGCCTTGCTCACGACGTAGTAGAGCGGGGAGAACGTGGCCTTGGGCGCGGCTTGCACGAGCTCGTCGACGCTGAGCGTGCTCGCGACGTCGCCGAGCACGACGACCGCGACGCTCGGCCCGCCTTCGGACGGGGCGAAGACGAGGTAGGTGACGAGTCCTTCCTCGGCGGCGCCGTCGAGCACGCCGGGGATCATCAGCACGGCTTCGCCGTCGGCGCTCCCCGTGTCGAGCCAGATGTCGAGCATGGCCGGCTGATCGTCGGCGAAGGTGGTGACGGTGCCGTCCCACCCGAGCTCGTAGTCCTCGTTCGCGTCGATGGGCGACGCCGCGACGAGGCCAAGCACCACGAGCGTGTCGGCGTCGAGATCGCGCCCGAGGTACACGGCTGCTTTCGCCGCATCGGCGTCGGTCGTCTTGAAGCGCAAAACCGGCGGCTTGCTCGCCGTGGCGCCGTCCGCGTTGTCTATGCTGTGCGTGTAGACTGGAGGCTTCGAGTCGGCACCGTCGGCGAGCGTCGTGAGAACGCTGCTCCAGCCGCTGTCGCTGTCCCAGGTCGCTGCGCGCTGTTTGTACTCGTCGAGGTGGTCGGCCGTGAGCGTCGAGGCCGCACCGAGCTCGACGTGGAACCCTGCCTGGCTGGCGTCCGAGCGCAGAGAGCCTTGCGAGGTGGCGATGAGGAGCCCGTCGAGCGCCGTGCGGGCCTTTTTGGCGGCCGACGCGACGGCATCATCCGACTTGCTGGTGCCGAGCGCGTCGAGCACCTGACCCATGTCGTGCAGGCCGGGCAGCACGCTGCCCGCGTTCTCGAATTGGCTCGCGTACGGGGGCAGGGCGAGGAAGCTGCCGCGTCCGAGATCGACCGGGTCGAAGCTCTCGCTCGTGGCGATGGCGTTCGTGAGCAGGTTCGTCGCCTCCACGAAGTCTTCCATCTTGGTGAGGTCGATCGCCGCGTGCGAGCGCAGTAGGGCGTCGTTCGTCGAAGCGTTCTCATGGTGCGCGTCCCAGTGCGACACCTCCGCCTTCGCGAATGCGGCCGGCGTCGCGTCGGTGTTCTTCGCGAGGTAAGAGAACGTGGCCGTGTAGTCCCAGCCGTTGCCGTAGTCGATCTCGGCATTGGCGATGTAAAGCGACGCGACCTTCTTGAACGGGTAGGCGACCTCGGCACCGCCCATCAAGCAGGTGTCGAACGCGACGAAGTCGAGCGGCGGCCTCGCGCTGATCTCCGCGCCGAAGGCCCCGGCGAGCAGCGCGGGAGGGATCGCCTCGGCGGGCAGCCCCTTCGGCTCCATGTCGGTGCCGTCCTGGGTGTCGTGGCCGAAGCCGCCGCTCCAGGCGCCGCCGTGATCCCAGAGCACGACGCCGTGGTGCTGGGCGGGAAATGCCGTGAAAACGCTGGCCGTGACGTTGCCGAGCACGTCGGGATCGTCGAGATTCTCCTCGGCGCCTTCGGCGACGACCTCGAGATCTTTGCCTCCGCCTGGCACGCGGAAGAGCTGAACGCCCGAGGGGAACTTCTCCGGCGGCTCGGAGCCGGCGATGGTCTGCGACGCGTTCCAGTCCGTGAGGACGATCAGGTTGAAGTTGCCCGGAGCCCCGAGATCGGCTTTGGCCATCTCGGCGAGATCGGCGAGCAAACTGTTCGAGAGGTTGTGATCGCCGTGGCCGTACACGAACACGGTCCACGCAGCTTCGGCGTCGGGCTCGAGCTCGTTGATGTTCGGTGGCTTTCCGGATCCGCCTCCCTTGCCGCTGCTGCCGCTCGAACCACTGCTACCACTGGTGCCGCTCGTGCCGCCGTTCCCGGCGGTGCCACTCGTGCCGCTCGAGTTGCCCGAGCCGCCGCTACCGCTCTCGCCCGACTGTCCGCCGTTGTCGTCGTCGTCGTCGCCCTCGTCCGTCGAGCTCAGGCACCCGGTCCCGAGGAAGCAGCCCAGTGTGACCAGCAAGAAAGAGTACGAGCGTGATCGCAGCATACGAGATTCTTACACTGGAGAGCGCCAGCGCGACAGCGCGCAAAGTTTGGCCGCACGCTCGGGCCGCGCTTCATTCTGGGACGCCAGGGACGCTCAACCGAGCGCGTGATCGCCGGCGAGGTCTCGCCCGCCATTAATCAGCCGGAAGAGTGGGGTCGTCGCGATCGTCGTCCCGATGGCCATCAGGACCAGCATCGTGAAGAGCGTCCGTGAAATCACACCGAGATCCATGCCGATGTCCAGCACGACGAGCTCCATCAAGCCGCGCGTGTTCATGAGCACGCCGATGCTCGTGGCGTCCCGCCAGCCAAGGCCCGCGAGGCGTCCGGCGAGTGTGCTCCCACCGAGCTTGCCCGCGCAGGCGACCACGGTGAGCCCCGCGCAGAGAATCCATGCCTCCGCGCCGTGGACGAGCCCGAGCTCGGTACGAAGCCCGGTGACGGCAAAGAATGCCGGCAAGAACAGCGTGACCACGAGGGTCGACAGCATGTCGATCAGGCGCGTGGCCAGCCGTGAGCCGTGCGGAATGATCGCGCCGAGCAGGAACGCTCCGAAGAGCGCGTGGATGCCGGCAAACTCCGTCGCGAGGGCGGAGAGCAACAAGCCCACGAAGACGAGCGCCGTCGCCTCGGGCGTCACGTTCTTCCGCAGCTCCTGCCGCGCGACGAAGCGCGCCACGATAGGTCGCACGAGCCAGAGCATCAGCGTCACGTAGGCGGCCGTGAGGGCCAGCGTGCGGATGGCCTCGGACGGGTTCGCGCGCGCGATGCTCGCCACCACCGCGAGCAGGCACCACGCCGTCAAGTCGCCGGTGGCGGCGCACGCGAGCGCGATCACGCCGAGCTCGGTGCGCGTGAGCCCGAGATCGGTGAGGATGCGAGCGAGCACCGGGAACGCGGTGACGGCGAGCGAAACGCCGAGAAATAAGGCAAAGGTGCCGAACGGCACGCCCGGTGTGCCGAGCCGCGGAAACACGACGAGCGCCGAGAGCGATCCGAGCACGAGGGGAACCAAGATGCTCGCGTGCGAGATCGCGACGGTCGTCGCCGTGCGCCGCTTCAAGAGCGACGTGTCGAGCTCGAGCCCGACCAGAAACATGAACAGCAGCACGCCCACCTGCGCGATGAGCTGCAGGTAAGGCGCAACCGCGGGCGGGAGGATGAAATGGGAGACACCCGGCGCGACGCGACCGAGCAGGGACGGGCCGAGCAAGATGCCGGCGACCATTTCGCCCACGACGGGCGGCTGCGAGAGGCGTCGAAAGACGGCGCCGAGAGCGCGCGCGGCGACGATCACCGCGAGCATCGCGACGAGGACGTGGAGGAGCGAGCTCGAATGAGTCATCGCCCGAGTCGAAGCGCGCTCAGAACTCGCCGAGCACGAAGCCGGTCGAGTACTTGTAGAGGCCCTGTGCTTTCGTGGGCCCCGCCTTGTTGAGGTTGGTCGCGGCGTCGCCCCACGTGTTGTAGCTCTTGCCGTCGATCATGTACGCGGGGGTCCGATTCATGCCGGGCGGCGTCGTTTCCGAGTAGAACACCGGGTAGCCCGCGAAGTTCTTGGTCGGGTCGCCGCCGTTCTTCATGACCGCCTTCTTGCTGGTGACGAACTCCGGGATGCCGTCGCCGTCGAGGTCGGTCGCGATCCAGGGGACGTGGAGCACGACGGCGTAGGTCCCGTCGGTCATCATGTTCTTGATGTTGCGGTCGAAGGTGTCGAGGAGCTTCTGCGCGTCCGGGTAGTCCTTGCGTAGCGCGAAATGCAAGGGGAACCGCGCGATCGGTGTCAGGCCCGGGACGAGCAAGTCGTTCGCCTTGTCCGCGTAGAAGTCGTAGAGGTGCCGCACCATCAGCTCGTCGAGCAGCAGGTAATCGGCCTTCTTCGCGAGCACCGCGCGCAGGCAGCCCACGTCGTCGTCGGCGTCCACGATCTCGACGCGCGGGGCTTTGCGGATGGCGTCCCCGTAGCCGTACCCTTTGCTGAGGCACAGGCGCTTGCCGCCGAGCTCTGCGACCTTCGAGTACGCGACGCTCTCTCCCTTGCGCCCGACGAGGAGCAGGCGGTTCTCGAGATACGGCTTCGAGAAGAGCAGGTACTGCTCGCGCTCCGGCGTTTTCCACATCGCGGGAGAGCCGTCGAACTTGCCTTGCTTTAGCGCGGCTTCGCCCTCCGCCCAGTTCATGATCGTGACTTTGGCCTGGACGGCGCCGCGCGCGAGGGCGCCCTTCACGAGATCGACCGCCTCGTGCGCCTTGTCGTCCTTGTCGGTGAACGGCGGCCACACGTCGGCGAAGAGCTTCAACGCGCCCGAGGGCGCGCCGGCGGCTGGTGAGCCGCCGAACAGAGCGAGCAACGAGACGGCGAGAACGAGCAGGCGTTTAGGCATTGGGGGTCAGGCGGCGGTGGCGGCGTGGAGGGCGCTCGACAGCGCGTTCATCGAGGGAAAGCGCTCGTTACGATCCTTTTTGAGGCAGGTATAGAGGATCGATTCGACCGCGGGCGGGAGACGATCCGGGAGCTGCTCTTCGAGCGGGACCGGCGGACGAGTCATGGCGGCGGCGAACATCTCGAGGTTCGACTCGCCCGGGAACGGCAGCTTGCCCGTGACGAGCTGATAGAGGAGCACGCCCATCGACCAGATGTCGCTCCGCGGGTCCACCTCGCTCGATGAGATCATCTGCTCGGGAGACATGTAAGCCGGCGTGCCGAGCAGGCTCTCGACCGCGGTGAGCTGCGACCCGCCACGGCGCGCGGGCTCGCCCGCCGCGATGCCGAAGTCGAGCACCTTCACCTGCCCGGCGACCTCCGGGGTGCGCGCCAGGAACACATTCGACGGCTTGATATCGCGGTGGACGACGCCGAGCTCGTGAGCTTCGGCCACGCCCTTGCACGCGTCGGCTCCCCAGTTGAACGCCTTCTTGAACGGCACGCGGCCGACGGTCGAGAGCACGTGGTCGAGATCCATGCCCTCCAGGTACTCGAGCACCAAGAACGGCAGATCGCCGGAGTCTGCGTCGAGATTGCCCACGTCGATCAGATGGCCCACGTGCGGCGTCTTCAAACGCATGAGGACGCGCGCCTCGCGCGCAAACCGCTCGAGCACCTGCTCCTGCGCGCGCCACTCGGGCAAAAGCACCTTGATGGCGACGCGCTCCCCGGTGGCGTCGCGTGCCTCGAACACCGCGCCGACGGCCCCGCGCCCGAGTCGCCGCTCGACCCGCCAGCGCCCGCCGATCACCGAGCCGGGACCGATGGGGATCTCCGACGCCACCGGTCGGAGGGAAGCGCGGACTTGCTCCAGGTCACGCCGCAGGCCGAGCTCGCGCGACACCTGGGCGGCGAGCCGCACGAGCGACGCGAGCTGGCGCTCGCTCAAGCGCTTCGGCGCGCGATCCGCTACCGAAATCGCGCCGACCGCGGAGCCCGCCTCGACGAGCAGCGGCACCCCCGCGTAGAAGCGAATGTGCGGATCGCCCGTGACGAGCGGGTTGTCGGCGAAGCGCGTGTCGGCGTGCGTGTCGTCGACGACGAGCGGGTGGCGATCGTTGATGCAATGCCCGCAGAAGGAGAGGTCGCGCGCCGTGCCGGTCTGCTCGACCCCGACGCGGGCCTTGAACCACTGCCGATCGGCGTCGACCAGCGTGATGAGGGCGATCTCGGTGCCGCAGATGTCGGCGGCGAGCCGAGCGATGTCGTCGAACGCCGCTTCGCTCGGCGTGTAGATGATGTTGCAGGCGCGCAGCAGCTCGAGCCGCTTCTGCTCGTCCTCCGGAATCGGCGCCCTCAGCATCTGGGCCGAAATACCACGCGCGCCGCGCGGCGTCGAAGCCCCGAGTCGGCCGCCGTACGTGGCTAGAACTTGTAGCTACGCTCGCGCTGGACTTTGAATGCGACCGGGAGCTCGCCGTTCGGGCCCGTGACGTGCAGCGTCGCATCCTGGCTGAAACGCGCCCCGTGGTAGTCCATCGACGACGGATCGATGACGAGCGAATCCTCGAGCTTCACGTCCATGCCCGTGAGCTGGACCTTGCTCGGGTCGCCGCCCTGAGACTGCACGAACGCGGCGATGCGCTCGGACACCTCGGCGAACACCATCTGCCGGTCGAGCTCGTAGGTGCGCGTCACCTGGACGCACTTGCTGCCGTCGCAGGGCACCTCGCCCGCCACGCGGACCTGCGTGACGACGCCGGAGTCGGGCTCCGTCACTTGCCACTGGCTTCCCGGGGTCGAGGGGCGGCCAACGAAGTCGGCGTGCTGCTCCATGTTGCGGACGATGATGAGCGCCTTCAGGCGCTGCGGCGAGAAGATGCGCTTCAGGATCGCCTGCGTCTCGGGTGCACCGAGGTGGGCGATGGCGTCGGAGAGCTGATCGGCGCCGCGCACGTCGATCACGTTGCTGTCCTTGTCGGTGAGCACGTCGACGGTGGCCATGTCCGCTTTCACCTCGTCGCCCTTCAGCTGCTCGGCGCCGTTGACGTTGATCTTCAGGCCGACGAGGCGATGCGAGCGCTTGAAGGCGTTCGACTCCTGCGTGGTCGTCACGTCGAAGTCCAGCGTCCACTTCTGCGCGTCGCGCATGGGCGAACCGGGGATCGAGACCTCCTCGTAGCGGGTCATCGTCTCGCGATAGGGCTTGTTGAGGGCGGGGGAGTAGACGAAGGCTCCCGAATTCGCACCGGCCGCGCTGTTCGCTGCGGGCTCACCGCTCGCGCACGCGCTCAAAAGGACAACGGCCAGAATCCCAACACGCTTCGTGATCGACACCATACGAACCGCCTCTCGTTGCGGCGCGGTGTAACCGGTTTCGTGGTTCGGATCAAGAAGACGGTGGCGTGCTAGGGTATGGAACAAGTCGCAACCATCACGCCTGGCGCGCGCCAATCGCACGCTGGCGACGGGCGTTGGATGCGCCGGGGGCGCACGGCGTTCAGGCGTGGGTTCGTTTCTGCCTAACGCCGCCGTCCGCCGCCGCCCGCGCGCGGCGCAGGTCTTGCGCCCGTGCCCCCGGAGCTCCGCGGTGCACGCGCGCCACCCGCGTCAGCGCGCGGCGCCGAGCGCGTGATCTCGCTCTGGCGGCGCTGGGCTTCGGCTTGGCCACGCTGGCGCGCCGCGGCCGAGCTATCGAGTCTTTGCTGCTCTGCGCGCGAGCGGTCCACCTGGTTCCAGTTGCCGTTGTCGTATTGGCTCCACTGCCCCTTGCCGTCGCGTTTGTAGACGTTGCCGTCGCGGCCCGCGTACACGCCGTTGTCGCTGCGGACCACGGTACCGTTCGAGCCACGCGCGACGGCGCCCGACTGCCCGCTCGAGGTGCGGTACCCGGCGGCAGTGCCGCGCGACGTCGTGACGTGGCCGGTCTTCACCCACTGGTCGCCGCGCGTCGCGACCGATGAGCCCCACTGACCGTACGCGTTGTGCCCTTGCTGCGTGCGCGAGTAGCTCCCCGTCCAGGGGTTGTACGAGGCGCTCGCGGTTCGCCCGCCGTACGGTGTTTGCACGCTGGCCGAGCGGCCGTAGCGACCGGTCGACGGATTGTAACGCGCCGAACCCGACACCGAGCCGTAGGGCCCGTACGCGGCCCGACCGACGGAGTAAGCGCCCGTGCGCGGATTGTACGAAGCGCCCATGCCGTAGCTCGGCGGCCACGGACGGTAGACGGGATAATACGCGCCCGGCGGCCGATAGTAGTACGGCGGGTAGCGCCAGCCCGTTCCGTACGCGATGCAGAAGCCGATCGACATGCCGACGACGAACGTGCCGAAGTAGCCGGACGTGTAGCTGCTCTCGACGGTGGTCGGCGTGGGGTTCGTCTGCGTGACGTAGGTCACGTTGTAGACGGGGGAGCTCGGCGGGATCGAGTAGATGGTGGACGGAATCGAGTCCGCCGTTTTCCACGGGCCGGTCGGCGACGAGGACACGAACCAGACCCCTTGAAAGCAGAGGTAGTAGAGGTCGCCCGAGCGGATCACGCGGCTCTCGGTGTTGGTCGCGTACTTGAGCGTCGTCCCCTCGATGGGCGCCCACTGCGGCTGCCCGTCGTAGGCAACCTGGACCTGCGCCTCCGCTTCGGCGCGGTTCACGACGGCGGTCGTCGGGATCTGCGCGAGCATCACGGCGTCCGCCGCCTCCTGGGTTCCGGGGACGGAAACGCGCACGCCGACCTTGGGCGAGCCTTGCGGGATCTTCAAAAAATCAGCGGGCAGGCTCGCGCTCGCGTAGGTGAACGGCCCGCCGAGATTGTCGGCACGAAACCAGCGCCCGGAGAGCAGCACGTAAAATTGCCGGCTCGTGTTGTCGACGAAGACGTCGCCGTCGGTGTTCGTCACGTAGAGCAGATTCGTGCCGGGGATCTTCGCGTACACCGGCGCGCCGCGCAGGAGGATGAGCTCCGCGGGAGCGTTGCTGTAGAAGACCTGCAGCGGCGGGCCGCCGGCCGCGCGCGCGGGCACCATCTTCTTCACGTCGTCGAAATTCTCGCCCGCGGGGAGCTTCGTCATGTCCTTCGGGAGCTCGGTCGTGGGAGTCCACGGGCCGGCGAGCTCCTTGCCGGTGAACCATCCGTTCGGGCCGAGCAGGTAGAGGTCCTTCTTCGCCTTGTCGCGAAAGAGATCCCAGTTGGTGTTCACCAAGAACTCGAGCCCCGTACCTTCGACCGGGGCGAAAGCCGGCTCGCCGTCGACGATGAGCAGGATCGCGGGGCTCGCGCTGTAGAAGATCGGCGGCGGATCGTTCTTCACCTGCGCGCTCTGGGCGGGCGCGCGGTCGCGTTCCATCGCCGCCGTCAGACGGTCGAGCGCGACGGGCTCGCCGCCGCTCGGGACCAGGGTGCGAAAGAGCAGCTCGCCCTGGCGCGCCGTCTCGGGATCCGAGGACGGAAACCGCACACTCGTGACCGTGATGTCGCGGAGGAAGACGGTGCGCGTCTCGTTGTCGATCAACGTGTTCGCCTGCAGCGAAGCGACGCCGGGGATCTCCTTGCCGCCGCGGGGCGTGAGGACGAACGCCAGCCGCGCTTTGAGCTGCTTGTAGTCTTTCCACTCGTCGAGCTCGGGCTGGTAGTAGACGAGCGTCGAGCCGTCGCGTGTGAGCTGACGCGGCCAG
>DATMCL010000010.1:0-2913 GCA_035558375.1 Polyangiaceae bacterium
ATCCTGCATTTCGCCACGGATTTCTCGCTGATCGGCGCCGAGCGCGCGTGGTCGCTCGTGCTCGATCTCAACGAAGGCATGATCATCGGGCTGCCGGGCCTGCTCCTGACGTTGCCCGTGGCGGCCGCCCTCGCGTGGCGCGACACGCCGGCCTCCGAGCGAGCGGCGCTCGGACTCGATATCGGGGGCACGCTCCTGCTTGTCGTCGCGATGGCCGCGCCGACGCTCGCCATCCACAACTGGAACTCCGCGGCGATTGTCTTCATCCGGTACGGCTATTGGCTCTCGATGCCGCTCTTGGTTCTCTTCGCCGAGCTCCTCGGACGGCTCGAGCGGCGGCCACGCTCGTATGTTGCGGGAAGCTTCGTTGCCCTGCAGGCCGCGGTGCTCGCACTCAACGGAGTCGTGGGCGAGCGCTCGAGCTACGTGCGTCATTCGTGGGCGGCGAAGCTCGTCCTCGAGCGCCGGCCGTCGGCGTACAATCCCGTTCCCGAGATCTTCTACGAGCGCTCGATGGGGTGGGAGCCGGTGGAGCCGAAAGACGTCGTCGTGTGGCCGTATCGCGGCACGCCCGGCAAGCTGATGGTGCGCGGCGAGTTGCCGCAGAGCGACCGGGTCTGCCCGAACGGCGGGATCGTGCAAGGCGCCCGCGTTCATGCGGTGAGCGACGGCTGGCGATACCTCGACCCGCCGTTTCGGTGCGAGCCAATGCCCTGAGAAACGAGTTTGCGCGGCACGGGACCGTTGGTCCATGATGCGCGCCCTCCGAGGCCCGATGCGCATACTCGCCGTTATCCCGCTGTCCGAGCGATGAAACGCGCCACACGCCGCGCCTTCTTGCTCGCGTATGCGGCGTGGCTCCTCGGCATCGTGGCGTTCTTCGTGCCCGCGGCGACATGGAATCCGGTCTCGCGCTTCAACCTGACGCGCGCGATCGTCGAGCGCGGCACGCTGAACGTGGATCCGTACGTCTCGTCAACCGGCGACCGCGCGCTCGTGGGCCATCACTGGTACTCGGACAAGGCGCCGGTCGTCGCCGTGCTTGCCGTGCCGGCGTACGCGGTCATCTACGCGGGCCAGGCCCTGCGCGGCGCGGAGCATCCGAATTATCGCGCCTACCACACACCCAAAACGCCCGCGGCGCGCGTCGTCCCCAACCGCGCCTTCCAGCAAGCGCTCTACGCGTGCTCGCTCTCGACGAGCGGCCTCGGTGCCATCGCGCTCGCGCTCTTGGGGTTCGTCTTCCTCTGCCGGCGCACGACGCCGCGCGCGGCTTTTCTCGGCTCGAGCTTGGTGCTGCTCGGCTCCCCCATCCTCCCCTACGCGACCAGCCTCTACGGTCACGTGCCCGCGGCCGCACTCGTCTTCTGCGCCATTTTTCTGCTCGATCGACGTGCCGGGCTCGAGCCCTCACCGCGAGCCGTGCGCTTCGCCGGCGCGTGCTTCGCGCTCGCCGCGGGCGCGGAGTACCTCGTGGCGGTCCCCGTCGTCGTCGTGATGGCGTGGCTCCTCTTGCGAGCACCCGCGCCGTCGCGTCGGTCCTTGGCCACGAACCTCGTGCTGGGCGGCCTCGTCCCTTCGGCCCTCGTCGCTGCGTATCTCACTGCGGTTTTCGGGGCACCGTGGCGCACCGGCTACTCGTTCGAGAGCCAGCCTGAGTTCGTGGCCGGCCATGCGAGCGGCCTTTTGGGCCTGCACCTTCCTCGGCTCGAGGGCCTTTGGGGGCTGACGTTCGGCGTGCGGCGCGGCCTGTTTTACCTGGCGCCGCTCATGCTGCTCGCCCTCATCCGCACGGTGCGCGTCGCGATCCGCCGCACCGACACGAGCATCCAAGCGGGCCTCGCCGTTCTCCTCGCGCTGCTCCTCTTGAATGCGGGCTACTACATGTGGTGGGGCGGCGCGGCGTCCGGCCCGCGGCACCTCATTCCAGGGCTTCCCTTCTTGGGCGCGGGCATCGCGTCTGCTTTCCGGTCGCGCCACCGCTGGCTGCGCGTGCTCGCCGCGGTTCTCGCGGTCATCTCCGTCGTCGTCTGCACGGCGTCCGCCCTCGTGGGTATCGAGGCTCCGGAGCACGGCGACCTCTTGCGGCACTGGATCTTCAAGCGCGTGCGCGACGCCACTTTCAACCTCTCGAGCGGCTCTAACCTCGGCATCAGGCTGGGGCTCTCGCCCGCCCTGTCGGTCCTGCCACTGGTCGCCTGGACCACGGCGGGCTTTTTCTACCTGCTCGGTCAAACGCGACGTGGAGGCCAGCGCGGCGGTTGAGTGTGGCGATCCGGCTCCGCGGCAGGCCTTGCGCCTGACGCCCGCATCGCGGCATGTTTCTGCCTCAAGATTTCTTGAACCGACTCGAGAGGAAAGGACGGGACGATGGCAGGTTGGTTCGCGCGGCACGCTCGCGTGCTCGGAGTGACGACGCTCTTTTGGGGATGTCTTGGCTTTTCTGCCTGTGCGCGTGAGGCACCCGCTCCCGCGGCGACGGTCGAGCCTGCGCGCGCCCCGATCGAGAGCGAGCTCGCGGTGCTCCCCAACAATGTCGCGATCCTCAGCAGCAAGGGTCGCATTACCGCGATCGGCGGCGATGGCAACATCGTTTGGGAGCTGGCGCTGCCGGACGGAGATGCTGCGATCGCACCCGTCGCGGTCGGGTTGAACAGCGTTGCCTATGTTCGTGGAACCAAGGCCATCCACGCCGTGCGGCCCGAGGGCAAGTGGCTCTGGTCGAAGCCGCTCGACGGACAATCGTCGGGGCGCTCCCGGGCGACCAATACGCCGGTCGCGATGAGCGACAGCACCGTCGCGCTCATCGTGGGCGATGACGTGCTCCGCTTCGATCACGAGGGAGCCTTGCGCTGGCGTCTCAGCATTCCCGAGGGGAAGATCGTGGGGCGCCCCGCCGCCGGGATGGACGGA
>DATMCL010000011.1:0-10573 GCA_035558375.1 Polyangiaceae bacterium
GGAGCTGGTCGAGCTCGATCCCGACGATCGCGTCGCGTTCGGCGGGCTCGAGGACGTTCGGCGCCGCCAAGGCAAATTCGAGGAGCTGGTCGAGACGCTGCTCGAGCGCTGTGAGTTGGCCCAAAATCGCGGGGAACGCGCGCGCCTGTTCGCCGAGATCGGCCGCCTCTACGCGCAGGAAATCAAGGACAAGGATCAGGCGCTCGTCGCCTTCACGCAGGCCTTGTGCGAGGACCCGCGCCAGAACTCGATCGCGTCGGAGATCGAGCGCATCGCCGGGCCGCGCGGCGACGCGTGGTCCGACGTGCTCTCGAGCTGTACGGAGACGGCACAGGGCGACGCGCTGCCACCGGAGGAGACGAGCGCGCTCTACCTCCGCGCCGCGCGCTGGTACTCGGACAAGCTCCAGCGACCGGACCTCGCGCTCTCCTGCTACCAGGCCGTCGTGGCGGTCGACCCCGCCAACGACGCGGCGCTCGACGGACTTGCGAAGATCTACCGCAAGGCGCAGCAATGGTCCGAGCTCGGCGCCGTCCTCACGCGGCGTGCCGATGCTTCGGCGAGCCCGGCCCTCGCGCGCGACTTCCGCGCCGAGGCCGCCGAGCTCTGCGAGCTCTACCTGAACGACGCCGTTTCGGCGCGCAGCATGGTGGAGGCGATCCTCGCCGAGGATCCCGGGCATGTGGGGGCCAGCAATCAGCTCGCACGCCTCGCGGAGCGCGCGGGCGATTTCGCGGCGCTCGTGAAGATCCTGGAGCGGCGAGCCGACGCGCAGCGCGGCGACGAGAAGCTCAAGAGCCTGTGCCGCATCGCCGAGCTCTACGAGCTCAAGCTCGCCGACGATGCGGAGGCCGAGCGCCGCTACCAGGCGGCCCTCGACTTCGACGTGAAGAGCCTCGATGCCCTGCGCGGCCTCGATCGCCTCTTCAGCAAGGCGGGCCGCTTCAAGGACCTACTCACGAACCTGAACCTGCAGATCGAGGCTGCGGCGACGCCGCGCCAGAAGACCGCGCTCTGGGAGCGCATCGCTTCGATCTACGAAGAGGAGTTTCTGGATCACGACAAGGCCGCGTCGGCCCTCGAAGAGCTGCTCGAGCTCGACCCGACCCACGACGCCGCCTTGAGCTCGCTCGGCCGTCACTACCGGGCGCTCGAGCGTTGGGACGACGTCGTCGCGCTGTACGAGCGCCACGAGCGCGTCCTGGTCGAAGCGCCGCGCAAGCTCGCCATCGCGCTCTCGCGCGCCAAGGTCCTCGCCGAGCAGCTGCATGCGCCCGATCGCGCGATCAAGGCCTACGAGGCCGTGATCGCGATCGTTCCGGAGCACCCGCAGGCGCTCGAAGCGCTGGCCCGGCTGCGCGAGTCGGCCGGCGACGCCGACGCGGCCCTCGCGGCCATCGACGCGCTCGCAGCCAAAGCGAGCACTCCCGACGGCAAGGCCGAGCAGCTCCTGCGCGCCGCGAAGCTGCTCGAAGCGCGCGGCGATCGCGACGGCGCGATCGATCGTTACAAGCAAGCCCTCGACGTGTTCCCGAGCAACCCGGCCGCCGCCGCCGCCTTACGCGAAGCGTACGTGGCGCGCGGGGACGTGAACGCAGCGATCCAGCTCATCGAGCGCGCGCTCGAGCACACCGAAGGGGACCGAGCGAAAGCCAAGCTCTCGGGTCAGATCGCGAACCTCTACAAGAACAAGCTCAAGGACGATCGGCGTGCGGAAGAGGCCGCCAAACGCTCGGTCAAGCTCGATCCGACGAACCTCGAGGCGCTGCTCGTGCTCGGCGACCTCGCGCTCGACGCCAAGCGCTACCTCGAAGCGGCCAACCACTACGAGGTGATCGCCGGGCGCGCCGAGTCGCTCGAGCGCGGCGAAGCCGTCCGCATGCTGATTCGCTACGTCGACGCCCTCTCGCAGTCGGGCTCGACGGAGCAGGCGCTCGCGCCGATGGACACGCTCTTGAGGCTCGCGCCCGACGATCGCGAGGCGCTCGAGCGCGTGGCGCAGGTGAGCTACGAGCACGGCTCGCCGGCGCGCGCGGCCGAGCTCTACGGCACCTTGCTCGATCGCTTCGATGGCGTGCTCGCCGGGGAGGAGCGCTACCAGGCCTACTACCGGCGTGGCGAATCGCTCAGGCGTGCGGGCGAGCTCGCGGCTTCGGTGCCGGTGCTCGAGACGGCCGCGGATCTCGACCCGAACAATTCGGAGCCGCTCGCCGCGCTCGCCGCGGCGTACTCCGCGCTCGAAAGCTGGGACGACGCGATCCGCACCAAGACGCGCCACCTCGACATCGCCTCCGGTGACGCGCGCGTCCAGCTCCTGCTCGACATCGGCGAAATCGCCTCCGGTAAAGTGAACGACCGCACCCAAGCGGCGAAGAGCTTCGTCGCCGCGCTCGAGGAGCGCCCCGACGATCGCCGCATCCTCGCGAAGCTGATGCAGCTTTACAGCGAGGAAAAGGACTGGAACAAGCTCGTCGAGGTGGTGGTGCGCCTCGCGGACTTCGTCGAGGACCCGAAGCAGCGGGTGAAGTACCTGCACACCGCGGCCATCGTCACGGCGAGCGAGATCGGCGACACGAAGCGGGCGCTCGAATACTACGAGCAGGTGATCGCGCTCGACCCGCACTTCGAGAAGGCGACGCAGGAAGCCATCGAGCTCTGCATCGACGGCAAGGACTTCCCCGCCGCCGAGAAACTCCTCCAGCAGAAGCTCGAGAGCGCCGAACGCGCCGACGACCAGCCCGCGATGCTCGCCGCGTTCTCGTCGCTCGGCGACGTGTACGAGCAGATGGGCGATGCCGGCAAGAGCATCGACGCGCTCGAAGCCGCTCAGACGCTCGACCCGCAGAACCGCGAGCGTGCCGAGAAGCTCGTCGCGCTCTACGCCACCGACCCCGAAAAATACATCGACAAGGCCGTGGCGGCGCAGGCGGTGCTGCTCAAACAGAACCCCTTCCGCCCCGAGTCGTACAAGGCGCTGCGCCGTCTCTACACCGAGACGCGCCGCGCCGATCAGGCCTGGTGCCTCTGCCAGGCGCTCACGCTGCTCAAGCTCGCCGAGCCGGACGAGGAGCGCTTCTTCAAGCGCATGCGCCCGGAAACGGCGGCGATGGCGCAAGCGGCCCTCGGCGACGACGAGTGGCTGCGGCACCTCACGCACCCGGACGTGGACCCGCTTCTCACGGCGGTGTTCGCGCTCATCGAGCCGGCAGTCGTGCAGAAGCGCAGCCAATCGCTGATCGAGCTCGGCTTCGACTCGCGCTTTGCCGTCGACCTCACGACCCATCCGGCGCCCGTGTGCCAGAGCCTCTACTACGCGGGCGGCGTGCTCGGCATGTCACTGCCGCCGGCGTTCGAGACGCCGAACGATCCCGGCGGCCTCGGCTTCATCTTCGCCGATGAGCCGAGCATCTCGCTCGGCGCGACGGCGCTCCGCTCCGACGTGCCGCTCCGACCCGCGGCGTTCATCGCAGGCCGCCAGCTTGCGTACCTCCGCCCCGGCAACTACGTGCGCCAGCTGCTCGCGACCGGAACCGCCCTGAAATCGTGGCTGTTTGCGGCGATCAAGCTGACGGCACCGCATTTCCCGGTCGCGGCCGAGCTCGCCGGCGCCGTCGCCGAAGCGATGCAGGCGCTCGATCACGGCATCCAGGGCCAGGCGCGCGATCAGCTCACGCGCGTCGTCTCGAAGCTCATCACGTCGGGCACGTCACTCGATCTCAAGCGCTGGGTGAGCGGCATCGATCTCACCGCGGATCGCGCCGGCTTCCTGCTCGCGCATGACCTCGAAGTGTCGGCCGCCGTCGTGCGCGCGTCGGACGAAGCCTCGAGCGCCGTCTCGCAGCAGGATCGCTTCCAGGAGCTCGTGCTCTTCAGCGTGAGCCCGGGCTACTTCGCGCTCCGCGACCACCTCGGCATCACGGTCGATTCGTAATCACTCGGGCGCCGCCGCGCCCGCCTTCGCGCCGTGTGCGGGGGCATGCTTGGTCGAGAGCGCGGTGCCGCTCGGCATGAAGCTCGGGCTCGAGAGCGCGCCGCTCACGCGCCAGGCATAAAATCCGTCGCTGCGCTTGGCACGGCGGTTCTTGGCGTCGAGGTCGAACGCCCCCGCCGGCCCGAACAGCGCCTTCGTCATGTCGTCCTTGTTCGTGTAGTGGTCGGTGAACTTGAACTCGGCCTGCAGGCTCAAGAGGCTCTGCCCCGGCTGATCGCGGAGCCGGATCGTGCCCTGCGCGTTGAGCTCGAGATCCGGCCCGTGCGCGGAGAGCTGCGACAGCGTGACCTGGCCGCTCTTCACTTCCGCCTCGAGTCCGAGCTCTCCCGCGTCGAGCTTCGGCAACGCGATGATGTCGCGGATCTTCGCCTTGCCGTCGCCGACGGAGAGCCCGGCGAGCTTGAACGACATCTTGCCCTCGGCCTTGCTGAGCCGAGCTTCGGGCGTGATGAGATTCGCGGTGCCGGAGAGCTGTCCCGACACCGGCAGCCCGAGCAGCCCCGCGAGCAGCGGCGTCTGCCCCAAGTCGAGCCCCTCCACCTCGACCTCGAGCATGCGCTCGGCGTCCGAATCGGCGATGCTGCCGTCGAGGCTGCCGCCGAAGGCCTTCGCGCCGAACGAAACCACGCGTTTTCCGGCCAAAAGCGCGAGCAACGACAAGCGCGCGTGGGCCTGCTCGATGGTCGTGATCTTGGGCTTCGCGCTCTTGCCCGTTGCGTCAGGCGCCGGCGGCGAGATGAGGCGCATGCCTTCCGCTTCCACGCCGGAGAGCCAGTACGAGCTGATGGAGTCCACCTCGAGCCGCATCGCGTCGGGCTCGGTTTGGCGCGCGTTGAAGTCGTGCACCAAGCGCGTCTTCAGACGTTCGTAGGGGAACGTCCAAAAGAAGAAGAGCACCACCATCAGCCAGTAGAAGGAGCCGTACGCGACGGCGATCAGGATCTTGCGGACGCGCGGGGTCATGGGCTGGCTTCCTTGTCGCCCTTGGCGTCCTTGTCGCTCTTGTCGTCGCCGGAGCCGCTGCCTGCGGGCGCCACGCCACCGTCGCGATCGCCCTTGGCGCCGGGCTTCGCTTCGGGCGCCGCCTTCCTATCGAAGGCGCTCACGATCATGTCGACGTCGTAGGCGTCGGGGGCTTCCGAGCGCTTTCGGATGTCGAGCTGCGAGACCTTGACGGGGTGCCCGGAGCGCTCGATTTTCTCCAGGAATTTCACGAGCTTGAGCATCCCCACCTTGCGCAGGGTGATCTTGGTCGAGCGCTCGTCGAAGCGCTTGCCGCGGGGCACCGACTGTCGATCCTGGCTCTCCGGGATCTCGACGCCCGCTTCGCTCGCGAGCTTCGCGAGGAATGCCTGGAGCTGCGGCGCCGGCTTCTTGTAGCGCTGCTCGAGCGCGCCCTTCTGTGCCTTGGCAAGCTCGATCACCTCGGCTTGGTCCTCGATCGCGACGATGGCGGCGCGGACCGACTCGACCTCCCCACGGCGGCTGTGGAGCACCGCGTAGAGCGCGACCGGAGGCGCCAGCACGAGACCGACAACCGCGACGATCAACGCGATGCCGAGCAAGCGCCGCTCGCGCTCTTCGAGACCCTGCAAGCGTTCTCGGATGCTCACGGTGCCGCGCTCCCTTCCGTCGTCTCGGTCTTTTCACCGGCCGCCGGCTTCTTCTTCGCGGGGGCGTCCTCCGGACAGCGCACGTCGTACTCGAGCACGTACTTCTGCTTCGTCCCGTTCACGACCTGCGTGACCTTCGCGATTTTAGCATCGGCAACGCAGGGGGTTTCGCTCACTTTGTCCCGGACGAGCGAGGCGTCCGCCGTCGTGCCGACGACGGCCTGGATGCGCACGTGACCGCGCTGCATGTCGAGCTCCTCGATGTCGTGCGTCACGCTCATCGGGATCGCCTTCGAGAGCTCGACCATCACGTCGAAGGCGTCCATGTGGGGCATCGGGTCCGTCTCGGCCCGGTTCTTGGCGAGCTCGAGCATCTGCTCGGCTTCGCTCGGATCCGCGGTCGCCTTCTCGAACGCCGACAGCGTGCTGCGCTCGAGCTCCGCGGTGGCCGACTCGAGGTCCTTGCCGAGCGCCCGGAGCTCGGCCCACGACGCGAAGAGGAAGCTCACCGCGACCGAGCCGACGAGGCCCACGAGCACCGGCGCCTTCTCCTTCAGGAACGAGAAGCCGCGCGCAAACGACAGCGGTCCACGCCGGAGATCGATGTCGTGCCCGCGGCCCGCGGCGCCGAGCGCCAGGCCGATCGCTTTGGCGAAGCGCGGCAACGCCGTGACCTGCTCGGGGCTCGCGCCTTCGATCGCGAGCGCAGGCAGCGGCTGGACGGGGACGCCGAGCTCGAAGGCGAAATACTGGTCGGCGCCGGATGCCTGAGCGCCTCCGCCGACGAGGTAGAGGGCCTGGACCTCGTCGCCCTCCGTCGCGACCCACGCGAGCAGGGTCTGGCGCAGCGCCGCGGCAAGGGCCGGAGCGCCCTCCGGCAGACTGCCCACGCCGCGCGAAAGCGTGCGCACGAACACCGCCTCGCCGTTGACCAGAATCGTGACCTCCGTCGAGCGCCCGCCGAGGTCGACGATCGCGATCGGCTCCGGGCGCCGGAGCTCGGGGGACAGCGTCACGAGGTTGGCGAGTGAGAGCGAGCCGACGCCGACGCGATCGGGCTCGCGGCCGATCGCGGTCTTGACGAGCGCGATGCGCTGTCGCACTTGCTCCGTTCGAGCGGCGCTCGCGAGCACGATCAGCGGATCCTTCGGGCCCTTGCGCTTGAGCAGGCGATGGCCGAACACGAGCTCGTCGATGTCGACGGGCACCGCCGCCTCGAGCTCGAACTGCAGGATCTCGTCGATCTGCTTGAGCGCCGTCGTCGGCATCTTGAGGCGATGGGTGAAGGTGGTGTCGCCCTCGAGCGCGACGCCGACCGCTTCGATCTGCGTGCCGAGGCCGAGCGTCGCCGCGCGCACGGCCTCCTCGAGCGAGGGGACGCTCGCGATCTCCACTTCCGAGAGCGCGGACAGCGCGAGCTTGCGGAAGCCGATGTCCATGACGGCGGCGCTCACCACACGTGAGCCGATGTCGATTCCGAGAAAGCGAGGCATGATGGGGGTCTAGTCCACTCTAAAATACAAGATAGTCCCGCCGGGGGACGGTTTCATGACCGCATTGATGGGGGACATGGCGTTCGGGCCGAGGGCGCCCGTCGCGTTCGGATCTGGCGTGCCCGTCGTACCGGTGGGCTGGTTCGCCTGGTTCATCTGGTTCATCTGGTTCTGCATCAGATTCGCCGTGGCGAGCGTGCGCGTGTCCATGCCCGGGGGTGGCGCGGCGCGAAAGTCCACGACGGCGTGGATCTTCGTCTGCGTCGTGCGGCTCCCCGACTGCACGTGCCCCGTCGCGTAGATGCTGAAGACCTTGCTCTCGGTCGAGATCTGGTCTGTCAGGAATTTGTCGGATTTGAAGATCACGGGCTGGATGCCGAGCGCCGCGAGCACGTTGCCGAACATGCCTTTGCCCGCCATCGACTTCACGAACATGTCCGGGGTGCCGAACAGGGGTGCACCGCGCGTGAACATGCGCACCATCGAAAAGGCGCTCAAGAACTTCATCGCCTCTGTCGGGTCGTGGCACATCATCGTGGCCTGCGGATCCACGTTGGAGCAAACGAGCGCGAGGACCGTCTGCGGATTCGCCGAGTTCACGTTCACCTTGCCCTGACCCCAGACGGTGATCACGCGCTTGCGCGGCTCGTCCGGGTCGGGATCGATGAAGGTGCTCCAGAAGTCCTCGCTCATGCCGCGTACGCGGTGCAGCTCCTCGAAGCTGTCGAGCGCGGCGTTCTTGCGCTCGTAGGGGCGCTTCAGCGATTGGTAGAAGCCGTCCTCGGCACCGTTCGCTTGGGCCGTGGTGTTGGTGGGGTCGCAGAACGACTGGTCGGAGTCCTGGTCGGGGTCGATGAAGTCGATGATCGCGCCGCAGATGGAGAGTCGATCGGAGAACTGGCCGTCGGCGTCGTGCCCGGTGAAGAGCGGGTCGTACTGCGGGCCCGCGAAGAGCCCCGCGAGCTGCTGCCCCAAGCGCTGCTTCGAGAACGAGTTTGCCTGGGCCGGTACGTTGATGTCGATCTTGGCGTCCTCGTCGATGATATCGAGCTCGAAGCCGGCGCCGTCGAAGCCGAGGTTCTGGCCGTTCTTCGTGTCCATGCCGGAGAGCGACGCGAATTCCGCCGCGCCGGTCGAATCGTTGAAGGCGCCGAGCACTCGGCTCGCGTGCTCCCAGACGGGGATCTGCGGGGGCGGGCCACGCATCAGCAGCATGAGAATGGGCGCCATCGCCGTGCGAATCGTGGGCTCGGTCGCAATCAGGAGCCGCGAGAGATTGACGCCGCTCTTCGCGGCATACTCCGCGATCAGCTGGTCGCGCGTGGCGAGCGCGCTCGCGAAGTCCGCCGAGCTCTCGTCCTGACTCTCCGTGAGCATCACCGTCAGAATCGTGAGCGCCCCGAGCACCAAAATCAGCGCCACGCCCCTTTGTTTTCCGAGCGCGCGCCGCCGCCGAACCTTGGCGAGCACCAAGGCTTCGCGCGCGGATCTGCGCCGCGGCCTGCGTCCGGAATCACGCTGGAGATCTTCGCGATTCTTCACTGGATGGCGAAACTCAAAGGCTGCGTCATGGGCAAGACCACCGTGGTTTCGAACCTCAAAGGATTTCGCAACCGCCCTGCGCCGGCACGTCTGCCGCCGTTCACGACCAGCGTGATGCGCACCATCAGCGGCATGCGGTTCTGCTGACCCGTCATCGTGGTCGAATCCCAGCCTTCGACCCATTGGCTCGTCTGCGGATCGAGGAACTTGAGCTCGAAGAGGTCGATGTCGGTGCACACGACATCGATGCGGCCGCCCTTGTCCGCTTTGAGATCGGGGTACTGGCTGCTCCGCCGCAAGAGGTCGTACGTGCCCGGCGTGTCGATGCTGTCTTCGGCGAAGTACGAGAGCTCGAGCTGATCGCTCACGTGCGAGTTGCGATCCCGGCGAATGTTCGTGAAGGAGTTGAAATCCACGCGCGACGCCGGCGTGCCGCGGTGCGCCATGAACGCCGTCTTGAGCACCGTGATCTGCTGGTTGATCGGCAGGTGCTGCGAGATATAGGCGCCCTGCAAATCGCGCACGAGGCGCGCGAGCGCCGTGCGTCCTTCGCGGTATCGATCCTGGACGCGCGTGAGCCCGTCGCGTGTGTGCTTCATGCCCGAGAACGCGCCGTAGAGGAGCAGCGTCACGAACGCGAGCACCGTCACGGCGACGATCAGCTCGAGCAGCGTGAAGCCGCGCCGCCGGTTACCGCTCCGGACGCTCATCGGCCGACTCCCGTCGTCGTGCCCGTGCCAGTGCCGGTGCCGAGTCCCGTACCCGTGCCGCTGCCGGGGAGCCCCGTGCCGCTGGACGGGTCCATGCCCAGCATCCCGGGCAGCGCACCGAAGCCGCCGTCGAGCATGCCGACGCCGCCATCCTGGTCGATGTTGCCCTGCTTCGGATCGGTGACGTACTGAGTGAGATCGAGGTTGCGCTCGCGGCTGCCCTCGTGCCACTTCACGCTGACCGTGACCTTCCGGATGCTGGCCTCGAGCATCGGCTTCAAGGTCGGGTACACCATGCCGAGCACCATCGACGCGAGCCCGTCGACGCCACCCATCGAGCCCTGAAGCTGGGTCGCGAGCGAGCTGATATCGGGTTTCTGGCCGAGGTTTTGGCCCTTCGTGGCCTCGAGCTGCATCAGCAAGCCGAGCGGACCCGGTGTCGCGCCGCTCGACGCGCCGAGACCGGAGGTGCCGAGGTTGAGGCCGCCGTCGATATCCATTTCCTGGTCGGCGAGCCCCGCCTCCACGCCGCCGTCCGTGAGGCTCATGTTGGGCATCACGATGCGCTGCACCTTCCACTCGCAGGTGAAGCCCTCGGCCGACTCGCCCATGCAGCAGCTTCCTGCGCCGTTGGACTCGACGAGCGGATAGCCCTTCTGCAAGAGGTCGAGCTCGACCTCGCTCATGCGGCAGCGCGCCAGACCGGTCGCGACGCTGATGTGCTCCGTGCGCGTGGCGTTGGCGAAAAGTCCCGTCTGCGCTCCAAGTAGCACCGACAAGCCGAGGCCGAGGATGGCGATCGCCATCAGCACTTCGAGCAGCGTGAAGCCGCGCTTCAGCGCCCGCTTGGTGGAGCACGCTTCGGCCGTCACAGGCCCTCCCGATCGCCCTGGTCCTCTTCCTTGTCCGTACGCGGCTCGGGCAGATCCACGAGCCCTTTCTCGATCTTGGTGCGGCCCGTGAGCGGGCTCACGACGACCGTGAGAGCGTCCTCCGCACCGGGGCGCTTGAGCTGGATGTAGGACCGCTCCGTGATGCCGCCCGGCCAGAAGTACACGTAGGCGCGCCCGCTCGTGACCGGGTCCTCGTCGTGCTCGGTCTGCACCTGGGAGAGATCCACGCCCTTGCCGAGCTCGCGCCCGGTCGGCGTGTCCGAGAAGCTCGGGATCGGGCGGAAGGTGGCGCGCGGCGCGTGCGGACCCTGGAGGATGCGGTCGCCCTCCG
>DATMCL010000012.1:0-4431 GCA_035558375.1 Polyangiaceae bacterium
CGATCACGACCGGCTTGATGCCGTAGAGCACGCCACCCACGCGCGGGAGCGAGCCGTACGTCACGTACGCCCACGCCATGGCGCCGCTCATCACGGCGGCGGGGAGCACGAAGCAGACACCGGCAGCGAGTAGCCCGATGAGCCCCGCCTGCTCGTACCCGATGAACACGGCAAGCTCGCTCGAGCTCGGTCCCGGGATCAGATTCGCGGCCCCCAGCATGTCGAGGAATCGCTCGTCGGTGAGCCAACGCCGGCGCCGCACGACTTCCTCCTCCATCATTGCGACGTGCGCGGCGGGACCGCCGAACGCGGTGAAGCCCAAGCGCAAGAACAGCAGCGCGACCTCGTGCCAGCGAGCCCGCGGCGGGGGCGGTGGGGTGGCGGGCTCGTCCACTCACGGCCGTCGTATCACGGCGCGCTTTCGGCTCGAGTACCGGTGCAGAAGCTTGGGGGATGGGCGCGCGAGCGGTAGAAGGGAGGCGCTTTGCACGCAGCCCGTGGTTCCCGCTTCGTCGCGTCGCTCGGCGCGCTCTTGGTTGCGCTCGGATGTTCCAAGCACCCAACGAGCGGAGACGGCACGCCTCAGGGGTTGGGAGGAGCCGGCGGGACTCGACCCGTTGCGAGTGACAGCGCCGCCGTGCCGGCATCCCACGCACCAACGACGAGCGCCGCCGCCCTTCCCGTCCCTTCAGCGAGGGCTTCCGAACCAAAGGCCTGGGCACCCGAGGCCCCGGTGGTACCGGTGGTCGAGGAGTCCGGGTTAGCGGGGTACTCCCACGTGATCTTGCCGGTGCTCGGAGCGGAGCTCGCGGTTCCCGACGCGCTCGCCGCGAAGCGCTCGCCGAATCGGCTGGCGACCGAGGATGGCTCCGCCAGCGTCGAGTTCACGGAGCTTCCGCCCGCGCGGACGCTCAGCGAGCTGTTCGCGGAAGCAACGCACGACAAGCCGGCCCCCGGACGCTCGGTCACCTACAAGAAGCTGAAGGACGACTGGTTCGTCGTGAGTGGTCGAGCGGGCGCCGCCATCTACTACGAGAAGACGGCGCGGCTCGGCGAGCGGAATCTGCGCTTCACCTTTCAGTTTCCCGCGGCGCAGAAGAAGGAATTCGACGAAGACACGGCGTACATGGCGAGCTCTTTTCGCGCGCTCGGAGCCCCCGAGCCGGAGCTGCCGAAGGGACGCTGCCGGACCGACGGCGAGTGCCCGAAGGGCTACCACTGCCCCCCGAGCGGGTTCTGCACGATCAACTGGGGCGATGAGTGAGGCGGGGCGCGCGCGAGCCTCGTGGCGCGCGCGTCTCGATGAGCTCTACCGCAGCGTCGTCCCGATCAGCGCGCCCGCGGCAAAGTACGTCGCCGTGCTGGACGCCGGCAGGATGTCGTAGGTGCGCTCGTAACGGTACGGCACGAGCTCGGCGCGCACGACGCCGTGCTGCTCGTCGAGCAGGCCTCCGGGAACGAGGTCCGAGAAATGGCGGCCATCGCCCGTCGGGTGACCGGGGCTCACCTCGAGCACCCTGCCGTCGTCGAGCTCGACGCGCATGACGTGGTGAGACCAGACGCGCGTGCTGCCGACGCTCAGGAGCGGCACGGCGACGATCGCGCCGTCCTCGACGCTGTAGACGAGGTCACCCGGACGAAGCTCGGCGATGGCGCGCTCTCCCTCCGGGGTGGCGATCGGCGTCGCGGGCGAAGCGCAGATCGGACAGCGCTCGCGCTCGTAGACCCAATATCCGTCGTCGGAGCAGTTGATGGGCTCCTCACAGTTTGGTCCACACTGCTGGCCCGGCTCGCTGCAGGGTGCGCCCGCTTGCGGCGGCGGATTCGGACAGGTCGACTGCGGCTCGCTGCAGGCCCAGGCGGGCGGGTCGGCCGTCACGCAGAACGGATACTTGCGTCCCTCTTCACACGGGATGCATTCGCAGTTGGTCCCGTCGCCGTACCAGCACGCGAGCGACGTATCGGAGCACTCGTCCCCCGTGTCCGGGGCGAATTCCGGACAGGCGCTCGGCAACGGCGGATCGGAGCAGCCCCCTTCCGGCGGGGTGACCTGCCACTCGCTCTGAAAGCAAACGGCGAGCGTGCGACAGCTCGGCCGTGGGTCGTTGCCGTAGCTGCAGTCGGCACGCGGCTGCGAGGGATTGGTGTCCAACGTGCACGGAGTGCCGTCGGCGGGGGGCTGCCCCGGACAATCCAAGCCCGACCCGCCTGCCGAGCCGCCACTCGCGCCGGCACCGCCACCTTCCTGACCGGAGCCGCTCGCTCCGCCTTTGGAGCCGCCGTCGCCCGCGCCGGAAGAGCCGCCGGACGTGACTCCGCTTGCACCGCTCGAGGCACCGCCCTGGCCCGTACCGCTCGTCGCGCCGGAGCTGCCGCCCGAGCTACCACCGGAGCCACCGCCCGACCCCCCCTTGCCCGCGCTACTCGTGCCGCTCGAGCCGCCACTCGTATTGCCTGCGCCGCTGGTGCCGCCCTTGCTCGCACCGGCCGCGCCACTCGAGCCGCCGGTCCCGGCGCCTGCCGTCGAGCTTCCACCCGAGCCGTGCGAATCCTTCGAGTCGCCGCCGCACGCCATCGCGATGCCTGGCGCAACGACCAGAAGGGCGCCCATCCACCTCAATGAGCCCTGCATGAGAGCAGTCTACACTGACGCTCTCAGTGACGTCGCCAGTGCCGTAAATCTCACCCGTGGGTACGGAGGCGCGACGAACACGCGCAAAAACCGCGCTCCCGCGCGTGCTACAATCGCGTCGATGCTTGCGAAGCGCCTTCGTACGCTGTCCATCTTCGCGGGTGGCTGCCTGAGTGGCGCAGTGCTGATCGTCGTTTGGCAGAGCGAGCCGCGGACGGCGACCGACCGTGCGCCCGCGCGCAACTCCGCGTCATCCCTTGAGATGCCAAGCGAAGTGGACGCGGCGCCGTCGGGAGACGACCGGCGCACGCCCGCAAAAAATGTTCATGAAGAGGCCGAGACAGGCGAATCGCCAGCGGCCAAGCGCGCCCCGACCGCCCCCAAGAACGAAGAGGCCGCCGAAGCATCGACCGCCGAATCCGGGCGATCAGTCTCCGATGTCCTCGCTCACCTCGAAGCGGCCTACCGCCAGCAGCTCGCCGTGGCGCCCGCGACGGGAAGCGATGCCGCGACCGGCAACGGGACGCGCGCCCCGGCGACGACCGACCCGCAGTCAATCGCCGCCGCGCAGACGGCCGCAGCGCTCGTGCCGGCAAGCGCACCCGTAGCCCCCGCACCGGTGCAGGCGGCTCCCGCGCGAGCAGAAGCGCCCGTCGCCGTCGCGGCAACGACATCCCTTCCGGCGGCCGTTCCGGCCGTCGCACTCGCGGCGCCCGCCGTCGTGGCACCCGCCGTCGCAGCGCCGGCTCCCGCCGCTCCTCTCCCGGCCGCACCGGCCGTCGCACTACCGGCCGCGACGTCAGCGCTCGCGACCGCACCGGGTGTAGCGCCCACGCAGAACGTCAGCGTCGGTAGCATCCACCAGGGCGACACGTACCACGTGCAGCAAGTCGCCGTGATGCAGTACGTGCCGATGTTCATGCCCTTCCCCTACCCCGGGTACGGGTACCCGCAGGCCCAGCCCACCAACACGCGCTCGATGCAACCGAAGCGCGTTCCGTACCCGACGACGTTGACGAACCCCGATAACCCCTGGGGCTTCAACTTCCCGCCGTCGCTCGAGATGGTGAAGTAGCGGACGCGAAACCCCGG
The DNA here is from genome assembly GCA_035558375.1 of Polyangiaceae bacterium. GTDB lineage: Bacteria > Myxococcota_A > Polyangia > Polyangiales > Polyangiaceae > PMG-095. Next base: position 3,725 of record DATMCL010000012.1, read on the forward strand.
GAGGCCGTCCCCCCGGGGTTCGCTGCTCTTATTTCGATACGACGCCGTAGGCGATGATCAGCCCTAAGATGATCAGGAACGCCAGGGGCAGCAGTATCGGCATCGGGGCGTATTCGGTCGGTGCCTCGCCCGTCTTGTTCGCTGCTTGATCGACGGCAGACGTCTTCGTCTCTTCGATGTTCGACATGATGAACGGACCTATCCGCTCCTCGCTTCTGAGGAGGCGTTGGGGGTTGCTCAGAGCACACGTTCAGGAAGCGAACGGCGTGCTTCTGGGAGGGTCCCCGCTGTCCATTCTGGGTGCGTGTCGACGCCAGCGAACGACGGCGACCTGCACTTGTGAGGGTGGGCCGTGCGACTCGAGGGCGCGCGCCTTGGTTCGATGCGCGCCGGGCTGGGCCGGCAGCGCAGGAATCGCGGCCGCTCGCTCGATGAGCGGGGTTGCCGCCACGAGCAGCGGCTGAGCGCGCTGCGCGAGAGCTTTAGCGCCGTGCTGCGCCACCCCTGCGCTGAGCACGGCGTGCGACTCTCCGGCTCCGCGCGCAAAATGCGGCGTCGCGTCGTGCCGAGCCGCGCCGAGCGCAGCACCCCCGGTGACGACGAGCAGGAGCAACAAACCGCGCAGGATCGCGTGGGCTTTCGCGAGCCGTCGGATCAGCTGGAGCGGCGAGAGAGTGGACACGGTGGCGCCGGAACCTTGGTGTAGC
>DATMCL010000013.1:0-6546 GCA_035558375.1 Polyangiaceae bacterium
CGCGCTCAGCGTCCGACCCTAGAGCGACAAACGGTTTCGGCCCACGCGGTCGTTCGGGAAAGCATGAGGCTCGGTGACCGATTACCCGGCTTGTAATTTCGACAAAGCCTTCGAATCTTGTTGACGTGATTTTCGAAGGACGCAGTGGCGCACTCAGGGACCTGCTTGGAAATCGCGGCCGGCCCCTCTGCGTGCCCTGCCGCCGGCCGTTCACTCCGCAGGTGGAAGTCGCGCTGGTTTTCGTTGCGAAACGCGCACGGAGGGCAACAGTGGGACACGAAAATCGCGGGTGTACCGTGGCTCATGCACGCCGATTCCGAGCTCGTTCAGGACCGCATCGCCCCGTTGCTTCGCTCTCCGCCGAGTCGTCTCGGGAGACTCTCGGACACCGAGCTGCTCGCCACGGCGCAGCGGCTCGCGGGCACCTCGAACCAGGTCTTCTCCGCGCTGCTCGAACACTTGGCCGAGGTCGACGTGCGCGGCCTTCATCGCCTGCGCGCCTGCTCGAGCCTCTATACCTATTGCGTCTACGAGCTGCGCTTCTCCGAGGACGCTGCCGCTCGCCGTTCCGCCGCCGCGAAGCTCGTTCGTCGGTTTCCCGCGATCCTCGGGGCCGTCGCTGCCGGTGAAATCCACCTGACCGGCCTCCTCATGCTCGGTCCGCATCTCACCGAGGAGAATCACGCCGAAGTCCTCGGGCGCGCCAAGTTCCGCACCAAGAAGGAAATCGCTACTTTGGTGCGACGGCTGGCGCCGCTGCCGGCGGTGCCCGATCGCGTGGAGCCTCTCGGGCCCGCACCGCTCGGAACACCGCGCGATCCGACCTGGGCAGAGCTCGTCGAGTCGCTGTGTCCGCCCGTGCGGACGTTGCCCGCTGGCGAGCGACCTTGTGATTGGGTGAACGAGTCCGAGCGCGTCCAGGTGTCGAAAAATGACGGCACCCAATTCATGGCCGCCGAGATCGCCGAGATCGCTGAGCTTGCCGCGCCGGCGCGGCTCGATGAGCCGCCACCACTCTATCAAATGCAGTTCACGACCACGGCCGAGCATGCCGAGCTCCTCGCGCGCGCTAAGTCGCTCTTGTCGCACCGGTCACCGAAGGTGAGGATCGGGGATGTCCATCTGCAAGCCATGCGGCTCCTCGTGGAGGCACTCGAAAAGCAGCGCTATGGCTCAAAAAACGAGGCTGACATCGCGCCCGAGCGCCCGAGTACGGACGGCCGCGAGGAGCCTACGAAGAACTCACGAACACGCGATGACGGGGAGGCGCCGCGCCGGCGCGGTAGATACGTCCCGGCGAACCTCCGCCGCGCCGTCTTGGAGCGGGACGAGCGCCAGTGCGCCTACCTCGACGAGCGCGGCGTCCGTTGCCGCGAGACGGAACGTCTCGAGATCCATCACCTCGAGCCGTTCGCCCGCGGCGGCGGTCAACGCCTCGAAAATCTGAGCTTACGCTGCCGGGCTCACAACACGCTCGCCGCGGAGCAAGACTTTGGTCGAAAGCACATCGCGCGGCGGCGAGACGGTTGCCGGCACGAGTCATTGCGGCGCGCGTTTGAGAACGCCGAGCAGTCAAGAGGATCAGCGTTCTAAGCACGACCGGCGAACCCCTGCCGTGTTACCGTCCGCCCCAAAGCTTGGCCGCGCCTCGACACTTGCTCCTCCTAACGCTCGCAGTCTCGTGCGGACCCGCGAGCAAGCACCACGACGCCGAGCCTGAGCCGAACGCCGGGGACGAGACTCCGGAGAGCGCGTGTCAACCGCCGTGCCGCGTCGTGGTGGGCGACCTCAAGAGGCCGGCCGAGCTCGTAGCGGACAGCTCTTCCGTGTACTTCGCCGAGCGCGGCGACGGCGATTCCTTCGACGCAGCCGTCATGCGCGCGCCCGAGCAGGGCGGCGCGGCGGTGAAGCTCGCAACAGCACCGTCCATGGTCGGGCTCTTCCTGGGCGGCGCGAATCTCTTTTGGCGCACCTTGGGCACCGCGACGGCGAGCGACGGTTCGTCGATCGAAATGATGTCCGCCGCGGGTGGCACCCCCACGCGCTTGTTCGAAAGTCCCACCTCCATCGGCGTGGCCGTCGCCGACGACACCGGCGTCTACGCCGCCACCCTCGACGAAGTCTTTTCGATCGCGATCGACACGGGCAAAAAGACGACTTTCGGAAAGGTCGTTGGCGTCAGCAGTCTCGCCCTCAACGACCCGGACCTCATCCTGGTGGACCGCGGCCGCGAAACGCCCACGCAAGCCGAGCTCGACGATCCTGCCGCCACGCGGCCTTGTCTCGTCGATTGGGTCCGGAAGGCCGGGGGCACACTCGAAACGGCCTACACGGCGCCACCCGTGCCCTACGCCAACAACTGCAACCCCACGAGCATCGCGCCGTACGAGGGCGGCGTCGTGTGGCTCGGCCCGAGCATCACTGGGGAAGGCACCACGCTCTTCAAGCTCCCCGTCAGCGCGACCATGCCGGTAGAGCTCGCGACGGGCCTCTCGAGCGACTACGGAGAGCTCACCACGGATGCCGACTCCGTCTACTTCACCTATCGCACGCAGGCCGACGACACCGTCTTCGCGCGCTACTCGAGAACGCACGAGGTCACGACGCTCTGGTCCGGGCCCGTCCACCCGGGTGGCATGGCGGCGAGCGGCGGCAGCCTGTACTTCACGGCGTTCGAGACGTCGGAAGACGGTAAACGCACGCACGGTGCGGTGCTTGCGATCCCGATCCCGTGAGCAAGCCGAGCGCGCGTGAAGCCACCCCTCACGCCGCGACGATCATCGCCGCACGAAGCTCGTTCGCCTTCTCGACGCTGACGAGCTTCTCGACCAGCGTGAGCGAGAACTCGAGCGACGTGCCGGGACCGCGGCTCGTGACGATGTTGCCGTCGACGACGACGCGGGCATCGACGAACGTCGCGCTCGGGAGCTCGTTGCCCGGGTACACGGTGGCGCGCTTGCCGGCGAGCACGCCTGCCGCCTCGAGCACGGTCGGAGCGGCGCAGAGCGCCGCGACGAGCTTGCCCGCCTTGGCGGCGTCTTGGACGATCTTCTTGATGCGGGCGTCCTCGCGCAGCCGCGCGGCGGCGGGGCCACCTGGGAGCACGATGGCGTCGAAGGAGGCGGCATTCACGGCGTCGAGCGCCGTGTCGGCCGCCATCTGAATCGCGTGGGCGCCGGTCGTCGGGCTCTTGTCGAGCGCCGCGACCGTCACCTCGATGCCGGCGCGCCGGAGCACGTCGATGATCGTCACCGCTTCGAGCTCCTCGAAGCCTTCAGCTAACGGTACGAGAGCTTTCATGGCGAGGGCTTGCATTCTATCACGTCGAGCTCGACGGCGCGGCCGCGATTGCGGCTCACGAGCAGCGCGCCCGAGCTCGCCGCGAGCACTTCCGCCCCACGCAGCAGGCGATCGCCGACGAGCGACTCGAGGCCGAGCGGCTCCGCCTTCAAAAGGCCAACCCGCGTTCCTCCGCTCGCGCTCTCCAGGGCCAACCAGACGCGCCCGCCGGGACGCGGGTCGGCAAGGAGGGCCGGCAAGCCCGCGCTCAGATCTTCGTCCTCGATCTTCGCGCGCTCGATGGCGCCATCGAGCCCGATGCGAGCGAGATCGGGCGGCGCGTGCTCGCTGCCCGGGCTCGACTCGTCCTCGCGATAGGCGAGCGCGAGCCTGCCGTCCGGCATCACGGCCGCTTCGAACCCGAGCACCCGCGCCTTCTCGGCGCTCACGGCGCGCGGGATACCGAGCCCGGTCGGCTTGCCATGAATATCGAGCGGCAACGCATAGAGCACGCGCGGTCCGGAGCTCACGAGCGGGCCGTCGCTTTCGTCGCTCGGAGGCGCGGCGTCGGGGCGGACGCCGGCGTCCACGGGCGGCTTCGCCGGCTGCTCCGAGATCCAGGCGAGCCAAAAACCGCCCGAACGGGCGAACAGCGCGGGCGACTCCGCGTGGAGCGTGTGCTCGAGCTCACGCGTCTCGGGCGAGCCCTTGAGCGCGGCGGGATCCAGGTACGCGAGCTTCAGCACGACGCCCTGCGCCCGCTTGGCGCCGAACACGAGCACGGCGCCCTGCGCGTCGACGGCGAGCGCCGCGCCGGCGTCGTGCTCGACGCCCGTGATCGAGACGTCACCGCTCGGCTTATCGGTTGCCGGGTCGAGCCGATGCACGCGCAACATGCCGCCCGCCGCGTCCATGTCGGAGACCGCCGCGACGAGCAGGTTGCCCCGACCAGCGACGAGCGGCGGATCGACGTCGCCGTGAACCGTACCAAGCCCGAGACGCTTGCCGTTCCCACCACCGAGCGGGACCCAGCCGACGAACGCTTCCGTCTTGCCACCGCGCGTTTCGAGCCCGCCGACCGCAAAAGCGTCGTCGAGCGCGACGGCTGCGTCGACGCGCGTCGCGAACGGGAGCGCCGCCTCGTCGAGCTCGTCTTCGTCCTCACCGGCTGGGGCGCGCGACCGTTCGGCTTCGCCGACGCGCAGTGACGCGGTCTCGGAAAGGCTCTTGCAGTGCGCCGTCGCTTCGGGCGCGGCGGACGCCGCGGGCTCGGCGCTTACCGAAGCGCTCGGAGCGGGATTCTGGGGCGGCGGCTTCGGCTTCGCCTTGCACGCGAACGCGGCGAACGCAACGACCGCCGAAAACGCGAGCCGCTCGTACGGCCGGTGGACGAGGGCAAGAAGGCCCGAGGGAGCGGGGCGCGTCACGCTCCGGAGGTAGCGCACGCTCGGGCGACGGCGCAAGGTGGTAGGCTCCACCGGCCCGCCCGCCCTCGCCTCACGATGTCAGACCGCGAGCTCACTCGCACGTACGAGCCGAACCCGGTGCTGCGCGCCGTCTATCGGCCCTTCTTCGACAAGATCCACGTCGACGAGGCCTGGGTCACCGCCGTCCGCGACCTCGCGGCACGCGGCTCGGTCATCTACGTCCTCCGAAACCTCAACTTCGTCGATTTCCTCGCGCTCGACTACCTGACGAAGCGCTACGGCTTGCCGCAGGTCCGCTTCGTCAACGACCTCGGCCTCTGGATCCTGAATCCACTCGGCAAGGGTTGGCTCAACGCGCTCCTGCCCCAGCGCTTCACCCCGCGTGAAGAGCTCGAGGACGCGCTCGGCCGGGGCGGCTCGGCGGCGCTGTTTTTGAAGCGCCCCCCTGGGCTCGTCGACGCCGTGTCCACGCGCCGCACCTCGAGCGCCCGCGGCCGGAAGACCGAAGGCGACGAGATCGTGCGCACCCTGTTCGGGCTTCAGTCGCGCGCCGAGCGACCGATCTTCCTGGTTCCGCAGGTGTTCGTTTGGTCGCGCTTTCCCGACACGCGCGGCACGGAGCCGTTCGATTTCTTGCTCGGTCCGCGCGAATGGCCGAGCCCCACGCGCACGATCGCGCAGTTCTTCTACAACTTCCGCCACGTCGAGCTGAAGCTCGGCGAGCCGATCGATCTCAAGGCGTTCCTCGCCGACGCGAACGGCCTCTCCGAGCCCGTCCTGGTCCGGCGTCTCACCTACGCGGTTCTCCGCCGGCTCGAGCGCGAGCGCCGCAGCGTGATCGGGCCCGCCGAAAAAGCGCCCGAGCGCGTACGGCAGGAGATCGTGAAGAGCCCGCGCCTGCGCGGCGTCATCGACGACTTGGTGGACGATCGCACCAATCGCCACGCGCTCGAGGTCCGCGCGCACGCGATGTTGCAGGAGCTCCAGGCGACGCCCGAGCGCGCGACGATCAAGGGGCTCGAGGTGCTGTTCGACCGGGTTTTCGAGCGTATCTACGCCGGCGTCGAGTGGGAGCGCGACGACATCGACAGGCTGCGGGCGGCCGCGCGCGACGGCACGCTCGTGCTGCTACCGAGCCACAAGAGCCATGTCGATTACCTGATCCTGAGCTACGTCTTCAATCAGCAGAACCTGCCGCTGCCGCTGATCGCCGCGGGCGACAACCTGAACTTCTTCCCGGTCGGCGCCATCTTCCGGCGCGGTGGAGCGTTCTTCATCCGCCGCTCTTTCAGGGGTGACCGCCTCTACGGCGCCGTCGTCGACGCGTACGTGCGACGCCTACTTCGCGACGGCTATCCGATCGAGGTCTTCTTGGAAGGCGGGCGGAGCCGCACGGGCAAGCTGCTCCCGCCGAAGCTCGGCCTGCTCAGCATGGTCGTGGATGCGGCGCTCGCCGTGCCGGAACGTCCGACCTTGTTCGTACCCGTGAGCATCGGCTACGAGCAGGTCATCGAAGCGCGGAGCTACGAGCGCGAGCTCCTCGGCGGCGAGAAAGCGAAAGAGGACGCCGCCGGCCTCTTCCAGTCGCGCGATCTTTTGCGGCACCGCTACGGCCGCATCAGCATGCAGGTCGGGCAAATCCTCACGCTCGCCGAAATTGCCGAGGAACTTGGCGCGCGCCGCGACGTGCCGCTCACACCCGCCAAGCGCCGGGCGGTCGTGACGCGCCTCGGCAATCGCGTGATGGACGAGATCAACCGCGTCACCGCGATCACTCCCGGAGCGCTCACCGCGCTCGCCTTGCTTTCGCACGAACAGCGCGGCATCGGTCACACCGAGC
>DATMCL010000014.1:0-4350 GCA_035558375.1 Polyangiaceae bacterium
CCGTAGCCGAAAAGGCGCTCGGTGTATTCCAGGAACGACGCGAACCCGAGCCGAACATGCGCTCCCGAGCGACGCGCTCTGAGAAGCGCGCGTCCTTCGTCGAAATCGAGCCCGGCCCGCTCCGTGGCGAGACGAACGAGCGCTTCGTGTGCCTGACGCCATGAGGCGTCGCCACCCTCCAAGACGATAGCTGCTGACATGGTCGAACCTCCCGACCACGCCCCCTCGGGGCGCCGTGGTCTCGATAAGTTCCTCTGTAACACGCAGATTTTCGTCCTCGCCCGCATGCTCAGGACGTCGTTTCACGCATCGAAACGACATCGAAGTCATCCAAGCCCCGAAAGCCAGCCACCGCCCCAGCTGACGCAGCAAATCGGCATTTGCAGAGCGCGCAGCACCTCTCAACACTCGAGCCCAACGAAACCCGTCAAGCACATTCCGAAGAAAATGCATACGGAGCGCACGGCCTCCCCAGCACCACGAAGCCCCAACGGCTCCAGGCGTCGGGACGGGCCGTACCACGCCGTTCCCACGTGGGGGCATCAACTCATCCTCCCGAGCACGCGGGCCGTATCACGCCGTTCCCACGTGGGGGCATCAACTCATCCTCCTGAGCACGCAGGCCGCGTCCACGTGGGACCCACGCCGGTCCCGCGTGGGTCCCCACGTGGGGGGCAGCTGCACTCCATAGCTTGAGCTGCTACGCGGGCCGTACCATGTCGCGACCACGTCGGAGCTCCCACGCTTTCCCGCTGAACCTACGCGGGCTGCACCGGGCCGCCCCGAACGTGGGGGGGAGCTCCCTCCGCCGAACGCAGGCTGATCCGGCGGTAGATTGGCGGTTGGCGTTGGGAACTGGCCTAGCCGTTCTCGGGAATCACGGCGGTAAGGCCCGAGATCACGGGATCCGGCGGCGAGGGGTCGATGACGGCGCCGCTCGCGACGCCGAGCGCGTCGGCGGTCGCGTTGCCGAGGATCTCGCGCACGACGCGGCGGCGGAGGAAGAGCCCCTTGAGGACGGGGTCGCGGATGTAGGAGAGCAGGCGGCGCACGTGATCGGAGGCGCGGTTGCGCATCTCTTCGGCTTGGGGCGAGCCCGCTTTGCGCAGAGCCTCGCAGCAGAGCATGCGCGTGAAGAGGCCGTACTCGGAGCCTTGGAGCGTTTCGATGGCGCCCATGGCCGTGGTCGCGAGCAGGATGCCGGTGTGTTGCTCGCCCATGTCGACGCGCGCGGAAGCCTCGATCGACATGGCGTAGAAGTGGAACGCCACGTACGCCTGCGCTTCCGCGGACTGGCGCGCGTCGAAGGCGTGCATGACCGCGCGACCGTGGTCGCCCGCCTGGCGCGCGAGCACCGCGCGCAGGATCTTCTCGTGCACGGAGTCGTAGGCGCTACCGGTGACGGCCGTCAGAGCGCCCGCGTCGCCCACGAGCGTCTCGGCCTGGCCGAACTCGCCGCACTCGTAGAGGATCTCGGCGAGCGAGAGCAGGGTGTCGGCGCGTGAGTCCTGCTCGCCGTAGCGCTCGTGCGCCTCGCGCGAGCGACGCATGTAGGCGAGACCGCGCTCGTAGTCGCCGAGCGCCACGTAGCACTCGCCGATGGTGCTGAGCGTCTTCGCGATCTGGAAACGACCGCCGACGGCGAGATCGATGCTGATCGCGTCGAGCGCGAGCGTGATGCCGTCCTCGAACCGGCCGAGCACGAGCAGCGCGTAGGCGAGCGAGTTTTTGGCGCGCGCCTCGAGCCTGCGGGCACCGACTTGGCGGAACACGGCGACGGCCTCGGCTTGGGCTTCCATCGCCTCGTGCACGCGACCGACGCGCCGGAGCAGCGTGCCGCGGAGTCTCAGCACCTCGGCGCGCATGCGCGCAGGGGCGTTCGTCGAGTCCGCGGTGGCGAGCGCGCGATCGACCGCGGCGAGCGCACCCTGCATGTCGCCGAGGTCGTGCAGGGTCTCGGCGATGAGCGCGCGGGCGCGCACCTCGAGCGTCGGCGAGGCCGCTTGGGTCGCGACGAGCTCGCCCTTCTGCGCCCACTCGAGCCCCTTCGAGAGCCGGCCGGAGTCGAGCTCGAACTGCGCCGTCACGAGCAGCGCAGTCGCGATCCAGCGCGGTTTGTTGCTCGTGCGGGAGAGCTTGCGTAGGGCGCGCAGATGGTGACGCCGCTCGCGCCAGCGACCCTGCATGCGGTAGATCGACTCGAGCGCCTCGTGCGCTTCGAGCACGCCGAAGTCCGTTTCCGGCAACAGGGCGACGGCGCGGCGGTAGTAGCGGCGAGCGAGCGCAAGCTGGTGGCCGTTGCGCGCTGCGTGAGCGGCCTCGAGGTACGCGGAGCCGGCCGCAACGCGCTCGCCGCCGCGCGCGAGATGGCGCGCGACGACCGCGGCGGTGAGGCCCTTGGCGAGCGGCGTCTTGGCGAGGTGAACGCCGAGATCCTTGTGCATGAGCACGCGCCGCCGCCGCTCGAGCGTGCGGTAGGCCACGTCGCGCGTCAGGGGGTGCCGCACGTCCACGGAATCGGCCTTCATGTCGAGCAGGCCGCGCGCGCACAGGCGCGACACGAGGTCCGTCGATTCCTCGCTCGTGAGCGCGACGAGATCGCGCACGGCGAGCGGACCGCCCGCCACGGAGACCCAGTCGACGATCTCGTGCTCCTCCAGCGGGAGCTCGTTCAAGCGATCGGCGATCAGCTGCTCGAGCGTCGAGGGCAATGGCAGGGCAGGCTGACCGGCGCGCTCGACCTGCACGAGCTCCTGCTTGCCGTTGCGCTCGCGGATCTCGAGCTGCCCGCGCTCGAGGAGCGTATCGACCATCTCGAGCAGGAAGAACGGGTTGCCTGCCGCGCGCGGCACGAGATCGGAGCAGGCCGCCTGCACGCCCTCCGTGACGCCGAGGCGCGCTTGCAGGAGGCGCACCTGATTTTCGGGGCTCAGGCCCTTCAGCTCCACGCGCACGAGGCCCTCGATCACGGGCGCGACGCGATCGTCCGGGCGCGTCGTGAGGATCGCGAGCACGGGCATCTGCTCGCCGAGCTTCAGGAACTCGGTGAACGGCTCGAGGCTCTGGCGGTCGCTCCACTGGACGCCGTCGAGCACCGTAACGAGCGGACCGGCCTGGGTCGTGATCGCGACCAGGCGCCGGAGGCCGAGCGTGACGAGCTGGCGCGTGCGGGCGGCGTCGGCGTCGTCGGCCGAAGTGCGCACGTGGCCCGTGCAGAGCTCGGCGAGACACGTGATGAGATCGGCAGTGTCCGGATCCTCGTTCATCGCGCCGAGCGCGTTGGCGATGAGCTCGGACGCTTCGTCGAGACCTTGATCGACCTGGGTGCCCGTGAGCTCGCGGAACCACTCGCTCACGGTCGAGTACGGAACCTCGCTGAACGCGGGCGTGCACTCGATGCAAAGCACGCGCGCGTCCGGCGGCAAATCGCCGAGAAATGCCGAGACGAGCGCCGTCTTGCCGATGCCCATCTCGCCGTAAACGACGCGCGCGGCGACGCGCTGCGGGCTCTTCTCCGAGCCGACGACGCCGTAGTAGGCGGAGTGCAGATCGGCGAGCTCGGCGTCGCGACCGATGAGATCGCTCGGGAGCGAGTGCAGATCGGAGAGACGCTCCTCGCGCGTGTGCGGGCGGAGCAGCGCGTAGATGCGCAGGTGATCCGGGAGCCCGTAGCGGTCGTAGTCGGGGATCTGGATGGTCGGCGCGTCGCCCCACACGAAATCACGACGCACGAGGCGGTAGAGGCCGCCCGCGACCCAGCTCACGCCCGGCGGGGCCTGCGCGCCGAGGAGATCGGACAGATGGTCCGCCGACTCCTGGAGCGCGTGCTGGATGAGGTGGCCCGCCTTGTCGCGGCGGCCCATCGCGATGCCGCGCACGATGCCGACGCTCGCCGCGATCTTCACGGGCAGATCTTCGGTGCTGCCGCGCACCACCTCGTGCACGTCGATAGCGAGCCACACGGCGTCCGCGGGCGCGCGCGACGGGTTCGCCATCAAGCCCACGACGGCGCGCGCCGACGACGCGACCGAGGCCGCGGCCGTCGTCGGCTCCTGATTCGCCCCCCACGCCCAGCGCGCGCCGCGCCGGAACGCGGCCTCGCCGAGCGTCGCCTTGAGCCGCGCGACGACGCGCGCCGCCTGCGCGTCGCCGACCGCTTGCCTGAGCTCCTCGAGGCCGTTGAGCTTCAGCGTGACGATCGCGACGTGGCGCACCTCGCGGTTCGCGCGATCGCGCTCCTGCGCGCCCGGTCCGCCCGGTCCGGTGCGCTCGTCGGCGCGCGATTCGCTCGCATTGGAGCCGCGCGTCTCGAGCACCGAAAGCCCGGCGCTCGCTTCGCTGCCGATCTGA
>DATMCL010000015.1:0-5739 GCA_035558375.1 Polyangiaceae bacterium
TCGCGAACCTCGACGCGAGCGAGGCGGTTCCCGCGACGGCGTGGGACGTGCTCGACCCCGCGAACACCTCGAACTTCTCCACGACCCTCACGATGTACGACTCGCTCGGCGCGGGCCACACGGTCGACGTCTACTTCGAGAAGACGGCTGCTGGTGCGTGGAACTGGCACGGCGTGACCGACGGTGCAGACGTGGGCGGTACGGCCGGCGTCAACACCGAGATCGCGACCGGTACGCTCACGTTCGACAACACCGGCAAGCTCACCGGCGTCACGGGCAACACGGGCGTGGCGGTGACGTTCACGAACGCGGCCGCCCAGACCATCGACTTCAACTTCGGCACGCCGTCCCCGGCGGGCACGGGTCTCGACGGCATCACGCAATTCGCGTCGCCCGAGAACGTCTCGAGCCAGTCGCAAGACGGTTACTCGTCCGGTGACTTCTCCGGCGTCGCGGTCGACGGCCAGGGCGTCGTGACGGGCCTTTACACGAACGGTCAGCAGCTCGCCGTCGGCCAGCTCGCGATCGCCAAGTTCCGCTCCAACGACGGCCTCGGCCGCGCTGGTCAGAACCTGTGGATCGAGACGCGCGACAGCGGCACGGCCGCCTTCGGTACCGCCGGCAGCGGCGGCCGCGGTGCGGTGTCGGCCGGTGCGCTCGAAGGCTCGAACGTCGACCTCGCGGAAGAGTTCGTCGGCCTGATCCAGCACCAGCGCTCCTTCTCTGCCAACTCGAAGACCATCACCACGGCCGACGAGATGCTGCAGGAGCTCATCAACATCAAGCGCTAAGCGCTTGAACGACGCGGAGCCAGGCTCAGAGGGCGTTTTCCATGGAAGCTGAAGAAAGCGAAGAGAGCGTCGCCGAGCCGAAGGCACCGAAGAAGAGCAGGTTGGGATTAGTTCTGGCCATCGTCGCGATCACCGTGCTGGTGACGGGCGCGGCGGTGGCCGGGACCGTATTCGGTCCCGCCCTGTTCGGGCACGCCAAGAAGGGCGAGCCAGCTCTGGAGAAGGAAAAGGGCAAAGACAAGGAGAAGGAGAAGATCGGCGAATCGGTCGAGCTCTCTCCGATCATGGTCGATGCCCGCGCAGAAGACGGGAACCTGCATCATCTGAAAGTCGTGCTCTCACTCGAAGTCGCGGAAGGGACGACGAAGGACGAGCTCATGCGCTACATGCCGCGCGGTCGTGAGGCCGCGGTCGGCTACCTGCGCAGTCAGAGTTTCGACCACCTGGTCGACCCCAGTCAATACGCCGAAGTTCGCACCGAGCTCAGTAAGCAGTTCTCGGAAGCGGTCGGCGGTGAGCGCATCTCACGCGTCCTGGTCACCGACTTCGTCGCACAGTGACCTATGGAACGTGGAGCGCGTGACCCAAGACAGCCCGTCAAGCCCTGTGATCTGACGGGACGGGAACGCCACCTGCGCGCCGCGATGAACGCGATGTCGCGCATCGGCCTCAAGTTTTCGAAGGCGGGCCGCAAGGCCTTGCCGTTTCTGGTGCGCCGCAGAGCGCGCCTTCTGCCGCAGAGCGTCGCCATCGCCGACTCGCTCTCCACGGCCCAGGAGCTCGGACGCGGCGTGCGCCTGGAGATCGGGCTCGAGGAAAAGGGCGGCTCCGGCTGGGGCGATCTCATCATCAACGCCGAGGGTCTCGCCGTGATCCTCGAAGGGGCGCTCGGCGCCGCCGAAGGTGCCGGTCCCACCGCGATGGGTGACGACATTACGCCCGCGGCGCGCGCGCTCGCGACCCGCGTGGCCCGCGTCCTCGCGGCAGACTTCGTCCAGGCTATCAAGGACGAGGTCGGCATCGGATTCGAGATCGGCGCTGTCCGCAGCGTCTCCCCGGGCGATGGCGGAGAAGGCCGCAGCTCGGACGGTTTGCGCGTCGATTGCCTGTTCGAGGGCATGTCCGAGACCGCTTGCATCGCGCTCGTCCTCAGTGCCGAGTCGCTCGAAGAGGCGGCCCGCGAGCACGAGGAACCACCCGTTCAACAGGGCGACCCGCGCGTCTCCGACAGCCTGAAGGAGGTGCCGGTCCAGGTCATCGCCGAGCTCGGCTGCGCGACGCTCAGTCTCGATCGTGTGCTGTCGCTCAAGGTGGGAGAAGTGCTCCGATTGCCCACAGCGCTCGATGACGCCATCAGCGTCCGCGTTGCCGGAGTGAAGAAGTTCAAGGCCGTCCCGGTCGCCAGCCGCGGCCAGATCGCGATCGAGATCCGCGGTCGGCACGAAGATTGAAAGGAAGCTCGTCGATGTCCAGTGTTCGTCCCGCCCCCGACCTCACCGCACGCTCCGCGCTGCCGCTCGCCGAGGAGCGCGCGGGGCACGGCTTGCCGATTTCGGCCACGCCGGCCGAGGTTTCGCGGCCCCCGGCGCTGCGCGGGGTGGACAGCCTGGGCTTCGTGATGGATGTTCCGGTGGATGTCACCGTCGAGCTAGGCCGGCGCAGTGTCAAAATTGCCGACATCCTGCGTCTGGGTCCTGGCAGTGTCCTCGAGCTCGACAAGGCGAACGGCGAGCCGCTCGACCTCTACGTCAACGACCGGCTGATTGCCCGCGGCGAAGCGGTCATCGTCGGCGAGCGCTACGGCATCCGGCTGACCGAGGTCGTGATCGACGACGGCTCGCGTCGTGGAGGCGGGGAATGAAGTCGCTTCGGACGCGCGGCCCGGCGGTGCTCGTCCTCGCGGGGTCCGTGCTCGTCGGCTCGGTGGCGCTCGCGGAGCCCGCGCCTGCTGTCGGGCCTCCTCCCGCGCCCGCCGCTGCGCCCGCGCCCGCCGCTGCGCCTGCGCCCTCGCTCCCGGCCATCGCGGCGGCCCTCGCCGCGGACAAGAAGCCGGCTTCGGCGCCGACCTGGCTCCGCAAGAGCGCCAAGCCCGCCCCGCCAGCGCTCGGCACCAAGCAGGGTCCGAGCCCGCTCCGCGTCGGTGGCATGCTCGCTCTCGTCGCCACGCTCGGCGGTGTCGCTTACTACGCGCGCCGGCGCAAACAGGCGGCTCCGGCTGCTGCTGCCAAGAAAGAGCAGCTGCGCGTGCTCGGCTCGACCCGCATCGGGCCCAAGGCCACGGCCGTCGTCGTCGAGATCGCGGGCAAGCGCATCCTGCTCGGCGTCACCGAGCAGTCGGTCAACAACCTCGCGTGGCTCGACGACGAGCAGAACCAAGCCGTCGAGGACGACGTGTCCTCCCTGCGTGCCGCGCCCGCCGCGCGCCCGAGCCAAGCTCCGGAGCACGCGGGACCGAGCGGCTTCCTGAAGCTGCTCCGCAGCGCCGTCGGCTCCGGAACGGCGCAGAAGATCGTCGCCTCGGACGAGGTCGCCCGCACGACCCGTGACGAGGTTCGTATCTCGCGCCGTGACGGCGTGCGCCGCGAGCAACGGCCGGTCGTGGAGCACGACGACGATCTGCTCGAGGGCCAGGTGATGGGCCTCGTGAAGCGGCGAAAAGAGCAGCCGTGAACGCCGTCCAGGACGTGCTCGCGAACCAGACGCTCGCGCCGTCGCTCAAGATCCTTCTCGTCCTCACGCTGCTCGGCGTGCTGCCGGCGATCATCCTCGCGACGACCTCGTTCGTCCGCATCATCGTCGTCCTCTCGTTCATCCGACAGGGCATCGGCACCGCGCAGTCCCCGCCTAGCCAGGTGCTGCTCGGCCTCGCGATGTTCCTCACGGCGTTCACCATGACGCCCGTCGTCAACGAGATGAAGCACGTGGCCTACGAGCCGTACGCCAAGGGCGAAATCGGTGACATCGAGGCGCTGTCGCGCGCCAGCGTCCCGCTCAAGCAGTTCATGCTGCGCCAGACCCGCGAAGCCGATCTCAGGCTGTTTTACGACGCGACCCATACCCAGCTGCCCGCCACCCCCGACGACGTCGGCCTGCAGCTCGCCGTCCCGGCGTTCGTGATCTCCGAGCTCACGACCGCCTTTCAGATGGGCGTCGTGATCCTCTTGCCTTTCCTCGTCGTCGATCTCGCCGTTTCGTCGCTGCTCATGAGCATGGGCATGATGATGGTGCCGCCGAGCACCCTGGCGTTGCCGATCAAGCTCGTGCTCTTCGTGCTCGTGGACGGCTGGAGCCTGATCGCCGGCTCACTCCTCAGGAGCTTCTCGTGACCGTTGACGGTGCAGTCGAGCTGTTCTTGCGCGCGTTCATCGCCGCCGTGAAATTTGCGGGTCCGATGCTGCTCGTCGCTCTCGTGGTCGGCGTCGTGGTGGGCATTCTGCAGGCAGCGACGCAGGTGAACGAGGCGAGCGTCAGCTTCGGCGCCAAGCTCCTCGCCGTCGGGGTCACGTTCGCGGTGCTCGGCTCCTGGACGCTCCGGCAGTTCGTCGATTACACGTCGCGCACGCTCGCGAGCATTTCGGACGTCGTGCGGTGAATTCGCTGATCCCGTTCGACGCGCTGCTCGAGGAGCGCGTGCTCGTGTTCCTCTACGCGCTCACCCGCGTCTCCGGTCTCGTGATCGTGGCGCCCGCGCCTTGGACGATGGCTCCCGCCCGCGTGCGCGGGATGCTCGCTACGATTCTGGCGCTCCTTTTGTGCGTCTCGCCGCTCGGCGCCCAGCACCGCGAGCTCTCGCAGCAGCCGCTCGCGATCGCGCTCGGGATCATCAGCGAGGCCTGCATCGGCTTCTGCATGGGCTTCACCGTGCGGCTCGTCGTGGCGGTTGCGGAGGTGGGGTCGGAGTTCGTCGCGCCTCAAATCGGTCTCGGCGTGGCGCAGCTCTTCGACCCGCACATGCACACGTCGGAGACCTCGATCGGCGCGTTCTACCGCCATCTCGCGATCCTCCTGTCGGTGATTGTCGGCCTCCACCGCCAGGTGCTCGCGGCCTTGTTCGGCTCCTTCGGCGTGCTGCCGCCGGGTGAGCTCGTCGATCCGGGTCGTGCCGGCGGCGCCATCCTCGCGCTCACCGCGCAAGCCATCGAAGCGGGGGTGCGGCTCGCCCTGCCGGCGGTCGTGGTGCTCTTCCTCGTTCAAGTCGCGCTCGCGTTCATCGCTCGCGCGGCTCCGGCCCTGCAGATCTTCTCCGTGGGCTTTGCCGTGACGCTCGGCGTCGGGATGCTCGTCCTCGTCCTGTCGTTGCCCGACACGGTGCGTCTGCTCCTCGCCGAGATGTCGCACGTCGATACGCGCATTCAGACGCTCCTCCTCGGCTTCGCGGAGGCAGCGCCATGAGTGACGAAGACGAGAGCGACAAAACACAAGAAGCGACCCCAGAACGGCGTAAGCAGGCGCGCGAAAATGGCCAATTCCCGCGCGCCAAGGACACCGGACCGGTCGCCGCCAGCATCGCGCTCCTCCTCGGCCTCGCCGCCTTCGGCGACTCGCTCGTCGCGGTTCTGCGCGATTTTTCCCTGCGCTGCTTTCGCGACACCATGAATCTCACCGGTGCTGGCATGGACGTCGCCGGACACCAGGTGGCACTCACCCTCGTCGGGCTGATCGCGCCGATTACCGGCGTGGCCGTCGTCGCCGGCGTCTCGGCGGGCATCTGGGAGGCCGGCTTCAACCCCCACCTCGAGCTCGCGATGCCGAAGTTCGAGCGTCTCGACCCGACCGGCAAGCTCGGCCAGCTCTTCTCGCCCAAGGCGGCGGCCGGCAACGTCGCGCTCGCGCTCGGCCGCGTCATGGCGGTCGGCTTCGTCGCCTACCTCGTCATCTCGCGCGAGCTCCCGAAGCTCGAACGCCTGAGCACCGCCCGCCTGAGCGACGCCGCGCTCGCAGCGGTCAA
>DATMCL010000016.1:0-4692 GCA_035558375.1 Polyangiaceae bacterium
GCGCCGAAGCTCGGCACCTACACGTTCGACCCGAGTCGGTTACTCGGCGTTCGGTTCCACGTGCCGACGAGCAGCGCGACGTCGGCGCCGTACGACTTTACGATCTCGGACGTTGCGGTGCACCGAGCAGTTCCGCTCGATTGACGGAGAAGCTCGTCGAAAGAGTGGCTCGGCTCAGCGCCGCGCGAAGGACAGCCCGTACACGAGCTGGACCGAATCTGCCGCGATCTCCCAGAGCCAGGGCGACGACAGGCGGGGCGACGTCACGGCGGCCGCGAGCACCGGCGCGGACAGGAGCGCTACGAGCGCGGCCGGTTCGGGAGTCGGCTCGACGCCGGCGGACGACGCCTGCGCGAGGATCTGCCGCACCTGCTCATCGGTGAGCTCGCCTCGAAGCTCCCTCAGCGAGGGCGCCGAGTCGGACGAGAGAACGTCGAACGCCATGAAGCACGCGCCACCCGCTCGAGTGGCAAGGGCGAGCGTGATGAGGTGCACCGCGACGAGCGCCGCGCCGAGCTGCTCCCAGTTTTGCGCTGAAGTGAGCAGCGTCCGCTGATAGGGGACGATGAGCTGGCTCAGCACGCAAGTCGACAGGGTGCGCCGGAACGGTCCGCCGAGACGCGCCGCGATACCCTGCGCGGCGGCCACGCCGAAGGCCCCGAGCTCGGTCGCAGCCGGGAAGCCCTCCCCCCAGGCGTCGATCCGATCGAGGAAACCCGAGAGGTCGATGTCTCCGTGCAGCACCGTCCTCTCGCGAGCTCTGAGCGGCAGCCGGTCGCGCGCACGCTCGATGACCTCGCCGTCGAGATCGACGAGGTGAACTCGCTCGAAGTTTTCGCACAAGTGCTCGAGGTCGATATCGGCGCAAGCACCGGCGCCGAACACGGCGATATCATCGCCATGGCCGTCCACGCCCAAGCCGTCGAGGACGCGCCGCCGGTGGTCGGAGTAGCGCTCCCAATTGCCGGGATCACGCCGATTCGCGGCACGGAGCGCGTCGCGAAGGCGCCGTTCGGTGGAGCGCGCTCCCGTCTCGCCGTGCACTTTCGCTTGGTGCGCCTCGAGACAAGCGTTGGTGCACGTGGCGAACGCATAGCGGGCCCCACGGCACAGGTCGCAGACGCGCCGGAGCGGCCGGTCGCAACCGCAGCTCTCCACGACCGGCTCCGGTCGTTCGCCAACGGATGAAGACGTCACGTGGCCTGGCCCCGTAGTCTACTCGGTGGCGAGTATCGAACCATACGGTAGTCTACGCCAGCCGTCGGGCAACGTTGCTCGACACCGCGCCGCCCTCACGATGTCCTCGACCGAAGCACCGCTCCTCCGCATCGAGAATCTGACGGTGCACTTTCGCACGAGCCACGGCCTCGTGCGCGCGGTCGAAGGCGCAAGCTACGAGGTGCGACGCGGCGAGACGCTCGCGGTCGTGGGCGAATCGGGCTGCGGAAAATCGGTGACGGCGATGGCGGTGCTCGGCCTCTTGCCCAAGCCGCCCGCGGAGATCCCGAGCGGCTCCATCGTTTTCGAAGGGGAAGACTTGCTGCACGCCTCGACGGAGCGCTTGCAGGCGCTCCGCGGCAACGCGATCTCGATGATCTTTCAGGAGCCGATGACGAGCCTGAACCCGGTCTTCACGATCGGCGATCAGATCACCGAAGGGCTCCTCTTGCACCGCGGGCTCGGGCGCGACGAAGCGCGCGCTGAAGCCGTCCACCTGCTCGAGCTCGTACGGATCCCCGCGCCCGAGGCGCGCCTCGACGAGTACCCGCACCAGCTCTCGGGGGGCATGCGCCAGCGCGTCATGATCGCGATGGCGCTCGCGTGCCGGCCGCGCCTGCTCATCGCCGACGAGCCGACGACGGCGCTCGACGTGACGATTCAAGCGCAGATCCTCGAGCTCGTACGCGAGCTGCAGCGCGAGCTCGGCATGTCGATCGTGCTCATCACGCACGATCTCGGCGTGGTCGCCGAAACGGCCGAGCGCGTCGTCGTCATGTACGCGGGCAGCGTGGTCGAGGAGGCGAAGGTCGAGTCGCTCTTCGCGCGCCCGCGCCATCCGTACACGGCCGGCTTATTTCTCTCGCTGCCGAGCCTGGAGCACGAAGGCGGCGCGCTGCGCCCCATCGAAGGCAGCGTTCCCGACGCCGTGAATCTCCCCTCGGGGTGCCGCTTTCATCCGCGCTGCCCGTTCGCGCTGCCGATCTGCAAGGAAAAAGCGCCGGAGCTCACCGCGCGCGACGGTGAGGGCAAGCACCGCTCCGCGTGCTTCTACGTCGACGAGAACCCCGAGGCCGATCTCATCGCGCTCTCGGGCCGGAGGGGAGCCGCATGACGGAGACTCCGCTGCTCCGCGTCGAGCATCTCACGAAGCACTTTCCCGTGACGCGCGGCCTCCTGGGACGAAAGGTCGGCGCCGTGCGTGCGGTGGACGACGTCTCGTTCACGATCGACAAGGGCGAGACGCTCGGCCTCGTCGGGGAATCCGGCTCCGGCAAGACGACGGCCGGACGCTGCGTACTGCGCCTGATCGAGCCCACTTCGGGCACTGTCGTGTTCGACGGCACCGACGTGCTCACGGCACCGCCCGACGAGCTCCGCCGGCTACGCCGCTCGATGCAGGTCATCTTTCAGGATCCGTACAGCTCGCTCAATCCGCGCATGCGCGTGATCGACCTCGTGGGCGAGGCGCTCGAGGTGCACGGCCTCACGCGCGGGGCCGAGACCGAGAAGCGCGTCAGCGATTTGCTCCGGCGCGTCGGGCTTTCCCCGAGCTCGCTCAATCGCTACCCGCACGAATTCTCGGGTGGCCAGCGCCAGCGCATCGGGGTGGCGCGCGCCATCGCGCTCGAGCCGAAGCTCATCATCTGCGACGAGCCCGTGTCGGCGCTCGACGTGTCCATTCAGGCGCAGGTCGTGAACCTGCTCCAGGATCTCGGTCGCGAGCTCGGGCTCTCGTACCTCTTCATCGCGCACGATCTGTCGGTGGTGCGGCATCTCTCGCATCGCGTGGCGGTCATGTACCTCGGCGAGCTCGTCGAGCTAGCGCCCGTGAAGCGGCTATTCGAGGCCCCCGCGCACCCGTACACGCGCGCGTTGCTCTCCGCGATCCCCGTCCCCGATCCCACGAAGAAGCGGCGGCGCTTGGTGCTCGCGGGCGACATCCCGAGCCCGCTCGACCCGCCGCCGGGCTGTCGCTTTCACACGCGCTGCCCCGCGGTCATGGACCGCTGCAAAGACGAATCGCCGCCGAGCTACGAGCCGGAGCCCGGACACGGCGTGCGCTGCTTCCATGCGGAAGGCGTCGTGGGTGACGGCTGGTTCGCCGAGGTGGAGGCGCGCATCGAGGCGCGCATACTCGAGAACCAGAGCGCGACGCTCGAGCCGCCCCGCGCCGTGCTCGGCACGATCCAGCGACAAGAGCAGAGCGTCCCCCCGCCGCCGCCCGCACCGGTGCGCAACAAGCCCCTCGCAGAAGCCGCGCGAGCCACGCCGGTGAAACGGCGCCGCCACTGGGCGCAGACGGCGGGCATCGGGCTCGTGCTGCTAGCGTTGCTCTCGCGCGCCGTGCCCGAAGTGGTGCGCCGCTACGCTTCGGAGCGGGAGCTCGACGCGTTGCGCGCCGAGATCGTCGCCAAGGCACGTGTCACGGGCAGCCTACCGGCCAGCCTCAGCGAGCTCGGATGGCGTTTGCCCCCCATCCTCGGTAATCGCAAAACCTCGGATCCGTGGGGTGAGCAGTACCGCTATCGGGCGCTCGGACCGAACCGCTTCGAGCTAGGGTCGCAGAAGACGGTGCGCGTGACGGAGATCACGGGCTGGCATCCGGACGAGCCGCAGCCGTAGCGGCTAGGTCTCACGCCAGAGGTAGTCCATTTGCCGCGCTGTGCGCTCGGCAAGCGCTCGTCCCGCGAGGCGGCTCACGAGGTGGAGGCTCATGTCGAGCCCCGCGGAGATGCCGGCCGACGTGACGATGCTCCCCTCGTCGATCCACGGCATGCCGGATTCGACGTGGAGCGCGGGGAAATCCCGCCGCAGGTCGTCCAGATCCTCCCAATGCGTCGTGACGCGCCGTCCAGCGAGCAGGCCCGCGTTCGCGAGCAGAAACGCCCCCGTGCACACCGAAGCGGTGAGCATCGTCGCGGCCGCGGCGCGCGCGATCCAGGCCGCAACGTCGGCGCGCTCGACCTCGCGCGTGACCTCGCCGCCCGGCACGACCAGCACGTCGAAGCGCGGATGATCGGCAAACGACGCGCCACACACCACCGGAAGACCGGCGCGCGCCCGCACGGTGCGCGGCTCGTCCGCGACGAGCGTCACCGCAAACGGAACCGTTACATCGGGGTCGAGCTTCCTCGCGACACGCGACGCCGTCGAGAACACCTCGAACGGCCCCGCAAAGTCGAGCACCTCGACCTCGTCGTAGAGGTAGATGCCGATCGACAGTGTACGCTTCGGAGCGTCCGCGAGACTCACGACTCACGCTCCGGCATCGGGTGCTGCGGCGGAATGCGCAGCGCGGAGCACAGCCGATTCCAGCCGTTGATCGCCACGACGACGTACGTCAGATCCGCGATCTCTTTGGGCGTGAAATGCGCCGAAACGGCTTGGTACTCGGCGTCCAGCACGCCCGTTTCCGCGACGGCCGTCACCGATTCCGCCCACGAAAGCGCGGCCCGTTCGCGTGGCGAGTAC
>DATMCL010000017.1:0-13203 GCA_035558375.1 Polyangiaceae bacterium
ATCCGGGCTCGACTTGGCACGCGTCGTCACAGCCGTCGTCGCTGTCGGCGTTGTTGTCGTCGCACTGCTCGCCCTGCTCGCGCACGCCGTTGCCGCAGACCGGTTGCTGGACGCACGGCTGCCCCGGCTTCGCGCACACGAAGCCGTCGTCGATCGCGCTGCAGTCGCCCGAGCAGCCGTCGTCGTCGTCGGTGTTGCCGTCGTCGCAGACTTCGTCGCCTTCGATCTTGCCGTTGCCGCACGTGACGATGCGCTTGCACCCTTCGCCTTCGGTACAGAGGTAGTCGGGATCCGCCACTTTGCAGTCCCCGCTGCAGCCGTCGTCGTCGTCGGTGTTGCCGTCGTCGCAGAGCTCGCCGACCTCGAGTCGATCGTTGCCGCATACGGCGTCTTCCATCGGGCCGCCGCCGCCGTCGTTGCCTTCGCCGCCGGAGTTCGATGAGCCACCGTTGACAGGCAAGATGCCCGTGCCGCCCGTGCCGCCCATCGCGCCGGTACCGCCGGTCCCCATGCCGCCCGTGCCACCCGAGCCGATCGGGTTCGGCTTCTGCGTCACGCTCGCGGGTTCACCGCACGCGACGGCGAGCATCAGCAGTGGTGACAGGAAAGTACTAAGGGTCGGGACTCGGCCTAGGAGAGCAGATCTTTGGGGCACGATAACTTCACACTATGCCCTCCATACGTGAACGACTCAAGCGTTGCTCACGCGATTTTCAGCTGACTCCACGCACCTACACGAGCGCACGCTTGCGTGCGCTCGTGTAGCCTTTCGCTCCCTAGACTCGCTCGCTTTGCTCACTCGAACGCCTCGGGTGAGCGTGCACACGCGCGGGGAGAGCGTGGATGCACCTCCATAAGCGTGACGTCGATGGGCGTGCTTCTAGTGACAGTGTTCGGCGACGTGTGCCGCTGACGCACGCAGAGTCGACTTCTCACTCGTGCTCGCGGTGGGGCAACTTGGGTGAGCAGGATCGCGCCAAGCGAGTTGGCGGGAGCGCTGAGCGCGCGCACCTACTCGCACCCACGCTGTGGGATAGATGTGCAGTCGAACGGGAATGCACGCCGCGAACCCCCGATAAAACGCGCCTCGCGACGTTTTGCGATCGTCGGGCAGGCCGGGATCGGTGTAGAAGGCTCCGGGCCTTCTCGCGCGGTGGGGAAGCGCTGAAACCAGAGGCAGGAAAGGCAGAAGAGGATGATGAAGAAGACGCTCACCACGCTCGGGTTGCTCGTGCTCGCGAGCTGCCAACAACAACCCGCAGCTGCTCCTCCGCCCCCGCCTCCTCCGCCCCCGCCCGTAACGCCCGCGCCGGTCGCGACCACTCCGCCGCCCGCGGCGGCCGTTGCGCCCGCGGCTCCGCCGGCCACCGGCGCGGAGCGAGCGAAGCTCTTCCAGGACTGTTGGGCCGCCTACAGCGCGAAAGACTGGGCGAAGTTCGGTCCCTGCTACGCCGAGCACGCGACGAGCGAGGAAGTGGATTCCGGTAAGCCCGTCGCGAGCGGACGCGCTGACATCGTCAAGCATGCCCAGGGCCAGGCGGCCCAGGCTCCCGACGAGGTCGGCGAGCTCCAGCTCGTGCTCGTGAACGGCAACAACATGGCGTCGGTGGCCCTCCTCAAAGGCACCAATACCGGTCCGCTCGCCACGCCCGGCGGCGAGCTCCCGCCCACGAAGAAGAAGTTCGGGTTCCTCGCCGGTCACGCCGTCGACTTGAGCGACGACGGGCGCGCCGCGGCCCACGACCGCTTCTATGCCGACGGTGGAACGTTCATGGGCCAGGTCGGCCTGATGAAGACGCCGCACCGAAGAGTCGTGGATAAGAGCTGGGCCGAGAAGCCCGTCGTGATCGCGACCGGTAGCGATGTCGAGAAGGCGAACCTCGCGGCGGCCCCCAAGTCGCTCGAAGCGTTCAATAAGCACGACCTCCCGGCGCTGCTCGCCATGATGACGGACGACGTCGTGTTCAGCGAGGCTGCAAGCCCGGTGGATCAGGTCGGCAAGAAGGCAGTCGAGCGCTCCTACAAGGAGATGTTCAAGGCGTTCAGCGACGTGAAGCTCGAGATCACGCGCAGCTGGGCGGCCGGTGACTACCTCGTGTGGGAAGGCTCCATGGTCGGCACCAACGACGGTGTGATGCCTTCGATGCGCATCAACAAGCCGACGGGTAAGAAGGTGAGCTCGCGCTTCCTCGAGATCGACAAGATCCAGGGCGGCAAGATGAAGAACATCTGGATCTTCGACAACGGCATGAGCTTCGCCGGACAACTCGGAATGCTGCCGCCGCCGCCCGCGCCCAAGCCCGCCCCTGCGCCGGCCGCTGCCAAACCGGGTGCCGCTGCCCCGGCTGCAGCGCCCGCGGCTGCGGCACCCGCCGGCAAACCTGCTCCGGCTGCCGCCGCGGCGCCTGCCGCAGCAAAGCCGGCAGCGGCACCGGCACCGGCCGCTCCCGCAGCAGCTGCTCCGGCGATGAAGCCCGCCGCTGCCCCGGCAGCACCTCCGGCCGCTCCGGCGCCGAAGGCTGCCGCACCGGCTGCACCCGCGGCCCCTGCTGCGCCTCCCGCAAAGCCGGCGGCCCCAGCGGCTCCCGCGCCCGCGGCTCCCGCGCCGAAGCCGGCCCCGGCCGCGCCAGCACCGAAGTGACGCGGAGAGGTCCGCGCCCATTCGGGCGTCGGGCCTGCATGCACCGGCCTCCGAAGCGTGAAAGCGCCTCGCGAGGCCGGTCGTGTATTTGGTGATAACGTCGGTCGCCGGAGGAGACCGAATGAAGGGCATGGTGATCTCCGTGGCGCTCGCGTGCGGCGCGCTGTCGCTCGGGTCGTGCAAGATGCTTTCGCAGCTCAAGAAGAGCGGCGAGGCGGCGACGAAGGCAGCAGGGGGCGCGCAGGGCACGCAGGGTGCCGCGGCGCCGTCGTCCGCCGACGAGAAGGACGGGCAGCTCTCCGAAAAGCTCGAGGGCTACATCTACTGCATGAACTACGAGACGCGCAGCGTCTACCGGATGAAGGACGGCTACCTGCGCGACGTCGACGCCACGAAAGGCCCGACCGGCAAAGAGCGCAACATCTACGTCACCGACATCAGCCCGGAGGCGTGCATCAAGCGCATCGACGAGGCGAAAGCGAAGCCGCCGGCGATGGCCGATCTCGAGACGGCGGCTGCGAAGTACGAGACGACGCTCGGCGCGCTCGCGAAGCTCACGCGGACCGCGCACGACTACTACGATCAGAAAAACTTCAAGGACGACAAGTTCGCGCAGGGCATGGCGATGCACCGTCCCCTGATGACCGCGCTCGACGACTTCGAGAAAGCGGACAAGTCGTTCGAGGACATGGTCACGAAGCTGAACGACGGCCTCCAGCAGCGCCGGCTCGCGCGCTTGAAGGACGATCCGAAAGCCCAGCTCGAGTACCAGATCGCGAAGAGCAACGACGAGGC
Source organism: Polyangiaceae bacterium (assembly GCA_035558375.1). GTDB lineage: Bacteria > Myxococcota_A > Polyangia > Polyangiales > Polyangiaceae > PMG-095. Next base: position 3,437 of record DATMCL010000017.1, read on the forward strand.
GAAGAAGCTCGTGCATTTTGCCGAGATCGAGTCGCTCGCGAAGCTCGATGCAGCCGGCTACCAGGCGGCCCTGAACCAGTACGACCAGACCTACCAGGCGCTCAACACGTACATCGAGGGTCACCCCGCGGAGGCCGACAAGGTGCTGATGCTGAGCATCTTCCGGAGCGCGAGCTCGGACTATTTGAAGGCGGCGAAGGAGCTCATGCGTCGCAAGCGCGACAACAAGGACTTCACGAAGGAGTTCGGCTCACCCGAGCACATCGAGGGCCACCCTGCGCAGGTGCTCTCGAAGTACAACGACCTCGTGAACCGCTCGAACAGCCTGCAGTTCCGGCAGTAGCGCCGGCGAGCCCGCTCAGAAGAGGTCGAGCAGCGGCCTGAGCTTGGCGTCGGCGACGACGAACGTCGCGTCGATGCCGTCGGCGCGCGCCGTGCGCACGCTCTCGCCGCGAAACTCGTCGCTCGCGCCGATCTTGAAAGCGCGCGGCTTGCCGAGTCCCGGGCTCGGCTCGGCGCGTACCTCGAGCACGGGTGACGCGAGTCCTTCGGTCGTTCGCGCGGCTCCGCTGTGGAGGGCCGCCTCGGCGCGCAGGCTCCCGAGGGCCGCGAGCGCCGCGCTGCTTGCCGTGGGATCGACGTGCTCCGACCGGAGCTCGCCGCCACGGCGCTCGAAGGTGAGCTCGCGGCCCTTCGACCTCAGCGTGAGGCGCGCGAGCGTGGACGGCTCGACCATCAGTGGCGAGCGATCGACGAGCAGCGTGCTCAAGCGCTCGACCACACCACGCTCGATCAGGAAGACGCCGGACGAGCCTTCGACGCTCGCGAAATAGCCGCCTGGAACGGCACGCCCCACGACGAGCGAGTGCTCCGCGGTGCCGCCGTCGGCGCCGGTGCGGGCGCGCGCCGTGAGCGTGGGGGGCGCGAGGCCGAACGTGTGGTCGTCCTCGTCAGCGACCCAGCGCAACGCGTGGAGCGAGCCGAGTGCGAGGACGGCATTGGTCGTGAGCTCGCCGTCGGCCTCGAAGCCGCGCGGCGTGACGAGCTCGAAGCCTGCCCCCGCGCGACGCACGAGCTCGGGCTCGGGTGCGGAGAGCGCGAGCTCGGCGAGGGACGAGAGCGGGAAGTCGAAGACCGTGAGGCTGCGGAGCAGAGTCGAGTCGACGTTGAACGCGCGCGCCGATTCGCGGCCGAACGCGAGCACGGCACCGTCTTCCATGCGCCGCGCGTAAAGGGTGCCGTCGGGTGCGGTCTTGCCGAGCTCGAGCTTCTCCTCGAGCGCCTTGTCGTCGTCGCCGATGACGCGCAGCGTGACCCGGCCGCTCGGCGCGTCGAGGCCGAGCTCTTTCGGGTTCGGCGCCGCGACGAGGTCGGCCGGTGCGCGCGCGACGGCTTCGATGCGCTGGTTGCCGGCGTCGAGCTCGACGGGAGCCTGGCTCGGCTCGCGCAGCACGAACGCGGTGCCGCTGCGCTCGAGAACGAGGCGTTTACCGCCGCGCTCGAGCGTCAGCGCCTCGACCTCGTCCTTGCGTGCGCTGAAGGGCGCCGCATCGCGCAGCACGTCGCGCGGCGTGGAGAGCTGGCCGAGGAGATCCTTCGGAACGCAACCGGCGCGCGCCTGCGGCTCGCGGACGACGGCGATCACCTCGCCTGGCGCTTCCGGACAGGCCCCGCCGAGCTCGAGCACGGTTTTCGCCGCGGGGTAAGCGCTCGAGCTTTTCGCCTTTCCGGCGCGCGGGACCAGCGTGACCACGAGCGGCGGCAGCGGTCCGCGCGCGGCTACGGCCGTCGCGACCGGCAGGAAGCGGGTGGCGCTCAGCCGGCCGAGCGCGTTGAAGAGCGGCTCGGTCGCGTCGCGACTCGCGCGCTCCGTGCCGTCGATGCGAAACGCGAGCGCGGGACCGCGCACGAGCCGGAGCGTGTCGGTCGGGCGCACGATCGTGAGCTCTTCGAGCTCGCGTGCGCCGAGCGTGACGAGCGCGCGCTCGCGAAAGTCGTCTGCGCGAGCCGTGAAAAGCGCAACGACCTCGCGCGGGACGACGGCGGCGCGTCGCGCACCCGCGCCGTCGAGCGCGACGTAGGCGCCGCCGCTCGGCGTGGGCGCCGCATCGCCGAGCGCGAGCGTGAGCGCGCTTTCGCCCATCCGAATGCGCAAGGTGGCGCGCGGCTTCGCGAGGCCGTGCGCGTTCGCTTCGGCCGCCTCGAGCTTGCGCGCGGGCGTCGCGAAACCGAGCGCGCCGACGAGCTTCTGGACGGTCGCGGCATCGGCGGGCTCCGGCTCGGGCGCACGCACCGTCCATCCCGTGCCGCCCTTCTCGAGCACGAGCGCCCCGCCGCTCGTGTCGAGCTCGATGCGGCTCACCTCGTCCTCGCGCCACACGGGGAGCAGGTTCTTGGCGCGCTCGTCGCGCTCGGCGCTCGTGGGCGCATGGCGCGTCGCGAGCACGCCGAGCACGCTCGCCACGGCGAGCCCGGCGAGCACCACGCTCATGAGCTCGGTCCGGCCGAGCTTCACGCGCTCGCTCGCGATCCCCGGCGCGAGGCGCGCTCCTCGGCACGGCGCCGTAGCAGCACGAACGCACCGATCAGCGCCGCCGCGCCCGGCATGTAGACGAGCACGTAGCGGAGCACCTCGCCGAGCGATTCCTCCGTGAGCGCGAGGCCCACCGACCGCGCCGGCTTCTCGGGCACGCTGACGATCGGCGGGCGCGCGGCGGCCCAGGCGAGCACGTTCTCGAACAAGAGCCTGTTCCCGACGAGCGCCGGGTCGCGGTAGCTCTGCCCGGTACCGAGCGTGGAAAACCCGGCGATCACGAGCCGCGGGCCGTGCTTCTCCTGCGACCGCGCCGGCTTCTCGAGCTCGGCGGCCGCCATCAGCGTGCGCTTCTCGGGCTTCGCGTCCGAGGGCGGGCCCTTGCCGTCGAGGAGCGCTTTCAGATCCTCGAGCGCGAACGCTTGGGGACTCGACTCGAGCAGCGGCCGCGCGGGGGCGCCGCTCGCGAGCGTGAGGCTCCGGCTCTTGCTCACGATCACGCTGAGCTCGGCCTTGCCGCCCTGAAGTACGAGGCCCCGCGTCGCCGCGTGCTCGACGGGTGAGGCGAAGAACACCTCGCCCGCGCCACGCGGCAGGCGGCGCTCGGAGTCGTTCTCGAGCACGACGTTCCGCTCGAGGTGCATGCCGCCGAGCTCCGCGAGCGGCTCGAGCCCGGAGACACGAACCCGGGAATCCTCGCCGAGCTCGGGGCTCGCGAGCACGAGCGCGCTGCCCCCCGCCTTCACGTAGCTGACGACGCGGGCGCTCGCGTCGCCGCCGTACGGCTGCTCCGGCGCGGCGATCACGAGCAGCCGGCATTTTTCGAGGGCGCGCTCGGCGTCGGGGCGCGTCAGATCGAGCGGATCGGTCTCGTAATTGCTCTTCTCGAGGCGGCGTCGGAGCTCGGCGAGCCCGTCGGGTCCGACGTCTTCGAGCGAGCGCTCGCCGCGCCCGGTCGCGAAGCAGAGCTTGGCTTTTTCGGCGCCGAGCACGCCCGCGATGCCTTCGGTCAGCGCTTGTTCGAGGCGCGGCTTGGCGCGGCCGTCGTCGTCCGCCGCCCCGAGCTCGTCGCTCGTCACGAACCAGGTGCGCTCGCCGCGCGCGAGCAGGATGACGGCGTCCGTCACGACGCGCCCGTCGTCGGCCTTGCCGGCGCTGATCCCGTACTTTTGCTGGAGCGCGAGCAGCTCGGCGGGGTTCTGCTCCGGGTCCACCACCTTGACGTCGAGATTCGAGGCGACGGCGCCGTAGCTCGTGAGGAGCTGCCGCAGCGGAGGGAGAAGCGGATCGGTGCGGGCGAGCAGCACCGTGAGGGTCACGGGCTCGTGCAGGTCGCGCAGGATGTTCAGCGTCGCCGGTGAGAGCGTGTAGAGGTGCTCGCTGCTCACGTCCCAGCGCTCGTAGAAGCGCGCGACGAGCACGTTGGCGTTAACGCACAGGACGACCGCGGCGAGCACGCCGAGCGCCGACAGCGCCTTCGAGCGCCGCGAATGCGCGCGCCCGGCCGCGGCTTGCGGAGCGTCGCTCATCCCCACCTCCACGAGTCCACGACGCGTGACGTCACGAACAGGCTCGTGACCGCGATCGAGCCGTCGAAGACGATGCGGCGCAGGTCGACGATGCCGCGGGACATCTCCTCCATCTGCGAGCCGATCGAGAGGTGCGCGCACACGTCGTGGAGCAGGCCCGGCTCGAACACGTACTCGCCGACGCCGAGCACGAACAGGCCGAATTCGGCGAAAATAGCCAGCAAGAGCGCGATGAGCTGGCTCTTCGACATGGAGCTCATCAACGTCCCGAGGGCGAGGTACGCCGCGCCGACGCCGAACAAGCCGAGGTAGCTCGAGCCGACAGTGTGCCAGTCGATCGAGCCCGTTTTCCTGAGCACGACGACGTAGAGCACGGTCGGCGCCCACATCGCGCAGTACGTCGTGAGCACGGCCAGGTACTTGCCGAGCACGATGCCGGCCGGCGTGACGGGAGCCGTGAGCAACGTCTCGATCGTGCCGCTCCGCCGCTCTTCCGCGAACGTGCGCATCGTGAGCGCCGGGCACACGAGGAGCAGCGTCATGAGCAAAAACACCGACTCTTGCCCGAAGTACGCTTCGACCGGCCCCGTCTCGACCGCGAGATCGGCGAGGCTCGTGAAGTGGACCACGATCGAATAGAAGATGGTGCCCTGGAGGAGCAGGAACACGACGAGCAGCACCCACGCGAGCGGGGTGACCCACAGGCTCAGCATCTCGCGCCGGTAAACGGCCGCAAATCCACTCACGCGTCGCCTGCCTTCGGCTCCTCGGCCTGAGTCAGCTCGGCAAAGACGGCTTCGAGCGACGCACGCGCGGGCGTCACCTGGCGCACGCCGCCGCCGGCCGCGACGAGCGCCGCGACGGCGCGCTCGAGTGTGCTCTCGGCATCCGCGTCAGGCAGCGTTTCGAGCACGAGCTCCACGATTTCCGGCGCGCCCGCGAGCGTCGAGGCGCGCACCTCCTTCACGCCCGCGAGCTCGCGCACGGCGGCGGCGAGCTTCTCGGCGTCACCGCGCACGGTGAGTCGCGTCTCGCGCCCGCGCTTTCGCGCTTGAAGCTCCGCGATGGTTCCCTCTGCCACGAGGCGCCCGCCCGCGATCACGAGCGCGCGCTCGCACACCGCTTCCACCTCCGGGAGGATGTGCGTCGACAGCAGGATGGTGTGGCTCTGCCCGAGCTCCCGCACGAGCTTCCGCACTTCGACGATCTGGTTCGGATCGAGCCCGGCCGTCGGCTCGTCGAGGATGAGGAGCGGCGGATTCGAAACGAGCGCGTCGGCGAGGGCCACGCGCTGCCGGTAACCTTTCGAGAGCTGTCCGATCGGCGTTTCGGCTACGTCCGTCACAGCCGCCTGCTCGAGACTGCGTTCGACGGCGGCCTTGCGCTCGCGCCCGGGGACGCGCTTCAGCGCCGCACGGAACGCGAGGTATTCACGCACGCGGAGCTCCGTGTAGAGCGGCGCCGCTTCGGGCATGTACCCGAGCTTCGCGCGCGCTTCGAGCGACTCCGTCGCGATGTCGTGCCCGTGGATCTTCACGCTGCCCGAGGTGGCGCCCAAGAAGCCCGCGAGCATGCGCAGGGTCGTGGTCTTGCCCGCCCCGTTCGGCCCGAGGAAGCCGACGATCTCGCCCTGCGCCACGTCGAACGACACGTCGCGCACGGCGACTACGCTGCCGTAGTCCTTGGTGACGTGCCGTGCTTCGATCACGCGCGCGGCTGAGGCTCGTCGCCGTCGTCGTCCGTGGCGCCTTCCTCTTCGAGGATCGCGCCGTGGCACTTCTTGAACTTCTTGCCGGAGCCGCAGGGGCAGGGATCGTTGCGGCCGATGCGGGGAGCAGCTTGCACGGGGCGGCGCTGCGGCGGCGGCTGGCTGGCGGCGTCCTCACGCAGCTGGTTGAGCGCGGCCGCGGGATCCTCGGTCTCCGTGCTCGGGTGCTGCGCGACCGCGTGGGCGAGCTCCTCCTGATAGCGGCGCTCGGCCTCTTGCTCCTGAGCGGCGAGCTCCTCCGTGCGCTGGGCGTGCGCCTCGAAGAACTTCACGAGCACGTTGCTCGAGATCTTCGCCATCATGTTGAGAAAGAGGTTGTAGCCCTCTTTCTTGTACTCGTTCTTCGGGTCGCGCTGGCCGTAGCCGCGCAGGCCGATGCCGTCGCGCAGGTGCTCCATGTTCGAGAGGTGGTCGACCCAGATCTCGTCGATGCCCTGCACGTAGATGTGCCGGAACAAGCGCAGCGCATTCTCGACGCCGAGCTCGGCTTCCTTCTGGCGGTAGATCTCCTCCGCCCGCTCGTAAACGGCCTTCGCCACCGAATCCGCCTCGCCGAGCTCGTCCGTGCTCGCGGGAAGCGCCGACTGGAAATGCTCCTGGAAGCCCTCGTGCAGGCCCTTCCAGTCCCAATCCTCCGGCGGCTTGCCCTCGGCGCAGCTCTCTTCGACCATCGCGCCGACGACCCGATCGGTGAGATCGAGCACGCGCTCGCGCTGCTCCGAGAGCCCCGCCGGCACGGCTTCGACGAGCTCGTCGAACACCGACGCCGGCGTGCGGGTGCGCCGCTCCTCGATGTCGAGGCGCACGCCCCAGAGCTGGTAGACCTCGTGCTGCAGGGCCTCGAGCTCGACGAGCTTCTCCGCTTTCTCGAGATTCTCGCGCGTCGGGTACTTGGACTTGCCGTCGTCGCCTTTGACGACTCCGACCTGGGGCTCGCAGAACATGCCGACCAGCGCCGCGATCGGCCCTTCCACCTTGGCGAGGATGTCCTCGGCCACTGGGACTTCGCGCGTTCCGCCCGTGGATTTGCCGGTCTCGTCGATGTCTTCCGGCGTGTAGCGACCGGCGAGGAGCTGCTGGCGGAGCGTGTACACCGTCTTCCGCTGCGCGTTCATCACGTCGTCGTACTCGAGCAGGTTCTTGCGTACGTCGAAGTTGCGCTCCTCGACCTTGCGCTGCGCGTTCTCGATGCTGCGCGTGACGAGCGGGTGCTCGATGGGCTCGTCGTCGGGCATGCCCATGCGGTCCATCAGGTTCTTCACGCGATCGCCCGCGAAGATGCGCATCAGATCGTCTTCGAGCGACAGGTAGAACTTGCTGTAGCCCGGGTCGCCCTGACGGCCGGCGCGGCCACGCAGCTGGTTGTCGATACGCCGCGACTCGTGGCGCTCCGTGCCGATGATGTGCAGACCGCCGAGCTCGATCACCTCGTCGTGCTCCGCCTTGCACTCGCGCTCGAATTTCTCGACGAGCTCCTTGAATTCGGCCTCGTCGTTCTCCGGCGTGAGCCCCTTCTCCTTGATTGCCGCGCGCGCGATCATCTCCGGGTTGCCACCGAGCAGAATGTCGGTGCCGCGGCCTGCCATGTTGGTGGACACGGTGATGGCGCCTTTGCGGCCGGCCTGCGCGACGATGAACGCCTCGTTCTCGTGGTGCTTGGCGTTCAGGACGTGGTGTTTCACGCCCTTCTTGGTCAAAATGCGGGCGATCGCGCCGCTTTTCTCGACGCTCGTCGTGCCGACCAGGATCGGCCGCCCCTCCTCGTGATGGGCGAGGATGTCCTTCACGAGCGCGTTGAACTTCTCACGCTCGGTCTTGTAGACGACGTCGTGATCGTCGTGGCGGACGTTGATCTTGTTGGTGGGGATCACGACCACGTCGAGCTTGTAGGTCGCGCTGAACTCCTGCGCTTCCGTCTCGGCCGTGCCGGTCATGCCGGCGAGCTTCTTGTAGATGCGGAAGAGGTTCTGGAACGTGATCGTCGCCATCGTGCGGCTCTCCTCCTGGATCCGCACGTTCTCCTTCGCTTCGACGGCCTGGTGCAAACCGTCGCTCCAACGCCGGCCCGGGAGCACGCGGCCGGTGAACTCGTCGATGATGAGCACCTTGCCGTCGGGGCTCACCATGTAGTGCTGGTCACGCTTGTAGAGAGCGTGAGCACGCAAGAGCTGGTTCACGATGTGCAGCGTCTGCACGTTGACGGGGTCGTACAGGTTGCGAATGCCGATCGCCTTCTGCACGTGCTCGACGCCCTCGTCCGTGAGGGCGGCGCTGAAGCCCTTCTCGTCGACGCTGAAATGCTCGTCTTTGCGCAGCCGCGCGACCACCTCGTTCAGGGTCTTGTAGCTGTCGCTCGCCGCGTCGGCCGGGCCGCTGATGATGAGCGGCGTGCGGGCTTCGTCGATCAGGATCGAGTCAACCTCGTCCACGATCGCGTAGTTGAGCGGGCGCTGACAGTAGTCGAGCGCCGAGAACTTCATGTTGTCGCGCAGGTAGTCGAACCCGAACTCGTTGTTCTGGCCGTAGCAGATGTCGGCGCGGTACGACGCCTTCTTCTCCTCGTCGTACTGGCCGTTGACGATCGTCCCGACGGTCATGCCGAGGAACTTGTAGATGCGTCCCATCCACTCGGCGTCGCGCTTGGCGAGGTAGTCGTTCACCGTGATGACGTGGACGCCCTTGCCCTCGAGCGCGTTCAGGTACACGGGCAGGGTCGCGACGAGCGTCTTGCCTTCGCCGGTTCGCATCTCGGCGATGGAACCCTTGTGGAGGACCGCTCCGCCGATGAGCTGCACGTCGTAGTGCCGCATCTTGAGGACGCGGCGCCCCGCCTCGCGGCAGACCGCGAAGGCCTCGATCATGAGCTCGTCGAGCGTTTCCCCGTTGTCGATGCGCTGCTTGAACTCCGGCGTCTTCGCTTGGAGCTCGGCGTCCGTGAGCTCCTTCAGGCCCGCCTCGAGGTCGTTGATCCGAGCCACCATCGGCTGGATGCGCCGGAGGGCGCGCTCGTTGGAGGTTCCGAAAACTTTCTTCGCAATCCAGGTAAACATGGGAGGTGGCTCGGCGGCGGGGCTGGCCCCGCCGTTGCAGGGTGCGCCCGGAAAAAGGCCGCGCGGCAACGTAGTCCCTCGTCACCGCTCACGCCAGGGGCCGAGCTTGGCGGAGCGCAGAGACGGCGCTCGACGGCTGGATTGAGCGGATTTTGGCGCCGCGGCCGGAGGGGGCCGGACATGCTAAATTGATTGGATGGTTGGGATACCGCGTGTGTGGGTGGGATCATTGCGCCTCGGCGCACGCTTCGCCGTGACGGCGGGGCTCGCCGTGGGGGTCGCGTTCGGGTGCGCCGGTCAAACGAAAGAGGCTTCGGGGGCGGAGCTCTGTCCGGACCTGTGCGCGCGAGGCAAGAAGTGCCCTGCGGCGCCGCAGATCTCGAACTGCGACGACTTCTGTCTGGGGGAAGACGCGCGCGCGACGGGAACCAACTGTCACGCGCAGTACGACGCGGCCGAGAACTGCCTGGCGGACCTCGACGACGTCTGTACGGGGCCGAAGGCGTGCGCCAACGAAATCAACGCGGCGAACAACTGCGAGCTCGCCTACTGCATGAAGCACCCGAGCGACGACGTTTGCGTGTCGCCCGTCGAGTAGTTCCGCATCGACGCCTTCGTCGTCCCCGAAGGATGAAAGCGCTGCGGAACTACGCGAGCGGAGCGAGCACGCCGAAGGCGGCGGGGGGAGCGGTCGCGAAGCGAGCCGCGGGGGGCAAAGGCCCCCCTTTCCTAGTAGTCGAGAGCTTGCTTTCCGTAGCGCGCGGGGTCGAAGATGCCGACGATGTTCGAGCCCGCCCGGGGCCGCGTGGTGGCCGCCCTCGTGCTCCTCGCCGCGAGCTGCGGGCGATCGAGCCTCTACACGCTCGACGCCGACGCGGGCGCGGTCG
>DATMCL010000018.1:0-13739 GCA_035558375.1 Polyangiaceae bacterium
AAACGCGCTCCTGCCACGCTGGGGCGGTTTGGAGCCTCTCGTCGTGGTATCCTGCGGCGCTTGGTAGGCGTGGGAGCTCGTTCGTGGCCCTCGCGCGCTTTCGCCGGAGGACTAGGATGAAACGCTTTCTTCTCGGTACGGTCACGCTCGGAACGGCCCTCGCGTTCGCAGGGTGCTCGGGCAAGAGCTCGGGGGACGACGACGACGGCGGCGCAGGTGGAGAGTCCGGAGCGTCCGGCGGCAGCGCAGGAAAAGCCCAGGCGGGCGCGAGCGCAAAAGCTGGAACGGGCGGAGCCGTGGGCAACACCGGCGGTGCCGGCGGCGGTGGCTCCGCTGGAAAAGCCGTGGGCGGGAGCGGCGGCTCGAGTGGTCAAGGTGCGGCGGCCGGCAGCGGCGGAGTCGCAGGCAGCGGAAGTAGCGGCGGCTCGAGCGGAAAGGCCGGCGCGAGCATGGGCGGGACCGCGCAAGGCGGCGACGGCGGCACGCCCGACATGCCGGGCGGCAGCGGCGGAGACGGCGGCGAGCCGAGCCATGACGTAGGGCCCCCGCAGCAGGGGTCGTGCACGGCGCCGTGTCAGCTCGAGCTCGCGCCGACCGGAGATCTGCCGGGCGACAGTGCCGTGCTCGTCTACGACTTCGAGAGCGGCACCGCGACGCTGACGAGCGACGCGGCGACGAGCATGACGAGCGAGTGGGTGATCGGGTTCAGCTTCGAGGACGATCCGCAGCACGGCTACGGCTCGTGGGGGCGCAACCAGTGGTGGTTCGCGTTCACGAAGCCCCTCGTCTACGTCGAAGGGACGTACAGTCAGGCCCAGGACGTCGAGACGACGTCCGAGATGATCAATCCGAAGACGAACCAGATCCTGCTCGTCACGTATAGCTTCGGCGAGCACACCGTGCGCGTGCTCGATGCGCACGAACCGAAATGCACGGATGGCACGGGCGGCGTCTGTACGTCGGCGCACGACTGCCCGGCCGTGGACGGCGGCATCCTGCGGGCCGACACGGAGGCGTGCGCCGGTGGATGCAGCAATTCGAGCTGCACGACCACGTGCCTAGCGCAGGACGGCGGGATCAGCACCGACTGCGCAGGCTGCTACGTCGATTTCCTCGCCTGCGTCACCGAAGGGTGCCCTACGGACTGTCCCAGCCAGGGTGGCAATGCCTGCATGAGCTGCGAGGTCGAGCACTGCTCGGACGCGTTCATGAGCTGCAGCGGGCTCGACTACATGCCGCGCGGCACGCTGACATGGCCGCTGTACGTCCCGCCGACGTGAGCTGGGAGCGGTTCCCCCAACGGGCACGGAAAAAGCTGTTCGGCGCGGAATGATTCCGTCCCGACTGGGTCGAGCCAAATGTCTGCAATCGCGCCACTCATGAGATGCTCACTCATGAGGAGCGGAGGTACGCTGCGCGCATGGCAATGTGGTGTCGGGGGTCTTTCTTTGGCTTAGGTGTGCTCGCGGTCCTCGCGTGCAGCTCCGAACCGCAGGTCAGCCAGTCCGGCGGCATCGTTGAAATGCCCCGCAGCGGCGGCACGGGTGGCTCCGGCGGCACGGGTGGCTCCGGCGGCACGGGCGCGCAGAGCGGCGCCGGGGGAACGATCAGCGTGGGTGGCTCGAGCGCGGCCGGCAGCGCCGGAACGATGATGACCGATCCGTGTGCCGCCAAGGACTGCCCCGACGGGCAGCGCTGCGAGAATCAAAACGGCGTGGCGGCCTGCGTCGACCGCACGTGCGAGGAGCTCATGTGCACCGCGAACGAGCGCTGCGTGTCCCTCGACGGCGGCGGGCACGGTTGCGCTCCGAAGTGCACGTCGGACGCCGCCTGCGACGAAACAGCGCACTGCGAGCTCGCCTCGGGCGACTGCGTTCCTGACGACTGCACGCCCGACACGCGCATGTGCGGGGCCGACGACAGCGTGCGCGTGTGCGGCTCGAACGGCGCGCCCGGCGAGCCCATCAAGTGCGATAGCGCGGGTTACTTCGCGAGCGCGTGTACGTCCGACGCGGGGGGCTCGGGCGCCTGCACGTGCGAGGACGACTGGGATTGTCCCCCTTACATGACGTGCGACGCGGGGATCTGCACGGGCACGGGTTTCGCGCCGACTTGCACGCTCCCTGCGACCCCGTTCAAGGACGTGCTCCCGGAGGTCGAGTTCCGCTGGGGCGAGGGCACCAAGCACAACTACAGCGACGACACGACCGACAACGCCGTCGACGACGCAGTCGGCAAGGCGTTCAGCTGGTCGTCGCAGGTCGTTTCGCCCCCGCTCGTCATCAACCTCGACGACGACAACGGCGACGGTCGCGCAGACGAGCGGGATTTTCCCGAGATCATCTTCATCACGCACGATACCGACAACCGCGAGACGGACGGCGTCGTGCGCGCGGTGCACGGCGGCGGCCCGAACAAGGGCGAGGACTTCTTCGCGCTGTGCGGCAACCCTGCCAAACCCGCAGAATCGGCCCCGTCGTACGTCGATGCCGTGAACGGCGGCGCCTACTGGAGCGAGGGCGCGGATCTGATCGAGGACTGCGGCGACGTGGGTGACATCAAATCGGGGCTCGCGCGTCCATCCTCGACTCCCGCCGCGGGTGACCTCGACGGGGACGGCTTCCCGGAGATCGTCGTCCCGCTCGAGACGAAGGGGTTCCAGATCCTCTCGAACCGCGGCGAGGTGCTGTTCCAGAGCCCGGCGAACGTCTATGAGACGATGACGGGCGCCTCCGTGGCCCCGGCGCCCGCGCTCGTGAACCTCGACTTCGAGGGCATGCCGGAGATCGTGATCGGCCGACGCGTCGTCAAGCTCCGGCTCGACGCGGGCAATTTCGCGATCGACAAGATCTACGAAGCCGGCTCCGCCGCGCTCGGCTCGCAGCAGACGCAGGCGATGGGCGGCGGCAGCGACGGCGTCTACGGGCCGAGCGTCTGTGTCGCGGATCTGACCGCCGCCCCCGGCATGGAGATCGTGGCGGGACCGACGGCTTTCAAGCTTCCCGCGACGACGCCGGCCAATTGCGGCGACGCGGCGATGCCCTGCCCGCTCGACATGGTGTGGGATGCGCGCTCGAAGATCACGCCGCTCGTCGACGGCCTATGCGCGATCGCCGACGTGCTCGGCGCGTGCACGTCGGTCGCCGATTGCATGGCGAAACCGACCGGGCCCGCGAACCCGCTCGACGGCAAGCCGGAGGTGGTGCTGATCGCCAACGGCACGCTCTTGATCCTCGACGGCGCGACCGGCACGCTCCTGCGCTCGGAAGCGCTCGGCACGGATTCCGGCGGCGCGCCCAACGTCGACGATTTCGACGGCGACGGCTTCCCCGAGATCGCGACCGCGCTCGCGAGCGACTACGAGGTGTTCGACCTCCAGCCGGCTGACGCCACCAATTGCCCCGCCTGGCCCACCGCGCTCGCGGCCACGGCCGCGCCGCCCGGGACGAACCCGGCGCGCAACCCCGGCGGCGCCTGCACGACCGACGCCGACTGCACGCTGAGCGGAACCACCTGCAATGAAGTGAGCGGGCAGTGCGTGTGCCTATACAACGGCTGGAAGCGCACGACGGAGGACGATTCGAGCCGCGTCACGTCGTCGAGCGTCTTCGACTTCAACGGCGACGGCGCGGCCGAGGTCGCGTACGGCGACGAGTGCTACTTCCGCGTGTACGACGGCTCGACGGGCGCGGTGTTCCTCGCGCTCCCCTCCGTGAGCCGCACGGTGCTGGAGAACCCCGTCGTCGCCGACGTCGACAACGACGGCAACGCAGAGATCGTGTTCGTGTCGAACAACTCCTTCGCGCAGTGCGACGAAGGCAATGTCGGCATGGGCATGATGAATTGGCACGACGCGACGCTCAACGACTGGCCGACGGGTACCGTCGCGAAGGACTCGCTGCCGGCCGGCATCACCGTGCTCGGCGATCCGACGGACAGCTGGGTCGCCGCCCGCCGCATCTGGAACGAGCACAGCTACCACGTGACGAACGTGCTCGAGAACGGCGCGATCCCGCTCCACGAGCCCGAAAGCTTCAAACCGCTGAACGGTCGCATCTACAACACGTACCGCTCGCAGCCGCGGACGTACGGCGTCGCGCCGGATCTCGAGGTCGTCGCGATTCAGATCTCCTCGCCGGACGCGACCTGCGGCGAGCTCTCGGGGAAGATCGAGATCACCGTCGCGATCAAGAACGGCGGCGATCTGCGCGTCGGGCCGGGCGTGGAGGTCGCGTTCTTCGGCATCTGGGGCGGCACACAGGCGCCGCTCCAGTCGGGCGGCGATCCGGTCGTCGTGACGCTCGACAAGAGCCTGGAGCCCGGCGCCTCGACGCTCGTCACGATCACCTACGAGGTCGGGGACAACGACGCGCCGAACGACACGGCCCTCCCCGACAGCATCCTCGTCACGATCGACGGCGGCAACGACTCGCCCGACGGCAAGGAGCGCGAGTGCCGCGAGAACAACAACGAGCTCGTCCAAGACGTGGATCCGGGCGAGGCGCTCGCCGACCTCGTCGTCACGATCGACTCCGCGAGCTGCGCCGGCGACGTGAAGGTGACCGTCACGAACAACGGCTCCCACGACGCGGCGAACGTCACCGTCCGGATCTACGCCGGGGACCCGGCAGCCGGCGGCACCGTGCTCGGGCAATCGGTGATCGACTCGCTTCCGGCCGGCCAAAGCGCGATGATCACGGTGAGCATCGGCGAGCAAGCCCGCACGGTAACGCTCTGGGCCATCGTCGACCCGAACGACGAGGTCAAGGAGTGTAACGACGCGAACAACGTCGTGAAGGGCCCCGTGATCATTTGCGCCCCACGCTGAGCCTGGTTTCGCGACCCTAGCCGGATGTTGGTATCCTGAGCGAGCCTTGCTGCTCGCGCCCGACGAACCCCCGCCCTTCGAGGTCGTGCCCGCGTCCCCGGCGTCGCGCTTCGTCATCGTCTGTGACCACGCCGGGCGCCGCGTGCCGCGGGCGCTCGAGTCGCTCGGCTTGCCCGCGAGCGAATTCGAGCGCCACATCGCCTGGGACCTCGGCGTCGCGGGCCTCGGCCGGAAGCTCGCGCGAGCGCTCGACGCGACGCTGATCCTGCAGCCGTACTCGCGACTCGTGATCGACTGCAACCGGCGCCCGACGCGCCCCGATTCGATCGCGACGTCGAGCGAGGACACGCTCGTGCCCGGTAACCTTGCCGTCTCCGCCGCCGCGGCCCTCGAGCGCTCGAGCGAGATCTTCGAGCCGTATCACGCGCGCGTCCGCGAAGAGCTCGATGCGCGCCGCGCAGAGGGGCGCGCGACGACGCTGGTCCTCCTGCATAGCTTCACGCCCGTGTACCGTGGCGTCGCGCGACCCTGGCACGCGGGAGTCTTGTACCTCCGCGACGCGCGGTTGGCCCTGCCGATGCTCGCCGAGCTCAGGGCCCAGCCGGGGCTCGTCGTGGGCGAGAACGAGCCTTACGCCGCGAGCGAGCTCACGGACTACGGCATCGTCGAGCACGGCGAGGGACGCGGGCTCTTGCACGTGGAGCTCGAGGTGCGGCAAGATCTCTTGTCCGACGAAGCAGGGCAAAGCGCCTGGAGCGAGCGACTCGCCCGCGCGCTCGAAGCCGTATCCCCGAGCGGCGCCACGCTTCGGAGCCCAGAATGACGGAGCTGCCCGCACCCACCCGACGCGTGACCGTCGTCGAGGTCTCGAACAGCGAGCCTTCGGCGCTGCTCGCTCGCGGCGGGGTGCTCGGTCCCGCGTTCCTCCGCTACCTGCCCACGCAGCGCTGGTTTGGCAGCAAAACCCGCAACCCGCGCGCGGCTCTCGTCCGCGACGCGATCGACCTCACGCCCGCGGGCGATCTCTGGCTCGCTTTCGTCGAGGTATCGTTCGACCAAGGCGAAGCGGAGACGTACGTGCTGCCGCTCGCCGTCGAGCGGACGACCACCACGCCCGAGCGCGCTGTCGTCGGCGCCCGCGCGAAAAGCGGCGTCGGACCGACCTGGCTCGTGGATGCATCGGGCGATCCACGCGTCGCGGAGACGATGCATCGCCTGGCCGTGCGCGAGATGAGGAAGCGCGCCGGCTCGGTGAAGCTCGTCGGTGTCCGCTCCCGCGCCGAGTCTCCCGAGCCGAGCGGCCCTGCGAGCGCCTTCACGAACGACCAGAGCAACAGCTCGTTTCGCATCGGGCGCGAGTTCATGGACAAGCTTGTGCGCAAGGTCGAGCCGGGCGTCTCGCTCGAGGTCGAGCTCCTCGAGCATCTCGCCCGCGCCCCTGCGCGGGCCCACGTGCCGGAGCTCGTCGGACGGGTCGATGCGACGCTCGGACGCGGCCAGACCGCGACGATTTGGGTCTCCGAGCGCTACGTCGAGAACGTCGGCGACGCGTTCAGCACGACCGTGGCGGCGGTCGCGCGCTACTACGAGCGCGCCCTCGGCCCCGCCGGGCCCACGCTGCCCGCCTCGCCCGCGCCGTTTCTGCCGCACACCGCGCTCGACGCGCCGCCCCGTGTGCAAGAGCTCTTCGGCGAGCACCTCCCCCGGGTCGAGCTGCTGGCCAAGCGCACGGCAGAGCTCCACCGAACGCTCGCGCACGACCGGGCGAACCCGTCCTTTCGGCCGCAAGCGCCCGACGACGCCTTCCGTCGCTCGCTCGACGTTTCGTTGCGCATCCTGTTCGAGCGCGCCTCCGAAAAGCTCGAGAGAGCCGAGCTCCCGCCGCTCGAGGCCGAGCTTCGCTCGCGTCTTTTGCCGCGTCGCCACGATCTGCTAAGGCATGCCGAGCGCGCGCTCACGGCCCGCTCCGACGCGCCGCTCATCCGCGTGCACGGCGACTACCACCTCGGCCAGGTGCTCGACACCGGCAACGACTTCGTGATCGTGGATTTCGCCGGCGAGCCGGCGCGCCCCCGCGAGGAGCGCGCTCGCCGGCGCTCGCCGCTCTGTGACGTCGCGGGCATGCTGCGCTCGTTCCACTACGCCGCCTTCGGCGTGCTCACGGGCGCGGTCGGACCGAGCTCGCTCGACGGGCTGCCGGCGCCGGTGCTCGTGCCTTGGGCCGCCCTGCACGCGCGCTGGTCGGGCGCCGTGTTTCTCTCGGCGTACCTCGACGCCATGTCGGGTAGTGGACTCTTGCCGACGCAGTCGCTCGCTCTCGAGCTCGAGCTTCACCTGGTCGAGAAGGCCCTCTACGAGCTCGCGTACGAGCTCGACTTCCGGCCCCGCTGGGTGAGCGTGCCGCTCCGCGGCCTGCTCGAGCTCCTCGGCGACTGAGCGCGCGGAGCACGTCGAGAGGCCGGGTGACTCGATGTCCTTCGGGCTCGAGGTGCTCGAGTCGTCGACCGTGAGCAGCGTCGAGAGCGACGCCCCGACCATGGGCCCGATGCTCGTCGAAGGACCGAGCTTGTAGTCGGCGCCGACGCGCACCCTCAAGATGTCGAGCCCGTACATCCCCGAGCCTTGCGACTCCGGCGCGTCGACCCAATAACCGCGCAGGCCCGTGCCGATACCGACCCACGGATCGATGCGGGAAAATGGCATGAAGTGCCAGTTTGCCTGCACGCCGGTGGCGGCCGAGTAGTTCACCGTGCCGTCGGGCACCCCGCTACCGGAGAAGTAGCGAGCGCCTTCCAGGTAGTAGCCGACCATCAGGCGCGGACTGATGCGGTAGCCGATGCCGAGCTGCGTCGAGAACCCACCACTCGACAGATCGCCGATGTGGAGCTCGTCGCGCGCCGCACGACCGAAGCCCTGGCTGAATCCGTTGCCCACGGTGAGCTCGACGGCACCGGCGGGCGCGAGCCGATAGCTCGAGTCGTCGCTACTCGGCTTGTCCGCTTCGGCGTGAGCAACGGCGGGGAAGATGACGGCGGCGAGCGCGGAACCGATGGCAATGGCGAGCTTCATGACTAAAACCTTTGGTGCTTGGTCACGTCGTGGTGACGGCTGCCGGCGTGTGCAGTGAGCGTGCCAAAGCGTTCGCGCGCGACGTTTCCCCAAGGGATCGTGCGCATCGGGCGAGCACGCTGCCGTCTCTCCCGCTCCTCACCAAACCGTCCGGCACGGGTACGCGAGCCGAACAAGTGTCCGGAGGCCGTACGCCCCGGACACTCCCTTCCGCAGCCGAAAACTCGGCCAACGGCGCGGCGCGCTGCCTGGCACGCCGGCTGCACTGCGGCGACCCCACACGTTCGATTCCGAGGAGAAGCCCATGTCGACCCGTGCCCCCTACGCCACCTCTTTCGCGCTGCTCTGTCTCACCGCGCTGCCGAGCTGCAGCGACCCGGCTCGCGCCGCCACGGCCGAGCCTCCCATTCCCATCAAGGTGCAGGCCGTCAGCGCGCGACCGAGCACCGAGACGAGCCGCTACTCCGGCTCGCTCGAGCCCCAGGCCCGCGTGGATCTCGCGTTTCGCGTCGGCGGCTACGTCGCCGCGCTCGGCGAGGTGACGGTCCCGGGCGGAGCGCGTCCGCTCGACAAGGGCGACTTCGTGAAGAAGGGCACCGTCATCGCGCGCGTGCGCTCGGCCGACTACGCCCAGAAGCTCGGCACTGCCGTCGCACAGGTGAGCGAGGCGCAGGCGAACCAGAAGCTCGCCGAGCAGGATCTCGAGCGCGCGCAGCGGCTCTTTGCAGGCAAGGTGATCGCGAAGGCCGAGCTCGACTCGCGCATCGCCCGCACCGAAGCCGCCAAGGCGGAGGTGGCCGCCGCCAGGTCTCGCTCGGGCGAGGCGGGCGTCGCCGTCGGCGATACGGTGCTGCGCGCGCCGATGGACGGCGTGGTTCTGAGCCGCCAGGTCGAGGTGGGCGCGCTGGTCTCGCCCGGGCAGCCCGTGCTCACCCTCGCCGACGTTCGCACGCTGAAGGCAGTGTTCGGCGCGCCGCAGGTCATGGTCGAGCGCCTCCACGTGGGCAGCCCCGTGAACGTCTTCGTCGGCGCCGAGAGCGAGGACCGCGCGCCCGACAAGCTCGTCGATGCCACGGTCACGCGCATCGCGCCCGCGGCCGACACCAGCGGCCGCGTGTTCTCGATCGAGGCCGCGCTCGACAACCAAAAGGGCGAGCTGCGCCCGGGCTCGGTCGTCTCGGTGCGGGTGCCGCTCGAGCGCGGCGCCCAAGTGCCGAGCGTCCCGCTCGGTGCCGTCATTCGCTCGCCGCGCGACACGCACGGCTACGCCGTGTTCGTGCTGCCGGGCGGCGCCGAGCGCGGTCGCGTTCGCCTGAGCGAGGTGAAGCTCGGCGAAATCGTCGGCAACGGCGTCACCGTCACGAGCGGCCTCGCACCGAGCGAACGCGTCGTCACCGTCGGCGCGACGCTGCTGCGTGACGGCGCCGAGGCCGTCGTCATTCGCTAGCCCGCCCCGAGCCAGCCCTTTTCTGCCGAGGAATCCCCGCCATGTCCCATCGTCCCGACCAGGAAATGATCGCCAAGGTTCACAACACGGCGCGCTTCTTCACGGAGCACCGTCACATCTCCTGGGTGCTGCTCGTCGGCACCATCCTGTGGGGCATGTTCGGCTACACGACGATGCCGAAGCGCAAGGATCCCGACATCCCGGTGCGCGCAGCCGTGGCCATCGCGACCTGGCCAGGCGCTTCGAGCAAGGACGTCGAAGACCGCGTGACCCGCGTCGTGGAAGAGCAGCTCGCCCAGAACTCGAAGGTCGAAAAGCTCGAGTCGACGACGCGCTCCGGCGTCGCCGTCGTCACCATCACGCTCGACAAGACGGTGAACGACACGCGCAAGGAGTTCGACGACATCTGGCTCAAGCTCCAAGCCCTGAGAACCCTGCCCGAGGGGGCGAATCTCGAATTCAAGAAGGACTTCGGCGACGTAGCTTCGCTGATGCTCTCGATCGCGAGTCCCAAGGCGGGCGCGGTCGAGCTCGATCTACGCGCCAAGCAGCTCGAGCAGGCGATCGTCGCCGAACGCGCGAAAAGCGGCGGTGGCCTCGAGCACCCGCACGCGACGCTCGTAGCGAGCTTTCCGACCGGGTTCGAACCCGGCGATCTCGGCGTGATCCGCAGCGAGCTCGCTCGCCACCTCGAAGCGAAGGGCATCGGTCCGGTGCACGCGCTGTCCGGCCCGGGTTTCCTCGCGCTCGACGCCGAGACCCGAACCGGCGACGCGGAGCTCCTCGCCATCGCCAAGGCGTTCATTGCCGAGCGCGTTCGCGCGAGCGACGTCCACCCCGACGTCTGGCAAATCGCCGTGATCGGGGATCCGGCCCAGACGCGCGAGCGGCTCGCGGCGGTCGCCGGTGACAAGTACAGCTACCGCGAGCTCGACAACTACACCGAGGACCTGAAGCGCGCGCTGCAAGCGATTCCCGAGGTGGCCAAGGTCACGCGCGCCGGCGTCCTGAACGACGTCGTCTACCTCGACTATTCGCAGGAGAAGCTCGCTGCGTACGGCGTCGTGCCGGCCCAGATCGAGAACGCGCTCGCGTCGCGCAACATCGTCGCCCGCGGCGGCGCCATCGAAGTCGACCGGAAGAGCGTCCTCATCGCGCCGGCCGGCGAGTTCAAGCAGGAAAAAGACATCGGCGAGGTCGTCGTCACGCGCGGTGCGAACGGGGCGCCCGTCTACCTGCGCGATCTCGTCACCATCAGCCGCGGCTACGAGAACGCCCAATACGTCTCGTACGCGTCGTTCAAGGACGCGTCCGGCCACTGGCAGCGCGCCCGCTCCGTTTCACTCACGCTCACGATGAAGTCGGGGCTGCAAGTCTCGACCTTCGGCCAAGCCGTCGATACCGAGCTCAGCAAGCTCAAGCAGCTCATGCCCGAGGATCTCGTGATCCAGCGCGTGAGCGACCAGCCGGAGCAGGTGCGCGAGAACGTGGATCTCTTCATGTCGAGCCTGTACGAGGCGATCATCCTCGTCGTGCTCGTCGCGCTCATCGGCTTCTGGGAATGGCGCTCCGCACTGCTCATGGCGCTCAGCATCCCCATCACGCTCGCCATGACGTTCGGCCTGATGCGCCTGCTCGGCGTGGACGTGCAGCAGGTCTCGATCGCGTCGCTCATCATCGCGCTCGGACTCCTGGTGGACGATCCGGTCGTCGCCGGCGACGCCATCAAGCGCGACCTCAACAAGGGCCTGCCCGCCGTCATCGCCGCCTGGCTCGGCCCCACCAAGCTCGCGACGGCGATCCTGTTCGCCACCATCACGAACATCGTCGCCTACCTCCCCTTCCTCACCCTGACGGGTGACACCGGTCGCTTCGTCTTCACGCTGCCGGTCGTCCTGACGGCGTCGCTCGTGGCTTCGCGGCTCGTCTCGATGACGTTCATCCCGCTGCTCGGCTTCCACCTCCTCAGGCCCTCGGCGAAGAAGGAGCCGACGCTCGAGGAGCGGCGCTCGCGCGGCTTCGCCAAGCTCTACTACGCGGTCGTCGGCGCCGCGATTCGCCGCCGCTGGCTCGTCTTGGCGGGCGCCGTCGGCCTGCTCGGCCTGGGGGTGGTCGCGGTCGGCAACGTGAAGCAGGCGTTCTTCCCGAAGGATCTCTCCTACCTGTCGTACGTCGATGTGTGGCTACCCGAGGACGCGCCCGTCGCGGCGACGAAGGAGACCGCCGCGGAGGTCGACCGGGTGATCCGCGAGGTCGCCGAGCCGCACGGCCTCGAATCGGTGACCACGTTCGTGGGCGGCGGCGGCCCGCGCTTCTGGTTCTCGATCGGGCCGGAGCAGCGCCAGTCGAACTACGCGCAGCTCATCGTCCGACTGAACGACAAGCACGAGACCGCCAAGCTCGTGAAGCCGCTCCAAGCGGCGTTGGTCAGCCGCATTGCCGGCGCGCGCGTCGACGTGCGGGAGCTCGAGAGCGGGCCGGCCGTGGGCGTCCCGGTCTCCATCCGCGTGTCGGGACCCGAGATCGAAGGGCTGCGCAAGATCGCGGGTGAGGTGGCCGAGGCACTCGTCGGCTCGCCTAAGGCGGAGCGCGTACGCGACAACTGGGGCGCCGACGATTTCACCGTGGACCTACGCGTCGACCCCGATCGCGCGAGCGCTGCGGGCGTCACGAACTACGACGTTTCGCGCTCGGCGGGCGCCGCGCTCAACGGCGGACAGGTCGGCACCTTGCACGAGGGGGACCACAAGCTGCCGATCGTCGCGCGGCTGCGCCCGAGCGAGCGGCAGCGTCTCTCGGACGTGGAGAACCTCTACGTGTACTCGTCGCAGAACGAGCACGCAAAGCCGCCGCTCCGGCAGATCGCGGAGCTCGGCTTCAGCGGCAAGATTGCGAAGATCCTACGGCGCAACCACGCTCGCACCATCACCATCGGTGCGTTCCCGAAGGACGACCACCTGCCTAGCGAGGTGCTGAAGGACGTGCAGCCTGCGCTCGACCGCATCCAGAAGAGCCTCCCGCCCGGCTACCAGATGGCGATCGGCGGCGAGCAGGAAGAGCAGCAGAAGTCGTTCGGCGAGCTCGTGGTCGTGCTCACGATCTCGATCCTCTCGATCTTCATCGCGCTCGTGATCCAGTTCAAGAACGCGGTCAAGCCGCTGATCGTGTTCGCCGCCATCCCGTTCGGGGCCGTCGCGTCGCTCGTGGGCCTCCGCCTGATGGGCGCGGCGTTCGGTTTCATGGCTTTTCTCGGCGTGATCAGCCTGATCGGCGTGATCGTGAGCCACGTGATCGTGCTTTTCGACTTCATCGAGGAGAAGCACGAGGAGGGCGCGCCGCTGATGGAAGCGCTGCTCGACGCGGGCATCCTGCGGCTCCGCCCCGTGCTCGTCACGGTCGGCGCGACCGTGCTCGGGCTGATCCCGCTCGCCCTTCACGGCGGTCCGCTCTGGGAGCCGCTCTGCTACGTGCAGATTGGCGGCCTCACCGCGGCCACCGTCGTCACCCTGGTGCTCGTGCCGGTGCTCTACGCGATCTTCGTGCTCGACCTACGCGTCGTGCGCTGGGAGAAAGACGAGCCGGCTCAGAACCCCATGCCCACGCTGAACGTGAGCTCGGTCGGGTAGAGCTTCGTGACGCCGGTCGAATAGTAGGAGCCGTTCGCGGGGTTCCAGATCTCCGAGCCACCGAAGGCGACGGGCAGCACGTTCTGGGCGACGCGGAAGTCGGTGTAGAAGCGGGTCTTGGATTCGCGAAAGAACATCACGCCACCCTGCAGGTAAGGCGCGAAGTTCGCGATCGAATCGCCCTCGTCCCACATGAGGCGCGGCATCAGTCCGAAGCCGACGTACGGCGCCGTGTTTCCCTCCGTCAGGTAGAAGTCGCCGCCGATATCGAGCCAAATCCCGCCGTAGGAGTACTTCTGGTCGGGGGCCGCGAAGGTGAGACCGATCCCGAGCTCGATGAAGTGCATGCCGTTCTCGAGCCGGAGGTCGAAGGCGCCCGCCATTTGCGGGGAGATCTTGTGGTCCCACCCGATGGGGTAGATGAAGCTCGCCTTCAGGCCGGCGACCTTGTCGGCGGAAGAGCGAACCGGCTGCTGCGCCTCCGAGCGGAGCACGTTGTCCTGCGAGCGCACCTCGCTCGTCGATTGCTGCTGCAGGAGCGCTTTCGCGAGACGCTCGGCCGCGGGCTCGATGTCGTCGAGGCTCGACGCGGACATCTTCGCGGAGAAGATGTAGTGACCGTCGGCGGAGTAGCGCGTGGCGTTGAGCACGATGCGCGAGTCGAGCCGCACCGCCGTCACGTAGATGTACTCTTTCGCGCCGAGCTTCTGCGCCGCTTGCGGATAGCCCCCGGCTTCGTCGACCGCCTTCTGCGCGTCGGCAGGCGGGA
>DATMCL010000019.1:0-3702 GCA_035558375.1 Polyangiaceae bacterium
GAGCCAAGGCGCACGCGCAGAAGCGCGACCGCAAGGAGGCTTTCGAGATCGTGACGGCGGGCCTTGCGCGCTGCGCGAGCGAGCCCGATTTGCACGCGCGCGCCCTGTTCAATGCCGGCAAGTACGCCGCTCAGGACGGACGCGGCAACGATGCCGTCCGCTACTTCGCCCGCGTCGAGAGCGAGCATCACGACCATTCGCTCGCCGATGACGCGCGCTTGCAGGCGGCCATGGCGTACCTCGAGCTCGGGGTCGAGGCGCGCTTCACCGACCTCCTGAAGACGCTCCCCGACGACTACCCGAACGGGGACATGGCCGTCGAGGGGGCGTTTCGCTTGGCCGTGCGCCGGATCGACAAGGGTGACTGGTCGGGCGCTGCGTCGGTGCTGGCGCGCGCGGTGCGCCTCGTCGGCGACAGCGACGCCGATGCCGCGCGCGGGACGGAGCTCTCCGGACGCGAGCGGTACTTCGAGGCGCGAGCTGCGCTGGCGCTCGGGCAACGCCCGGCGGCGCTCGACGCCTTCGACGGCATCGTTCGGGAGCAGCCGCTGTCGTATTACATGCTGCACGCGTACGCGCGCCTTCACGAGCTCGACCCGGAGCGTGCCGAGCGAGCGCGGCGCGAGGCCATCGACCGCGCCCGTTCCGAGTCGCGCCCGCGTCCTCCGGCACGTTGGGAAAGCGAGCCTGGATTCGCGCGCGCCCTCGAGCTCTTGCGGGTGGGAGAGATCACGCCGGCGGTCGCCGAGCTCGATGCGCTCGGGCTCACGCGGCCAGGCGCGGGCCCCGAGCTCTTGTGGGCCGTGGCGCGGCTCTATTCGCTTTCGGGAGCCGAGAAGCTCGCCCACGACGTCGCCCGGCGGCGCCTCACCGATTGGCTTTTGCGCTGGCCGGTCGGCGATTGGCAAGAGGCGTGGCGCATCGCGTTCCCCGAGCCGTACGCCACGCTGGTCAGCGCCGTCACGAAGCGCACCGGGCTCGAGAAACCCATCGTCTACGCCATCATGCGCGAGGAATCGGCGTTCGACCCCGACGCCGAGAGTGCCGCCGACGCCTACGGGTTGATGCAGCTCATCGTGCCGACCGCGCGTGTCGCGGCGAAGGGCACGACGCTCCCGCACGACCGGCGTGCGCTCAAGCGGCCGAGCGTGAACATCGAGCTCGGCTGCCGCACGCTCGCGCGCTATCAGGCGGCGTTCGGCGACAATCCCTTGCTCGCGATTCCGGCCTACAACGCCGGCCCGAGCAAGGTGAAGGAATGGCTGCGCGCGCGGCCGAGCGCCGACTTCGATCTGTGGGTCGAGCTCATCCCGTTTCTCGAGACACGACGCTACACGAAGCGCGTGCTCGCGAGCCGGGCCGCCTATGCGTTCCTCGCCGATCCCGAACATGGCGATCGGGCGCTCGATCTGCCGAAGAAAGTGCGACCGTAGGGCGCATGCGCTCCAGGCACGCGCGCGATATGCTCTAGCGCCATGGCCGTCCAATCGAGCATGCTGCCGCTCGGCACGCCGCTGCCGAGCTTTCGTCTCACCGACACTGTTTCCGGACAGAGCGTCGCTGCCGGCGATTTCGGCGGGCGACCGCTGGTCGTCGCCTTCATCTGCAATCATTGCCCGTACGTGAAGCGCATCCGCGAGGGCCTCGCGGCGTTCGGCCGCTTCGCAAGCGAGAAGCAGGTCGGGTTCGTGGGCATCAGCTCGAACGACACCGTCACGTACCCGGACGACGCGCCCGACAAGATGGCGCTCGAAGCGCGCGACGCCGGTTGGACATTTCCGTACCTGTTCGACGAAACGCAGGACACGGCGCGCGCCTTTCAGGCCGCTTGCACGCCGGAGTTCTACGTCTTCGACGCTCTTGGCAAGCTCGCCTACCGCGGACAGTTCGACGAAGCGCGGCCGAAGAACGACGCGCCGGTGACGGGCGCCGACGTGCGCGCGGCAGTCGAGGCATTGCTCGCCGGTCGCGCGCCGGCGAGCGAGCAGAAGCCGTCGATCGGGTGCAGCATCAAGTGGAAGGCGGGCTGAGCCGACGAACGCCCGTGCTCGCCCGGGGACTCTGGGCGAGCGCGCTCCTTTTCGCACTGCTCTTGCTCTTGCCGCTGCCGCTGTCGGGGGCCGAGCCCGCGGAGCGGCCCTTCGGCGTCATCGACCTGCACGTCGATCTCTCGTACCAGACGAACTATCGCGGTCGCACCTTCGGGGAGGGGACGGGTCAGTTTCGTGCCCGCGAGCTGGCGCGCGCCGGCGTCGTCGGCGTCGTCTTGCCGCTGTTCGTGCCGCGCGAGGTGTCGGAGAGCGGCCCGCGCGTTTCGGACTACGAGAGCTCGTACGCGCGCATCTATGGAGAGCTCGCGCGCACCCCGCCGTTTCGCCTGCCGGGTTGCTTGCCCGGTGACGGAGGGGTCCGAACCTGGTTTGCCTTCGAGGGCATCGGCGCGCTCGCCGAGAGCCCGTCGGCGCTCGTGGGCTGGGCGGCGCGCGGGTTGCGCGTGGTCGGTCCCGTGCACACGGCGGCGAATGCTCTCGCCTCCTCGTCGGGCGATGCGACGCCGAGTCCCTTCGGACTCACCGAGCGCGGGCGGGAGTTCCTTCGAACCGCCGACGGGCTCGGGATGCTGCTCGACGTCTCCCACGCATCGCGCCGCGCGACGCGTGACATGCTCGAGCTCGCGGCGAAGACGCAGTCGCCGGTGATCGCGACGCACTCGGACGCGGCGGCGCTCGCGAATCACCCGCGGAACCTCGGCGACGATGAGCTCCGTGGCATCGCGCGCACGGGCGGCGTCGTGGGCGTCAATTTCCACGCTCGGTTCGTCAACGGGCGGGCGAGCGCGACGCTCGCGGACGTCGTGCAGCAGGTGAAGCACCTCGTGCGCGTGATGGGCGCCGAGCACGTGGCGCTCGGCTCGGACTTCGAGGGAGACATTCGCCCTCCAGTGGACCTTTCGGACGTGAGCGGGTACCAGCGCCTCGCCGCTCTGCTGCTCGACGCCGGGATGAGCCGCGACGCGGTCCGCGGGATCATGGCCGAGAACGCCTTTCGGCTCCTGTGCGCGCGTCCGCCGCGCGGCACCGCGGCGCCGTGAGCACGCGCCACCGCCTCCGATTCGGTTGACCGACCTCGGAGCGCGGCGCGATACTCGGGGCCGCTCGCATGACCCCCGTCGAAGCACGCTGTCTCGAGGCCTTCCCCACCTGGCTCAAATCGCTCGGCGACGACGCGCAGAAGCTCGCTTCCGTCGTGGAGAGCGACACACAACCGCTCGCCGCTCGGCGTGGCGCGGCGACTGCGCTGAACTACCTCTTCAAGTCGCTCGATCTCATTCCCGACGGGCTCGAGGAGATCGGCTTCGTGGACGACGCGTTCGTGTTCCGCGTGGCGGCTTCCACCGTTTCGGCGGACGACGCCGCGGCGGACGCGAGCGGCACGCTCGGGCGCCTGAGCGGCGATGCCGCGCTCGTGCGGGATTTTCTCGGCGACGTGTATCCCCGGCTCACGGCCTACGTGAGCACGCTCGGTGACGCCAAGGTGCGCGGCCGCAACGTCGACGACGTGCTCGCGGACGCAACGTCGCTCGGCGATTTCGTGCGCGAGGCGCGCCAGTGGGCGACGGGCTACCAGCCGCCGCCGTTCCATCGGGATGACAAGAACCTGGTGAAGCTGCGCTCGTTTTTGGCCGCGAAGTTGAAGTAGATT
>DATMCL010000020.1:0-5137 GCA_035558375.1 Polyangiaceae bacterium
CTGGGAGGCGGTGCGCTACAGCGCCAAGTTCCGTCTCCCGCCCGACTACTCCGAGGAAGAGATCGAACGTCGCGTGCTCACCACGCTGCAGCAACTCGGGCTCGAGAACGTCAAAGATTTGCAGATCGGCAAGCCCGAGAAAAAGGTCTTGAGCGGCGGGCAGCGCAAACGCGTCAACATCGCCATGGAGCTGGTCACCGATC
This sequence comes from Polyangiaceae bacterium, assembly GCA_035558375.1. Classification (GTDB taxonomy): domain Bacteria; phylum Myxococcota_A; class Polyangia; order Polyangiales; family Polyangiaceae; genus PMG-095. The sequence continues at coordinate 204 of DATMCL010000020.1, forward strand.
CCGTGATCATGTTTCTCGACGAGCCCACGAGCGGCTTGGCGGCGGACGACACCACCGCGCTCGTCAAGTTGCTCGCCGATCTGGCGCGCCAGACGGGCAAGACCATCATCACGACCATCCACCAACCCGCCAAGGACGAGTTCGAGAAGTTCAATCTGGCCCTCGTGCTCGGCACGGGCGGCATCACGATGTTCTACGGCTCGCCGCACGACGGCTACCGCTTCTTCGGCTCGTTCCTCGAGCGGCAAGGCAAGCCGAACCGCGTCGACAACCCGCGCGACATGTTCGACATGCTGAACCAGCGCGAGCGGCCCATCTTCGACGCGATGCGCGCCCAAAATCCCGCCGCGCCCCGCTACGCCGCGCGCCTCCAAGCCGCGCGCGAGTGGAGCGCGGAGTTCATGAACCCGCAGAACCCCATCTTCCAGAAGATGTTCGGCGGGCGCCGCGCCGTGGGCGGCGGCACGAGCCAACATGGCGTGCCGAGCCGTGCCCCCTCGAGCGGGCAATTCGGGCTGCTCTTCAGCCGCTATTTCAAGGTGAAGGTGCGCGACGTGAGCGGGACGGCGATCATGCTGCTGCAGGCGCCGATCATCGGCGTGCTGCTCGCCGGCGTTTTCGGCGGGCAGAAGGAGGCAATCCCGTTCTGGTGCCTCGGCGCCCTGCAGGAGCTCGCGAAGCGCAGCGGCAGCGTCGGCAGCGGCACGGAAGAAGTGCTGCGCAACATGGCGGTCACGCCGGACAACGCGGGGTCGATGTTCTTCCTGGTGGTGAGCGCGGTGTGGTTCGGCACCAGCAACGCGGCGCGCGAGATCGTGAGCGAGGTCGCCGTCTACAAGCGCGAGCGGATGGTGAACCTTCGGCTGTTCAGCTACGTCTTCTCGAAATTCCTGCTTTTGAGCCTATTTTGCGTGGTTCAGTGCGCGATGCTGCTCGCGATCGTGTTCTTCGCGCTCGGCTACAACGGCGGGGTCCAGGCGTTCGCGATCGAGCTCGTGACGATGATCTTCACGGCCATGAATTCGGTCGCGCTCGGCTTGCTCCTCTCCGCGCTCGTCGGCAGCGCCGAGGCGGCCATGGCTCTCACGCCCATCGCGCTGATCCCGCAGGTCGTGCTCGGCGGCTTGATGGTGCCGATGACCACCAATCCGCTGCTCCAGATCCCGATGTACGCGATCCCGGCGCGCTGGGGCTTCCAGGGCATCATCGCGCAGGAGCGCATGGCCGTGGCCAACAACGCGGCCTGGGTGCTCGACCTCAAGAAGCCCGACCTGACCGCCGCGGACAACTTCGTCTTTCAGGGCAAGTTCCACTGCGCCGAGGCCCAGATGGCGAGCCTCGACTTCAACGGCGCCTGGGGCTTCACCGACTACGACAAGTTCTGGCTACCCCCCAGCATCCTCGTCGTCATGATGGTGGTGACCCTCCTGGCCATCCTGGTCATCCTGAAGCGGCGCGATTCCGTGTAGGAAAAGCGCGCACTTTCGGCCCGTTCCGCGGAGCCCAACGTTTCGCCGCCTCAACCGTCTAACCCCGGACGATGGTGCGATTCGACCGGCGAGTCTTGGGCAAGGCGGTCGTCGGGGGTCTCGGCGCTTACTCGCTCGCGCTCCTGCCCGGGGCAACAGAGCCCGGCGAGGAGGACGAGGAGACCTCCCAGGGCGAGCTTTGGTCACGCTGGAACGCGGCCCACGGTGACCCCTACGAGCTCGATCGCGTCGAGCGCTGGCTGAAGGAGCGCGAGCGTCCGAGCTGCAACCAGGCAGCGATGGTGAGCTACCGCGGCACGACCATCCGCTATTCGGGCTCGGTCTTCATCAACCCGGTGTTCCGCGAGCGGCTCGAGCGCTTCGAGCAGATCCTCGGCACCCTATCCCGCGAGCTCTACGGCCGCGAGCCGCACCGCCTCAAGCACTACGGCGCCTACAACTGCCGCGTGGTGCGCACGATCCGGACGCTGGTGAGCGAGCACGCGCTCGGCAACGCGCTCGACGTGGTCGGCTTCGATTTCGCGCCCGCGACGAAGGCGACGCCGCTCCCACCCGACGTGCCCCGCGCGCTCAAGTTCGCCTTCGAGGTGCGCGTGCTCCGGCATTGGGGCAAAACCGAAGGTCCGAGCGCCATCCACGGCCGCTTCCTCGCCGCGCTCACCGAGCGCCTCCGCGAGCGCGGCGACGTCTTCCGCAGCATGTTCGGCCCCGGCCACATCGGCCACGAGGATCACCTGCATTTTGACGTCTCGCCTTGGCGGTACGTCGACTTGTGACGGTGACCCTCGCTACGGCCCTTCGCCATAGTCAATCGCTAGCGTGAACACCAGAGACACGGAGACGCCGCCGACGTGCGTCGAGCCCTTCGTCTCGACGACTTCGCCGGTGGACGACTGCTGGAGGAAGTGCCAGGGCACATCCTTCTGTCCGAGATCGCCCGTCATGACGATCTGGCTGCCTACGCGACCGCCGATGCCGCGATTCCCCGAGCGGGCGCGATCCGACACGCCGACGATGAACGACAACGCGGGCAGGCCGAGCGAGTACCCGCCCGATCCGTAACGCGGATCGGGATCCGTGTAGTGACGGGAGCCGATCGCGGCGGCCACCTCGAAGTCGACCCAGTTGTGATAGGGGAGCCACGCGCCGGCGAAGCCACCGAAGTGGGTGAAGCCGCCCCCCGCGTCCGCGTTGTCGCTCTTGTCGCCGAAGCCGCCGAGCTCGTAATGCTTGTAGCGAACGCGTAGGAGGCCGCCGCCGAACGCGAAGGCGCCACGCGCGTCCGAAGCGGCCAGTGCGCCGAGACCACCGCGCGCCGCGAGCTCGATCGCCCAGCCCGGATCTTTCTCGAAATAGATCGGCTCGCGCTCAGGCCCGGTCGGGCGCAGCGCGACGGCATCGTCCGGCGGCGGATGCGCGCCGAGCACGCCGATGCTGAGCGGCGAAGGCGCGGGCGTGGGCGGTGGGCCCTCCACACGGCCCGGCGCGGTCGACGGCGCCGGTGCGGGTGAAGCGGGAGCCGGCGCGGGTGCAGGCGCAGCGGACGGCGGGGGCGCCGTGGGAGCGGGTGCAACGCTCGGTGCCGGGGCGGCGCTCGGGGCCGGGCCGGCGGGCGGGGCAGTGGGCGGCGGCGCCGTGCTCGGGGCGGGAGCGGGCGCGGGCGGCTCGACCGGGAATTGCGCTGTCGGTGGAGACTGCGCCAAGAGCGGCGATGCCTGAGTCGAGAGGACAAGCGCGAGGAGTGATGCTCGCGACACGCGGACCAGAATTCGAGTCGTCCTGGACGTCATGACGATGTGGCTCTCAAGAAGGTGCTGTCATCAGCACCGAACGGCTCGATCAATAAGACGCGCCGAGCCCGAGCACCATTGACGAAATCGACCACGGGCGCTAGAAAAAGGTGTCCCATGAGTCCGATGACGCGCGCCCAGAAGATTTGGCACGTCTGCCGTAAGGCAGGCGAGGGCTCGCGTACACGCTGATCCGTAAGCAGACGCAAGCCCTCCCCGCCAGGCGGACGAGAGGGCAAGCGTTCCGGATTAAGCCCTTTCGACGCCTGGCTCCCCGAGCCAGATGTCCACTTCATCACCCTCTCCTGCCCTAACCGCACCCGTCTATTCCGAGTGGCTGGACCCGCGCTTCCGCCGGTTGCTCCTCTACTTCATGGCGTACGGCTACGCCTTTTCGGCGCTGCTTTTGGTGCCGAAGTTCGCGACGCTCGTCCTCCATGCGAGCCCGGCCGAGGTCGGCCAGATCGCGAGCGCGCCCGTGATCGCCTGTCTTTTGACGGCCCCGCTCGTAGGGCGCTGGCTCGATCGCGGTAGCTACCGCGCGGCCATGATCACGGGCGCCCTCGTGATCGGCGCGAGCACGCTCGGCTTCGGCTACCTCGAGCACATCGGGCCCGCCGTGTACGTCCTCCGCGGCCTCCAAGGCGTCGGCAACACGCTCCTGGTCGCGGGCGGGCAATCGCTCGTGACGCGCATCGTGCCCGCCGAGCACCATGGCCGCGCGTTCGGGACCACCGGCGCGGCCTCGCTCTTGATGAACGCGCTCGCCTCGTCGACGACCGAGCACCTCGCGGACGCCTACGGCTGGGGCTTCGCGTTCGAGGTCGCGGGCGCGGCCATGTTCTTCGCGCTCGCGCTCGCCATCCTCGAGCCCTACGTCCATTCCGAGCGCGACATTCCTGCCCCGACCAGCGTGCGAAGCGCCACGCTGCGCCGGCACGCGGGTGGCTACGCGACGTTCGCGGCCGGTGCCGGCTTCGGCATGCTCATCACGTTCACGCAGCCGTTCGCCCTGTCGCAGGGTGCTACCCACGTGGCGGCGCTCTTCGTCGGCTACACGCTGACGGCGCTCTGCGTGCGGCTCGGGCTCGGCGGGCTCGTGGATCGCTGGGGCCGGCGGCGGACGGCGCTCGTGGCGCTCGCCGTCTACAGCTGTACCGTGTTCGCCGCGTCGGCGTTGCGCCCGGAGCTGCTCATCGTCCTAGGCTTCGGGTTCGGCATCGCTCATGGGCTCGTGTGGCCCGCGCTCACGGCGCTCGCCGTCGAGAGCGCGCCCGCGGGACGCGTCGGCTCGGCACTCGCCGGCATGCAGGCGTACTTCGCGACCGGCACCCTGCTCGCCGTCTGGGTGGGCGGCCGCCTCGTCGACGCGCGCGGCTACCCCTTCGCGTTCACGTTCGGCGCCGCCACGGTCGCGAGCGGCGTGCTCGCCCTGTGGCTCGCCGGAAGGAAGCGGGTACCGGCATAACGTCGCAAATCTCCACACCCGTGCGTGAACATTTCCCGCAGCGCCGCACGACCCGAGCGCGAGTCGTGCGGCGCTTGCGGGTGGGTCCACGCTGAGAGAAACTCGTTCGATGCTTCGGTCGCACGCGCTCGGCTCCGCGGCGCTCATGGCGCTCGCGCTCGGTGCGCTCGGCTGCAGTGACGATGT
>DATMCL010000021.1:0-16944 GCA_035558375.1 Polyangiaceae bacterium
GCACGTGCCGTCCGCCAAGCCCGGCTGCGTGTACATCGTGTTCGAGTCGCCGACGATCGTGTTGAAGGGAGCACTGGGAAGCCCCTGATTGATGAGCTCCCAGGTGGTCCCGTTGTCGTTGCTGCGCGCGAGCCCGTTGCCCGCACCCGAATAGAGCATCCCCGTCTTCGAGTAGTACACCTCCGTGGACCCATGCACTCCGTTGATCTCGGAGTTCACTTGAGTCCAGCTCGTTCCAGCGTCCTTCGTGAGCCAGAAGCCGTTGTGGTGCGCGAGCCAGGTGTTGCTGTCTCCGATGCCGAGCTCGGGGTTGTAGAGCATCGCGAGGCCGTAGCTGCCGCCCGGCCAGGTGGAGTCCGGCGGCGGATGCCAGATCCACGAGCTGCCAAAGTCCCTGCTTTCGAGAACGCCCACGTTATCGAAGGAATGAGAGCCGAGGAGGATGTGCCCGAAATCAGTCGGGTCAACGACGAGCGTCGTGATGTCGTACGTCGGAGAAACGTCTTTGAAGCCCTGGGGGATCGCCCAGCTTCGACCGCCGTCGTTCGAGATCCAAAATCCGTTGTTGGCGTCGCGCACGCCCGACACCGCGTAGAGGTGTGATGGATCGGCTGGGTCCACGGCGATGCCGAGCGGTAGCTCGAGCTGGAAGGTCTTGGCGTCGTAGAGATCCTCGTCGGGCGTGTCGGCAAGCTGCTCCCAGCTCGAGCCGCCGTCGGTGGTTTTCCAAACGCCCGTGTACTCGACGGACGCGTAGAGGGTCAGCGGAGCCGACGGATCCAACGCCACGCTGATCACGCCGCCCGAGGGGCGCCCGCCGAGCTCCTCGGACCTGAGCGGTGCCGGTGGACTGATGTTCGTCCAGACGCCGGGCACCAGCTCCGGCGGGTCTCCGGTCGGCGCGCCCGCGGCCTCGGGCGAACGGCCGGCAGCGTTTCCGCAACCCGCGGTCCCCACGAGTACCCATGTCACGCCCGCGAGTGCTCTTCGCATGTCCGCTCCGATTCGTCCTCCCCACCCCTTGCCCGGCACCGCGGCGATCGATCACCGCCAGCGCCGAGGCTTCGGCTAGCCTGCGCGACGTGCGACCGGCCTGCGCCCCGTTGGCCTTCGGACTTGCGCTGGCGGCCGCCGTGATGCTCCTTGCACGGCCATCACGCGCCGAGCCCGCGCCGTACGAGCTTTCCTACGCGGCTCCGCCGGGTTGCCCCACCGAAAAGCAGGTGCTCGCTGAAGTGCGAGCGAACGTGCGCGACGCAGCGAGCGGCGACGGAGCACGCATCACGCTCACGATCGTGCCGGGCGACGGCACCTTCACGGGTGAGCTCATTGCGCTCGACCGCGCCGGCAAGGAGGGACGGCGGAGCATTCAGGGCCCGACGTGCTCGGAGGTAAGCCAGACGCTGGCGTTTCTCGCCGTGCTGGCGATTGAGCTCGGCGGCCACGTCGAAGAAGAGGCTGCGCCCGCGCCCGCGACGCCAACCCCCCCACCAGCTCCGGCGAATACCGCGAAGTCAGCCCCAGCGAAGAAGCCCGTGGAGCCCCCGAAACGCGAACCTTCGTGGCGACTTTCGGGCGTCCTCGGCGGCGGCGTTCGCGGTGGACTCGCGCCGTCCGCGCGGCCGGCGGTGGAAACGGGCGTCGATTTTGGCGCTACTGGAGCGCGCATCGTGAGCCCCGACCTGCGAGCCGTGTTGGTCGGGGGGGTCAGTCGGATCTCACACAGCGATGGAACCGCGGAGTTGTGGCTGCTCGCGGCTCGAATCGAGGGCTGCACCCTGCGTTTCGGCTGGAGCGCCGTCGGGCTGCGGCCCTGCGTCGGGCTCGAAGGGGGCGCCGTTTTCGCCCACGGAGAGCTCGACGGCGGGCGCAGCACGGTCGAACCGTGGGGCAGCGCGGAGGCCGGCTTGCGCCTCGAGGCCTGGCTCTCGCAGCGGGTTTTTCTGGAGCTCGGCGGGGCGGCGGTGGTTCCGTTCTTCCGAACACACTATTTTTTCGTGCCCGATCGCATCGTTTACACGGTTCCGGCGGTGACCGGGCGGGCGGGCCTGCTCGTGGGCGCGCGATTCCAGTGATCGAACGCCCGCCCAGCGGGCAAGGCTTGTTGGATGTACTCGGCGCTGCAATTGGGAGCCCCTGCGGTGCCGGGTAGCTCGACCGACCAGCGCGTGCGCCGGCTCGTCCACGAGCACCTGGACGCCGTGGTGCGCACGCTCGCCAAGCTCGGCGTGTCGGACGGCGCGCTCGACGACGCGGCCCAGCAGGTGTTCCTGGTCGCCACGAGCAAGCTCGACGGGATCGAGCTCGCGCGCGAGCGGCAGTACCTGCTCGGGATCGCGGTGCGGATCGCGTCGCACGCGCGACGCACCGTCCAGCGCCGGCGCGAGACGCCGATGGACGACGGGCTCATGCTGTCGGAAGCCGGGCCCCTGCCCGATCAGCTCGTCGACGAACGGCGAGCGTACGCGCTGCTCGAGTCCATCGTCGCGGAGCTGCCCGACGGCATGCGCGAAGCCTTCGTGCTGTTCGACATCGAGGAGCTGACGGCCGGCGAGGTGGCCGAGCTGCTCGAGATCCCGCTCGGGACCGTCGCCTCGCGCGTGCGGCGTGCACGCGAGCAGGTTCGGCAAAGTCTCTTGCGCGCGAGGAAGCCATGAACGACCTTCGTCGTTGGTCCGAGGAAGACGCAACCGCCGACGAGCTTCGGCTGCTCGAGGTGGCGCGACGCCGGCGGGCGCTGCCTGCTCAGCGCGCGGCGGTCCTTTCCGCGTTGGGAGTCGGAGTGGCCACGACCGCGGCGGGCGCCGCAGGAACCGCTTCGCTCGCGACCAAGCTCGTCGGGATTGCGCTTCTGGCAAGCGTAGGAACGGGCGTCGTGCTCGTGCATTCTGCCTCAGAGAAGGCGGCCGTGGCGCCCCCCGCTGCGAGTGTTGCGACGCCGCCGAAGGTCGCAGTCACCGCGAGCCCGGAGCCGAGCGCTGCGCCTCCCGAGCCGGCGCTAGCCCTGGAGCCCGCCTCCGAAGCGAGCGAGCCCAGTGCCAAGCTCGCTGCCAAACCGAAGGCAGCGCCGTCGGCCTCGTCGTCCCTGTCGCGGGAGCTCCAGGTGCTGAAGCAAGCGCACGAGGCGATCGCGCGCGGCAATCCGAACGGCGCGCTCGCCGCGCTCGACGACTACCATGCGCGCTTCCCCCAAGGTGCGCTCGGTGCCGAGGAGACGGTCATCCGCGTGCAGGCGCTGCTTGCGCGGGGCGATCGGGCGCAAGCGGCGGCCGTCGCCAAGAAGTTCTCGGCGGCTCATCCGGATAGCCTCTACGCGCGGCGCGTCGAGCGGCTGGTTTCCGGCGTAGAATAGCCGGCGGCCCTCGAGGCCGCGCGCATGTCGAATCCGCCATCGAGAGCCGCCCTGTGCGTTGCCGCTGCCGTGAGCGTGGCTTGCACGGAGTGGGCAAACCTCGGCGGGCTCGAGCCGGCCGATTCCGGCAACACCGGCGTCGCTCAGCCGGGCGATTGCGGGCTCGAGACGCCCGCGTTCTGCGAAGGCTTCGAAACGCCGCATCCCGGCGGCCGCGGGGGCGATCTCGACGAGCGCGTGTTCGGCTTCGCGCGCTGGGGACACCAGGTCCAATACAGCTGGGAGCGCGCCCCCGCGCACACGTACCCCGACGACTACCTCTTTCCAGCTACATTTTGCGGCAAGCCCTTCGACGGCGTCTTGCCCGAGCTCGACGTGCGGACGTGCGACGGCTCCGGCGTCGACGGAACCGTGTCGGGACAGCTCAACGAGACGTTCGACGATCAGATGGCGACCGGCGTGAACGCGCTGCGGATCCGCCAGCCGTTCGATTTCCGAGGACGCGTCGGCAAGGTGGTGTGGGACGTCGACGGCAAGATCAATCCGCTGAATACGGGCGCCGGCTGGTGGATCGCCGTCTGGCTCAGCGCGGAGCCGACGCCGCTCGCTTCCGACACTCGCGACGGAATCGCGTCCTATCCGCGCGACGGCGTGGGGTTCACGTTCGCTTTCGGAGCCGATTGCCCGGAAAGCGTCGACGACTGGCAGAACGCGCTCGAGGGCGTGGTCGTGACCCACGACTATCAAGTCACCGTGTCGCCCCCGTTCTGGCAGCTCGACCAAGCGGACGCGCGGTGCTTCAAGGTCGCCGACGCGCACCTGAATCATTTCGAGCTCCGCCTGTCGGAGGACGAGGCCGAGCTCTGGGCCAGCGACTTCGATGATCCCGCGAGCTTGGAGCTACGCACGAGGGCGTCCGGGCTCGGGCTCTCCTTCACGCGTGGCTACGTGCAGCTCCAGCATTGGGCGGCCAACGCAGCGAGCAGCGGCCACGTCACGCCGACGCAAACGTTTCGCTGGGACAACGTCGGCTTCGACGGTCCCGTGCTGCCGACGCCGCGGGCGTACGACGTTCCCAATCCGGGCATTCCGGGTGAGGCCGGCGCGGTTCGCATCGGCTATCTGTTCTCGGAGGGCCCGCTCGCGTTCACGTTGCACGGCGTGGACCTCACCAATGCGACGTCGGCGTCGTTCAATTTCGTGCTCGACGCGGGGCCGGGCAGTGAGCTCGAGTACTCGCTGAACGGCAACGCGACGCACACCTTCGTTTATCCGGGAACGGCCGGCTCGCCTGGCGGGCTCCATGGCTTCTCGGCCGAAGTTCCGCTCGCGGAGCTCTTGACCGGCGACAACGTGCTCAGCGTGAGTTTGCCGGGGGCGCTCGTGGCGCAAGGGATCGGCAACCTCGACCTCACGCTCGAAGTGCCGTGATAACGGCTAGAACCCTCGACGCCGCGAGAGTGATCGTTTTGGGCCGCGTCGGGCAAGAGAGGGCGGATGGCCGGCTCTGCGCTTCTACCTCGGCTCGTTGCGCTCGGCCTCGTGGTGCTCGGTTGTTCGGGACAGCCTTCGCCTGACGCCTCAGGCGCGCCGAGTGCGGCCGGGCGCGCAACGATGCCGGCAAACGTCGCCGGTGCTGGCGGCGCTGGCGGCTCCGGCGGTGCTGGCGGCGCTGGCGGCTCCGAAACGCTCCCGATCCGGGGGGGTGCGCCATCCAAGCCCGAAGACGTTCCCACCGAAATGGGTGCGCCCGGCTGCGGCCTCGAGGCGGCCGCGTTCTGCGACACCTTCGACGCGCCCGCCGCGGTGCAGGGACGCGCCGGCGAGCTCGACGCCTCGCACTGGAGCGCCGGGCGCCTGCAGCCGCAGCTCCCGACGGGCTCGAACCAAGTCTTCGCGATCGGACCCGCCACCGTGCCGAGCTGCCGGAGCGGCGTGCCCGACAAGGTGCTGCCGGATGCCGATACGCTCATTTGCGACCCGAGCGACGACATTGCGAGCCATCACCTGCTCGTCGCGGTGGCCGCCCAGAACTACGGCATCAATTCGTATCGCATTCGCCAGCCGTTCGACTTTACCGGTCGCACCGGCACGATCGTCTTCGACGCGGAGGGCTACACGGCGCAGCTCCTCGGCTGGATCTCGCTCGAGGTGACGGAAGATCCCATCGCCGTGCCCTCCTACGGCGTCATCGACAACGACGAGGGCGGCATCCTGCCCAAGAACGGCTTCGAGCTTCAGTTTGCCTATACCTGCAACACGAGCCCGCCGAGCCAGGTTTCGCTGTCGGCCATTCACGTCTTCGACAACTACGCCGACCACGTGGTCCCCGCGGCCTGGAAGAGCACGCCACCCTCGGCATGTGTTTCGACGGCGCAGGGCAAGCTGAACCACTTCGAGGTGCGCGTTTCGGAGAAGAAGCTCGAGGTGTACGTGAGCCCCGTGAGCGCCGACGGCAAAAGCTACGAGCCCGCGACGTTGATGCTCAGCGCGGACGTGGCGCTCGGCTTTTCTCGCGGCTACGTGCATCTCTCGACGCACAACCACGCAACGCTCAAGTACAGCCCCGGCAATCAGCTCGATGCCTGGCTCGCGCGCTGGGACAACGTCGGGTTCGACGGGCCCGTCGTCGCCCATTGGCGCGAGGTCGAGGTCAGCGATGCGCTCGTCGCCGCGCCCAACGGTCGAGTGAACGTCGGGTATCTCGTGGCCGACGAAGCGAACGGCCCCGGCGATGTCCTCCATCTGCCGGACGTCGATCTATCGGACGCAATCTCCGCTCGGCTGGCGCTTTCCGCCTGGTACCTGCGTGACGGTGGCGGGCTCGAGCAGTTCGTCCTGAAATACCGCTTCAACGGCGGTACCTGGCGCGAGCGAACGCTCACCGCCGACGAGATCCAAGCGCTCACGAAACCCGTGGTCGACGGCCAGCCCACGGGAGGCAGCCAGGGCGCGATCGGCCAGATGCTCGACGTGCCGCTCTCGGATCTGGTTCCCGGCGACAACACGCTGGAGCTCGTGACGAAGAACGTGCCGCAAAACTATCCACCCGCGGTTTTGAACATCGATCTCGTGTTGGAGACGCAATGAAGAAGACTCACTACGAGAGACTCGCCGGCTGCCTGGCGCTCGTTGCGCTCGGCTGCGGAGGTGGCCATGGCTCTTCTGGCGCGCCGAGCGGGGGCCGCGACGACGGCGGCAAGGGCGGCATGGCGTCGGCCGGAACCGGCGGCACCGAGACTACCCTGCCCTCGGCTGGAAGCTCGTTCGGCGGCACGTCCGCCGGAAGCGATGCTGGCGGCAGTACCGGCACCGCGGGCGGCGAAGCGGGGAACGCTGGCACGGGAGGCGCTCCCGTCGTGAGCTGTGACCATCCGCGCCCGCTACCGAAGAGCGCTCCGGCTCTCTCGGAGGGAACGTGGACGAACATCAGCCCCAAAGAGCTGCCGTGGGGTGACGCCTTCACGCAGGGGCTAGCGGTCGATCCGTGTGACCCCGCGACGCTCTACCTGACGGTGTGCAGCTTCGACGAAGTCGGCGACAACGCCGGCCTCTACAAGAGCACTGACGCCGGCGCGACGTGGGAGCGCACGAGCCTGCTCACCGAGCCGATTCGCATCCGCATCGATCCCAAGGACTCGAATCATCTCTACGCCGTGGACGGCGTGCGCGGCAACACCCAGGGTTTTTCCGTCTCGTTCGACGGCGGCAAGACCTTCGAGCACCCGCAAGGGTTCGCGGATTTGAAGGACGCCGCGGGCATCTTTCAGTGGGACACCTACGACGTTGCCGTCGATCCGAGCGACTTCGCTCACGTGCTCGTGAGCCACCACTCGGCGTGGGGTTGGACGGACACGAAATGGGACACCAACTCGGGCGTGCTCGAGAGCAAAGACGGCGGCGAGAGCTGGATCGTTCACGAGCCTCAGCCGGGTTGGGGCTCGGGCCACGCCATCAACTTCCTCTACTCGCCGGCGCTCGGCCTCGGCGACAGCAACACGTGGCTGCTCGGAACGCAGGGCCCAGGCATGTTTAGGACGGCCGACGCGGGCAAGACATGGACGAAGGTGGCCGACATAGGCATCCAGCATGGCGGCGGCAGCATCTACTACGACAAGTCGGGCACGCTCTACGCATCGGGCGCGACGTCCAACCTGCGCAGCACCGACAATGGCCTGACTTGGACGAAGATCTCCGATGCGCGCGGCTACAACGCTGTCTTCGGAGACGGCCAGTTGCTCTACACCGCGCCGGCCTTCGGCCCGACCTCCTTCTTCACGTCTCCCGAAGGCGAAGGAACGACATGGACTCCGTTCAACCCGAGCCAAGAATTCGACTCCGGACCGTTCGAGATGGCACTCGATGGGACCAACCGGATCCTCTACAGCGCGAGCTGGGGCGATGGGCTCTGGGCGATGAAGGTCGCGCCATGACGCGCCGCTCGAGCGCGCGTCCCTTCCCCATGGCAAGCGTCGCCACGCTGCTTGGTGTGGCCTGCGCCGCGCTCGGCTGCGGTGACGGTCAGCCGGAAACGTCACGCGCCGCGGGCACGACGGGCGGCTCCGCAGGGACGGGCGGATCAGGAACGGGCGGATCAGGAACGGGCGGCTCGGCGGTTGACGGCGGCTCGAGCGGCATGCCCGCCATGGGCGCGGCCGGCACTCGGAGCTCCGGGGGCGAGCCCCCCATGATGGTGCCCGAGCAGGCGCCGCCACGCTCGCCGCCCGGCAGCTGCGGGCTCGATCAACCGGCATTTTGCGAGGATTTCGAGACGCCGAAGCCCGGAGGACGCAGCGGCGACCTCGACGAGTCGCGCTTCAGCTTTGCGCGCTGGGGTCACGAAACGCGTATGCATTTCGTGCGAATCCCCGCGACGACGGAGCCCGACACGCTGTTTCCTTCCGTGTTCTGCGGCAAGCCGTTCGCAGGCCTGCTCCCCGGCAACGACGTTGCCATCTGCGACGGCGTCGGCGTGGACGGCCTCACCTCACGTCAGCTCAACGAGGTCTACGACGATCAGGCCGACTTCGCGATCAACTCGAACCGTATCCGACAGCTGTTCGATTTCACGGATCGCACCGGAACGATCGTCTTCGACGTGGACGCGAAGGTGAATCCTTGCAATCTGGGGCACGGCTGGTGGGTCGAGCTCTGGATCACCGCCGAGCCGGCGCCCATCCCCTACCACGAGGCGCCCGGGGTCCTGTCGTACCCGAAGAACGGCCTCGCGATCATGTTCCAGGGCTTGAACACCTGCCCGCAGGGTCGCTGGGCCACGGAGGTGAACGGCGTCTTCGTGTCCAAGGATTTCGCCATCGTGCACGACGTGCCCGGCTGGGAGCTCCAGCACGACAGCGACGAGGCGCGCTGCATCAAGGTCGCGGACCAGAAGCTCAATCGCTTCAAGATTTTGCTGAACCAGAACCAGGCGGAGGTTTGGGCGAGCGACTACGACGACGCACGAAACCTGCATCGCATGGCCGTGCTCCCGGACCTGAATTTGCCGTTCACGCGCGGGTACGTCCACCTGCAGCACTCGCAGTACAACGCGCGCAAGGATCGCTGCGACAACGGCGGCGTCACGGGCGTCCAAACCTATCGCTGGGACAATATCGGCTTCGACGGCCCGACCTACGTCACACCGCGGGGTTACGGCGTCGACGACAACACCGAGCCGGACATCGACGGGAGCGGAGGCCACCTTTATGGCTGGTACCTCAAGGACAATAGCTGGGTCGATCTCACGGTGAAGGGCGTCGATCTGACCGACGCGACGAGCGCCAGCGTCGACTACAGCTTCCTCGGCGGCGCCGGCCGTGTCGTCATGTATCGCCTCAACGGTGGACCGACGCACGAGTACGAGGTTCCCGAGTTCCTCGACGGCTCGGGCGGTCCGCGCGGTGGCACGCGCGCCTTCTCGCACGAAGTGCCGCTCGCGGAGCTCGTGCCGGGCGACAACACGATCTCCTTCATGATGTCCGCCCCGCAGACCGAGAAAGAAGAGATGCTCGGCAACGTCGAGCTCACCATTCAGCCGAGCCGATGACCCCCGAGCTCGGCGACACGGGCCGCGCACGCAGGGTTCGGCGGTGCCGCCACGTGCCTTGCCTGGTGTCTCTGCTCTCCGCGACCGCGGCGTGCGGCTCCGTCGCCGGTGGCGCGGCCGCAGATCCATCGCCGCCGAGCCCGAGCGACTCTCTCCGTGAACGGCTCGTGGCTTTGTCGCCGCCTCGCCTTCCACCTCCACCACCCGACCCCACGAACGATTACCTCACGGATCCGCGGGCGGCCGTCCTCGGGAAGAAGCTGTTCTTCGACACGCGATTTTCGGGGCCGCTCTTGGACGAAGCGAACAACGGCGACCCGGCGACGCTCGGCATGCAAGGCGAAACGGGCAAAGTCGGCTGCGTGAGCTGCCACGTCCCGACCTCGGGCTTTTCGGACACACGCAGCACCCGCGCGCAGATCTCGCTCGGTTCGGGCTGGACCCACCGCCGCGCCAAATCGCTCCTGGACGTCGGGCAGAGCCGGCTCCTCAACTGGGACGGGCGCCGCGACTCCGCGTTCAGCCAACCGTTCACACCGCTCGAGGATGCGGCGGAGATGAACAGCTCGCGGCTCTTTGCGGCCCAGCAAATCGCGCGCCTCTATCGCAACGAGTACGAGCCCATTTTCGGGCCGCTGCCGGCGCTCGAGCGGTACAGAGCCGTGGCTGCGGCGGACGCCGGCTGCAGCGAGCTACCGCCGAACCTCATCCACGCAAGCTGCGTGAAGCCCGGTGCCGACGATCCCGACGTGACGCGCGTCGTCGTCAACATGGGCAAAGCCATCGAAGCGTTCACGCGGCAGCTCACGTGCGGACCGAGCCGCTTCGACGCCTGGATGGCAGGCGACCAGAATGCGCTCAGCCCCGACGAGCAGGCGGGAGCGTGGCTTTTCGTGGGCAAAGGGCACTGCGACACGTGCCATTCGGGGCCGTATTTCACGGACCGCTCGTTCCACAACGTCGGGCTGCATCCGGACTTCAGGTTCTTCGTCGGGCCGGTCGACGACCCCGGTGCCGCGGAAGGGCTCGGCGAGCTGCTCACCGACTCGCTCAATTCGCGGGGGCCTTACAGCGACGGCGACGACGGGCGCCTGGACGATCTGCCCGCCGATCTCACGAGCCTGGTCGGCGCGTTCAGCACACCAGGGTTGCGTTGCGTGGCTCGCCGGCCGAGCTTCATGCACACCGGGCAATTCCGGAGCCTCGAGGACGTCGTAAGCTTCTTCGCGCGCGGCGGCGACGAGAACGGTTTCCTCGGCACGTCGGAGAACGTGCCGCGCGATTTGAGCGCGACCGAAAAGGCAGAGCTCGTCGCCTTTCTCCGCGCTCTCGACGGCCCGGGACCGGACGCTGCGCTAGTGGCCGCCCCGGAGCTCCCGCCCGACCCGGTTGCCGAGTGAGTCGTGTCACGCGCAAGGCGTGCCGCTTACCGAGTAGCCGACGACCGTCCCGACGCGGCCCAGCGCGCTGCCGCCATTGACCTGGAAATGCTGGGACGGCGGCCGCGCGTCGACGTTCGGTCGCGCGAAGCCGACCAACCGTGCCATCTTCTGCCGCGATGGCGCGGTGGCTCGACACGGTGGTGGCAACCCTTGCCGCGACGTGCGTGCTGCTCGCGCACGCGCCGGTCCGCGCGCAGGCGACAGGCTTCGACGCGCCCCGCGAGTGCGGCACGGAGGGGGAATTCCGCGACGGGCTCGCGCGGCTCTTGGGCGCGGCGGCCGAGCGCGCGTGGCCGACGACGCTCGTCATCGCGCGCGAGCCGAGCGCCACCTTTTACCACCTCACGCTCGAGGTACAGGGCGAGAAGCGGGAGCTCGTTCACGCGGACTGCCGCGTGCTGTTTCGTAGCGCGATGGTGATCGCGGCCGTGACCGTCGATCCGACGGTGCGACTGCCCGAGGAACCACCGCCGCCACCTCCCGCAGAACCAAGCCCCGCACCGCCACCTCCCCCTGTCGAGACGGCGAAGCCGAAGCCATCCAACGCGACGACCCACGACGGCGCGCCGTGGCGCGGCAACGTTGCGGTCGGAGGCGGGTTAGCGCTCGGCGTGCTTCCCGGCGCTACGGGCGTCGTCGAGGTGCGCGGCGGGCTCACGAGTGGTCGCTTCGGTGCGACGCTCGGCGCCCAATACTTCATACCGCGCGAAGCTTCGAGCGCCGGCCGCAGCGCCCGGCTCCAGGCCCTCGGGATCCGCGGCGCGGCCTCGTTCGCACCGACACCCCTGCTGGCGGCCTCGGTCGGGATGAGCGCGGACTGGCTGGTCGGCCGAGGGAGTGCCGACCTCTCGTCTCCGGTACAGGATTCTGCATGGGCACTGGCCCCCTTCCTCGAGCTAGCCCTGACGCCGAAGCTGACGCGGTCCGTGTCGCTGGAGCTGGCCGTGACGGGGCAGGCGAATCTGCAGCGGGCGACCTTCGAAGTGACCGGATTCGGAGAGATTTATCGGATGCCGCCGGCGAGCCTGCTCGTGGTGGCGCGGGGGGTCTTTCACTTTCCTTAACGGATTGGGGGGCCTTCCCGGATGAACATCCGATGGCGGCCGGGACCTTGGAGCAGCCCTTCGCCCCGCCCGAGGCGGGCGCGGCCAGGCGCGCTTCGACCCGGGTCGAGAGCGTCTACTCCGAGTACTTCCGCTACGTCTGGCGCTGCCTGCGCGCGCTCGGGGTCCACCCTCACCTGCTCGACGACGCCGTTCACGACGTGTTCGTGGTCGTCCAGCAGAAGCTCGGCGCGTTCGACGACGGCGTGCCCGTAACGACCTGGCTCTACGCCATCACGCTGCGCGTCGCGCGCCGCGCTCGCGCCAACGCCCGTCGCGACGCATGGCGCTACGCCAACAACGAGCCCGGCGAGAGCGGCACGTCCCCTTCCGACGACGCGCCAGCGCCCGGCAACGTCGAGCGTGACCTCGAGTGCGGGGAGCAGCTCGACCTCGCCCGCCGCGCGCTCGATCGGCTCGACGAAGACAAGCGCGAAGCGTTCGTGCTGTCGCAGGTCGAGCAGCGCTCGGCGCCCGAGATCGCCGACATCACGGGCGTGCCGCTCAACACCGTGTACTCGCGCATTCGCGCCGCCAAGCTCGCATTCCAAGCCGAGGTCACTCGCCTGAACCTCGTCAACCGAGGAAAGCCCACATGACCGCTAGCGACGACGACGACCCCTTCACCCGGGCTCTCCGCGACGATCTCCCTCTAGCCAGTGACGAAGCGCGGGTCCGCTCGCGGCTCGTGTCGGCCGGAGTGCTCGCAGGCGCCGTGGCCGCTCCCGTCGGCACGGCGGCCGCTGCGGGCGGTATCACCGCCAAGGTCGTGGCGTTGCCGCTCGCGGTGAAAGTTGGAGCGTCGCTTGCCTTCGTGGGCCTCGTCACCGTGCCCGTCGTGTCGCACCTCACGAGCCCGCCGCCGTCGAGCCGACCGAGCGTGACCGTAGCCGCCCCCGCGCGGCCCGTTCCGGTCGAGAAAGCTGCCCGGGCGCCGAGAAACGAGACGGCACGCGCGGCGCCGGCAGAAGCGGCGACGGAGCCCGGACCGGTGGGAGTGGCGGCTCCGGCCGCGCAGGAGACCGCCCGTCCCTCGCTGCGTGAGCGAGCGAAGGCGCCGGTCGCGGCGCCGGCGACTCCGCTACCGTCGATCGCCTCGTTCGAAGACACGGCCGGACCGAAGCCCCTCGACGAGGGCAGCCTTCGGGCGGAGACGGCACTCATCGAGCGCGCGCTCTCGGCGCTCAAGCGTGACGACGTTGCGACGGCGCGCGCCGCGCTCGCGGAGCACGCTCGAAGATTCCCGAATGGACACTTGGTACGCGAGCGCGAACGGGCGCTCGAACGAACGCTGGGGAAGGAGACCGAATCACATGCGCACTAACACTCGTCACTTTACGCCTGCCGCTTCGATCGTCGTTCTTTTGCTCGCGCCGTTGGCGCTGGGCGCGAAGGGCGGCTGTAGCCACGCCGTGGTCGGCGACGACGGCGCCTGCAAGACCGCTGAGTGCGGCGAAGCCGGCACGGACGACATGACCGGCGGCACCGTCGGCACGGGCGGCAGTAACGCGACCGGCGGCGCACCCGCGCACGGCGGCTCGAGCGGCAGCACCGCGACCGGCGGCGGACCCGCGCACGGCGGCTCGAGCGGCAGCACGTCAACCGGCGGCGGACCCGCGTCGGGCGGCTCGAGCGGCAGCATGTCAACTGGCGGCGGACCCGCGTCGGGCGGCTCGAGCGGTGGCGGTGAACCCGGCGCCGTGTGTGGCGGCTTGCGCGGTTCGCAGTGCCCGACCGGCCAGTTCTGCGACTTCACGCTCGACGCGATCTGCGGCTTTGCGGATGCGACGGGCAACTGCACCGCGATCCCGGACGCGTGCGCGACGATCGACGACCCAGTCTGCGGCTGCGACAGCAAGACGTACAGCAACGGGTGCGAAGCCAACATGCATGGAATGGCCGTGCAGAAAGCCGGCCCGTGCGAGACGGAACCCGGCACGACGTGCGGTGGGCTCCAGGGCCTCGAGTGCGCCGACGGTGAGTTCTGCGATTTCGCACCCAACGCGATGTGCGGCGCCGCCGACCAGACCGGGAATTGCGCGACGATCCCCGACGGCTGCACCAAGGAGTACGTCCCCGTGTGCGGCTGCGACGACAAAACGTACGGCAACGCGTGCGACGCCCACGCGCACGGCGTAGCGGTGGCTTCCGACGGCGAGTGCGCCAGTGAGCCCACTCATTGCGGCGGCATCGCGGCCATTCAATGCGCGAGCGCGGACGACTACTGCGACTACGACATCTCCACCCACTGCGGCTCGGGCGACCAAGGGGGCACGTGCAAGCCCAAGCCCGGCGGCTGCACGGCCAACTACGACCCGGTGTGCGGCTGCGACGACAAGACATACAGCAACGCCTGCGACGCCGCGGCGCATGGGGTTTCGGTGCAGTCCACGGGCGCGTGCCCGACGCCTTGACGCGCGCTCGCCGCTGCTGGCAGAGGACGGGCTCGCGTGCCCAAGCCTCGGAAATCTGCGACTCACCGGCCCTTCCGAAAGCTTTCGGACCGAGCCAAGGCGCCGCGCGCTGACGCGGCGCCTCCCCGCGCGAGCGGCACCGCGACGTTTGCTCACGCAGCGAATGCGCTCGGTGTCGCCGCGCTGCCGCCGAGCAGCAAGCGAGTGAGGGCCGCGGCGACGCCCGCGGCAGTCGTCATCCAACCGGGCTCGGAGTTCGTCGTGCGCGAGGAGGACGGCCTGCTCGAGGGGTACCGGAAAAAGCTCGGCCCGCGTGTGCTCGAGCTGCTGCGCGGCGCTCCGCGCGCGACGCTCGATCTGCACGGATTGCGGGTGGCGATCGCACAAAGCCGCCTCGCGAGTTTCATCGAGCGTGCTCCGTACGCGGGAACCGCGCTGGTCCTCGTCATCGTGGGCAAAGGCCGACACTCTCCTGGCGGCCGCCCCGTGCTCGCCGGCGAGATCTCGGGCTGGCTGTGCAGCGCCAGCAACGCGCGGCGCGTGCTCGCGTTTCGCTCCGCTCCGCCGGAGCTCGGCGGTAGCGGTGGGGTGCTCGTGCTACTCACTCGCTCTAGCTAGAGCACATCTCAAAAATCGCTTCGCGCTTTTTGAGGGCGTGGCTTCGCCCCGCCTGCGCTGCTTCGCAGCGCTGCTCTAGCTCTGTTAAGGGGGGCGTTCCCGCCCCCCGCACCGGCTATGCCGGTTGCGCCCCCCTCACCCGCTTTCGCGGGTGATCTAGAGCGTCACCCCGTCCAACGAATTACGAGGTGCGCTCTAGTGCTCTAGCGCGTCGAGCCGCTGTCGAACCTCCGCGGCACGCTCGTTCTCGCCCGCATCGCGCAGGAAGGTCAAAAGTGCTCGCAGCGACTCCAGGTCGTTGGCGCGATGGGTGAGCGCGGCGTCGAGCACGCGGATCGCTTCGTCGCGTCCACCGTTTCCGGCGAGCGCCACCGCGAGCACGTAGCTGATCCGTGAGTCCGTAGGCGCGAGCTCAGCCGCCTTTCGCAGACTGACGAGCGCCGCGTCCGTGCGACGGGCCCGCACCTGCCACAGGCCGAGCGCGTGGTACGCCGCGGCGCTCTTGGGGTTGCAGGCGAGCGCCGCCCGCAGTGCTCGCTCCGCCGCTGCCGCATCGCCCCGCTGGCGCTCGAGCTCGGCGAGGTTCAAGTGCGCCTCGGCGAGGCACGGCTGCAATCGCAGCGCGGTGCGCAAGGAAACTTCGGCCGCTTCGAGCTTGCCGCGCGCGAGCTCGAAAGCGCTCCGCTCGACGTGTGTCTCGGCACGTGAAGCCCCGACGTCGAAGCTCTGCTCGACCTCCGTGAAGGCGCGCTCGAGCGCAGCGCGCGCTCTCTCCGGGAGCTCGGCGAGCGGAACGCCGGCGAGCGCCTTGGCCGCGACGATGCGCACGGCGCGAGCCTGATGCTCGAGCACCGGCAGGAGCAGCGGCGCGCGCTGCCGGAGCGGAAGCTCGGCCGCTCCGACTGCGGCGCCGTAGACCACGAGCGATTCGGGGCTCGCGAGCGCCGCGCGCAACGCCGGACCCGTCTTTTCTGCGGGATACGTGCCGAGACGCGCCAGCGCCGTGGCCCGCGCAATCGCGGGGACGGCTCGGTCGTCGAGCAGCGCACGCAGCCGACGCGGAGCGTCGAGCGCTCCCTTTCGATCGCTCGCGAGCGCGGCGCCAAACTGGGGGCGCTCGTGCGAGTCGGGAAACCACGCTGCGACGGCGTCACGTGCCCAAGCAGCAGACCTTTTCGCGTGGCACGTCGTGCAGGCGTTCGGCGTACCGAGCTCGACGCTGCGATCCGGGCGCGGAATGCGGATTGAGTGGTCGCGCCGCTCGTCGATCTGCATGAACGTCGCGGGCGGCATGTGGCAGTCGATGCAGCGGGGCGCTTGCGTGCCCGTGTGGTGGGAATGCGTTTCGACGCCGAACCGGCCGGACTCGTGGCAGCGAACGCAGAGCGCGTTACCCGAAGCGTAAAGCTTGCCGGCGTGGGGATCGTGGCAGTCCGAGCAACGCACTCCAGCGTGGAACATCCGGCTCTGGAGGAACGACGCCCACTCGTAAACCTCCCCTTCGACTTGTCCGTCCGCGTGGTAGCGCCCCGCCAAGAGCAGCTCGGGCTCGAAGGAATCCAGGAAGGGGTCGCTCGCGACGAAGCCCTCCTTGAGCGGCTTGCGGCGGCTGTGGCAGGGCGCACAGACCTCGACTTCGGTGCCGTCCTGAGCTCGCGGCGTAGGACTGCCGGTCGCGGAGCGTGTCCACGGCTCCGCTGACTTCAAGCGCACCGGCAACGCCGCGATCGATCGCGGTGAGCTCGGGGTTCGCGCGGAGCGCACGTGCTCGGCGCCCGGGCCGTGGCACGCCTCGCAGCCGACGGACAGCTCCGCCCAGCGGGTATCGAAGCGATCGGTCGCAACGTCGTAGCGACGTTCGACTCGCGTCGAGTGGCAATCGGCGCACACGTGATTGAAGCTCTGCGCCGAAGCCGTGAAAAAGAGCGGATCGCTCGGCGTGATCCCTTCGGCTCCGTAGACGTGGAAC
>DATMCL010000022.1:0-7511 GCA_035558375.1 Polyangiaceae bacterium
TGAACTTCACTCCGAAGGAGAGCGAGTTGTAGCGATCCGTCGCGCCACCCGCGACGACGGGCGCGACCTTGGGATCGGCGGGGATGGCGTTGAAGTCGAAGCCGTAGCCCACGAAATCCGCGCTGATCATCACGTCCATGAAGGGCAGCACGCCGTAGCCCGCCATCAGGCCGAAATCGAGGCCGCTGCCCGTCGCGCCCGGGAACCAGACGCCCGCGAGGTCGACCTGGTTCATCGACGTGAGGATGCGCGGCGCGATGTGACCGCCGAGCAGCACCTTCGAGAACCGCACGCGTGCCTCACCGCCAATGCGGACGAAGTTGTAGCGCACGTCGGGAACGAGCGGCGCGAGCGAATTCGTGCCGCCCTCGTCACCGTGAAGGATGAAGGACTGCGAGCCGTACGTGACGAAGAGCGCGATCTCGGCAGGACCTATCGGGATGCGCCCGCGCACCCCCATGTCCCACGCCTGCGATGACGTCTTGAGCTCCGTGACAAGCTTGTTGGTCGTGCCGGGGATCGATTGCTCGAAGTCGGTCGAGGTCGCGAAGCCCTGCATGAAGCTTCCCATCACACCGAAGTTCGACGCGATGCCGTCCGTGAAGAACGCCGCCGGGTAGAGGATGCCGGCGAGCTCGATCGCGGGCGCGAAGTCCAGGTTGTACGGCTCGAGCGTGCGGTGGGGCTGCGACGGATCGCGCACCCCGCGGAGGTCGGTGTACTTCCACGCGCGCGAGTAGACACGCAGGCGAAGATCGAGCTCGAGCGGTGAGCGCCCGGGCTTCGCGGCCTTCTTGTCGCCCTTATCGTCGTCGTCCTTCGCCGCTGCTTCGGCAGGCTTCTCTTCTTCCGGCGGCACCTCCGCGGCGGAAGGCTTCTGCTCCTCGGGCGGCGGTTGCGCGGCCTGGCTCTCGGCCACCTCGGGCTCCGCTGCCTCTTCGACGGGCTTCTCCTCGTCACTCGCGGCAGCGACGACGCCCTTCCCACCCGCCGCCCGCGCGAGCGGCGCTGCGATGACGCCGTCAAATTCGTCTTGGATCGCATTTTCGAGCTTGATGCTCGACCCACCCTTCACCTTGATCTGCTCGACCAGGCGACCGTCCGGTTTGTACACGGACAGCGTGAGAT
Source organism: Polyangiaceae bacterium (assembly GCA_035558375.1). Classification (GTDB taxonomy): domain Bacteria; phylum Myxococcota_A; class Polyangia; order Polyangiales; family Polyangiaceae; genus PMG-095. The sequence continues at coordinate 1,129 of DATMCL010000022.1, forward strand.
CGTTGCCACCCGAGATCTTGCCGAGCAGGACCACATCCACCTGCAGCGCCTTCGCCATCTTTTTGATGGAGGCCTTGCTCGAGCTCGTCTTCAGGTCTTCGGCGTCGGTGACGAGATAGCCCGCGTCCTTGATGCGCATCATCAGCGACACGCGCATCTTCGATGCTTTGGGGCCGTCGATCTGCCCCACTGCAATATTCTTCTTAGCGCTGGTTGGGGCCTTTTTTGCCCCAAATACCGGCGTAACCCCCGGGCTCGCCCAGGCTGGCGCAGCGCTGAGGGCAAGGGTCGAGGCGAGAGTAGCGACTAGGGTGCTCCGACGCATGAGAATGACGAGTCCGGCCAGACCGGAGCTTCCGGCTAGTAGTTCGGCCCGCCGGGCGCTGCAAGGTTCATAGCGCACGACGTTCACTTCACGTACCGCGAGCGCGCCTCATCAGCTCGACTTCGGTTACTGGCGCCTCGTCATGAGTACTCGCCGCTTGACTTGCCGGCCAATAGTGCCGGACGCTCGCGCGGCCCCTCTGTTCGTCATCACGGCCATGCATTCGCGATCGTCGATCGGTCCTCTAGCTCTCGCCGTACTGCTCTCCTTCATCGTTCTCCTCGTCGGACCGCCGGCGTACGCGCAGCACGGCGAAGACATCGAGCTCATTCCTGATACGCCGGCGCCAGCCGCGACCGCGCGTCGCCGCGCGCCGCCGCCGCCTCCGCCGCAGGACGAAGAAGCGGAACCAGCGGCGCCCCCGCCTTCGAATGAGCTCGAGATCCGCGGCATGCATTGCACGCCGGACGTGAAAGAGGTCGAAATCCGGCGGCCAATTCCGATTTCGTGCACGGTCGATTACCCGGTGAGCGGCGTCGAGCTTCGCTACAAGCTCTCGGGGGCCGGCAAGAAGTGGGAGAAGATCGAGCTGCAGCAGGCCGACGCTGCGTACACGGCGACGATCCCCTGCGCCATCACCTCGCAGCCCGGCTCGATCAAGATTTATCTGTTCGCTCGCAACGAGACCAACAAGGTCGTCGCACGCATCGGGCGCAAGGAGGTGCCGCTCAGCGTGCGCCTCGTCGAGCACTCGAACGCGACGCCGCCCGCATTGCCGGGGCAGAAAGCCCCGCAACGTTGCTACGAGCAGAACGAGTGTCCGCCCGAGCTTCTCGGCACCGCTGCCTGCCCCGGTACGCACGTGGTGAAGGCGGCGAAGAAGGGCTGGGGCGCGACCTGCACGGCCACCTCGGAGTGCGGCAACAACCTCGAGTGCATCAAGGGCAGCTGCGAGGAGCCCGTCAAGTGCGAGGACAACAAGGACTGCGCCGAGGGCGGGGAGTGCGTCGACGGCAGGTGCCACGTGCCGGACGCCGAGGAGCTGAAGTCGATGCTCGGCCCGCCCAAGCACCATTGGTTCGGACTGCATTTCGGCCCCGATCTCCTGATGGCCGGCAAGGGGAGCGGCGTGTGCGGGCCCGACACGGCGAGCGAGGACGCCAAGAAGTTCGCCTGCTTCGACGGCGGTAACGAGTACACGGGGCTTCCGAACACGGCCTACGCCGGCACCTTCAATGGCGGCGTGTACTTCGCCACGATCCGCGCTCTGATTTCGTACGACTACATGGTCGGGCGCCTCGCCGTGGGCGCGCGTCTCGGCTGGGCGTTCCGCGGAGCCCCCAAGGACTTCAGCCCGATCCACATCGAAGCGCGCGTCGCGTACAGCCTGAGGAAAGACCCCTTCAAGCTCAACTTCCGCCCCTACCTAGGACTCGCATTCGGACACGCCCAGGTCGACGCGTCCGCGCCCGTCACGATCGTCGACTGCGTCAGTCACGACGCGGGATGCGTCGCCGCCAAGACGAAGGACGAGGTCAACGCCTACCTCGCCGATCCCAACATGGCGGTACTGAAGAAGCTCGACGCCTACCGCAGCGGCGCACCGTTCTTCTTCGGACCGACGCTCACGATGCTGTTCGCGATCACGAACGAAGCGGCGGTTGTTGTTAACTTGAACGCCATGTTTCCTGACATAGTTTTCGAGCCTACTGTTGGGTATCAGATGGGTATCTAGGTCTTGGTCTCGGGGGGCGGCTGACAGGTTGAGGTGAGAACCGGCGTCGGCCGGGGAAGCGGAGGGGTGACCGGTAGCGCCTCGCGATCCTCGCGATCTGTTGTCCAGCATGTGCCGGCCTCGCCGGTTCGTCTTGTTGGGTTGTAGCCAAGCTGGCCTGTCGATCAGTTCTTCCAAGACCACAATCTCGTCGCGCGCGGGCTTGCGCCCGCGGACACGACGTAAAGGCGTGGGTGCTCTCGAGCTCGGATTCGGACCCGGACCCGGAACCCGGACCCGGGCCGTAGCCGTGCCTCTCGGTCTGCCCCTGCCCTGCCCTAGTTCTTCGGTCGTCGCTCGTAGCCGTTGAGCAGCGCGTTCGCGACGGCTTCTCCGAGCTTCTCGTAGCCGGCGGGCATCAGGTGGATGCGGTCGCCCCTGGCGAGTGCGGGCACCTCGCGCATCCAGCGGACGAAGGCGCCGTCGCCGCCCATCGCGACGCGTAGCGAGAAGAAGCCGCAGCCGAGGCGGTTGGCGGCTTGGTGGAGCGCGTCTTCGATCTCGACGACGTGTGGCCGCGAGGTGAGATCGGGGTCGGCAGCGTCGGGGGGGCCGACGATGAGGCAGTCGGCGTTGGGGGCGCCGCGGCGGAGCCTGCCGACGAGCTCGGTCACGTCGTTGCCGATGATCTCTGCGCGACGGTTGTCGAATGCCTCGTTCGTGCCGTACGCGACGGCGAGCAGATCGGGGGGACGGGCGCGGAGCTCGGCGGCGAGCACCTCGGCGTTCCAGGCGAGTGCCGTGGCCACGCGGGCGCCGTCGATGCCCGACGTATCGAGCACGAGGCCCGGCTCCGAGCCCTCGGCAATCACGCCGTAGAAGCGCGGTCCCCCCGTCATCGCCGAGACCTCGAAGCCGTCGCTCGCCGCGCCCTCGAGGCGCAGGCGCGAGAGCGGAGAGCCCGGGACGTGCGCGAGCGTGGTGCGAGCGTCGATCAGGTGCTCGTTCTTGCCGATCCGGAGCTTGAAGCTCGCACCCTTGGGTAGATCGAACACGAGCTCGTAGCGCACGGTGCCGGCGACGGCGCGGCCATCGACGCGCGCCTCGAGCCGGGCGCGAGGGTCGGCCGGGATCCAGCGCATGCCGGCGAAGCCGAGCGCCGTGTCGCCCTCGGTCGTGCGGCGCGACGGCGGCTCCGGCTCGACCTTCCAGCGGCCGTCGCGGTTGAGCTTCACGCCCTCGTGCCGGTAGGGCGTGGCGCCGACGCGAATGAAGCCGGGGCCGCCCGGACCAAAGCGGACCTGGAGCTTGCGCCGGAGGGCGCCCGTCATGAAATCTGCGGAGGTGTGCGAATCCCCGAGCCAGAGGATCCGCACCGGATCCTTGCGCGCCTTCGATTCGAGCGCCGCGAGCGCGCCGTCGAAGCGGTCGAGCACGAGGGCATCGGCGGGCGGCGGGGCTAAAACCGGCGGGGGATTGGCGACGACCGGCAGCGGGGCGCTCGCGCTCGCGACGGGTGGCGCAGGCTTCGCGGCTGCGGTCGGTTTCGATTTGGCCTTCGCCGCGGGCGTGAGCGGCTCGAGGCGGCTCTCGCGGCTGCAGGTGACGGCGACGGCGGCCGCGGCGAGCGCGACGACCAGTGAGCCGAGCCGCCCCGGCTCAGCTCGCGACATGGTACGGCTCCTTGGGCACGGGGACGGTCACGCGCTTCTCCGCAACACGAGCGGAGACGTGGGACAGTAGCACATCGAGGTACGCCTCGAGCGGCGGGCAGCGCTCGTCACGCGCCGGGAAGAGCTCACGCGCCACGGTGTCGTCGTAGCGCGCGGGGTTCGTGATGAGCTCGACGAGGCCCCGAAGGTTCTGTGCGACGAGCCCGAGCCCCGGGTTGCCGAAGAGGGCGCGGCCGATCGCGCGCGCGCTGATGCGCGTGTCGAGCGGGACGCCGAAGCGCGCCGCCGTGAGCTCGAGCAAGCGGCCGACACCGAGCGGCTCGGGGTCGATCAGGTGCACGCATTTGCCGACCGCAGCCGGCGCCCCGCCGAGCGCGAGCGCGGCGCGGGCGACGAAATCCACGGGCGCCACGTGCACGGGCGCTTCCACGCGCTGCGGCAGCGGCAAGGGCATCCCACGCGGCGCGCTCGCCAACAGGACGAGCAGCGGGTACGGGCCGTCCAGCCGATCGACCTCCCCCGTTTTGGTGTCGCCGACGACGTGCCCGGTTCGCATCACGGTGAGCGGCACCCCCGGCGCGCGGCCGAGCATCGCTTCCGACAGCGCCAGCGAGCGAGCGACGGGCGAGCGAAACGACTGCTTCGCCCCGAGGTCCTTCTCGAGGACCGTGCCCTGACGATCGCCGCTCACGAAGATGCTCGAGTGGTGCACGACGTGCTCGAGGCGGCGAGCGACGCGCGCGAACTCGACGAGCTCACGCACTCCGCCCACGTTGACTGCGTCGGCCGCAGCCGCCGGGGCCGCGAGGTCGAGCACCTGATACACGTGCTGCACGTGGGTGATGCGCTCGGCAAGCGCGAAGTACTCCTCGCGCGACAAGCCGAAGTCGATGCCGGACGGGTCCCCCTCGAGCAAGCGAGCTCGGCCGCCGAGGGGCAGGGCCTCGAGCGCGCGAACCGCGTCCGCGCGCCGCTCCGGGTGGACGAGCAGCGTCGGCGCGGCGCCCGGGTCGAGCTCGAGCGCCCGCGCGAGCACGGCGCGCGCGCGAAATCCCGGAAAACCGGTGAGGAGAAGCTCGCCGACGCTCATCGTTGGAGGCGCATTCCCAAGTAGCCGACAGCGCCCCCCGACAAGAGCAGCGACGCATGCGCGCGTTCCTCGAGGCGCCCCCAGCCGAGCATCAGCGGCAGCGGGCGCGGGCCTCCCAGCAGGTTACTGAGGTTCAGGAGCAAGGCGGTCGAGACCCACTTCTGCCGCGCGACCAGCGAGCGAATCTCCGGAACACCGCCGAGCGTTTCGGTCTGCGGGTGCGTCAGGCGCGCGAGATCCGGTCGAACGTCGTCGGTCGACGCGGCCATGAAGAGCTCACCCTTCCCGACCGCCCAGGTGACGTCGACACGGGAGAAAGGTGGGCGCGCACCTTGCGACGGCTTCAGGGCTATTTCCACGCGGTGCCCGGGTCCGTCGAGCCAAGCGAGGCCCAAGTCGCTCTCACGCGGCTTCTTCATCCACGGCGCAAGCACCGCGCGGAGCGGCGGTTTTTGGAGCAACGAGAACAGCTCGCAGAGGGCCCGTTCCGCCTCGTCGGGATCGGTCACCGATCGGCGCACGACCACGCTGCGCTTCGGCGTCAGGCCGAACGCGGTCGTTCCATCGCCGTTGCGCAGAACGCGCTCCGTTGCCGTCGTGAGAGCGCGCTCGCCGTCCGGACCGAGACGCTCGGCAATCGTCTTGAGCATGGGTGCCGCGGCTTGAGCCGCGCTCGCGCCAGCTACGTCGTTCGCAGCCGGTCCCGCGCCCGTGACTCGTGTCACGAGGGAGAGCACGGTATCCGAGGGTAGCGCCCCCAAGCTCTCGAGTGGCGTCGGGGTCAACGCCTTCGTCGCGCGTTCGACACTGCTACCCGCCGTGGGCTCGAGGTCCAGACCGAGCTCGACCACGGCGCCGTCCGACGTGAGCGCGAGCCGAAGTTGCTCGCTTGCTTTCAGGGTCTCCAAGAGCTCGGTGACGTTGGCGTCGGCTTTCGCAAGGATGGCCGCCGGATCCCCGAAGTCCGGAGGTCGTCCTTGGTTCGATGCCGCCTGCTCGGCCAAGCGCGCGAGCGCATCTCGCGAAGCCTGCCAGCGTCGTGAGACGGCACGGTCGAGGGGCCCCCGCAGCGCAGCCGTTCCCACCGAGGCGACCAGCAGCTCGGTCGGCAGAGGCTTCTGCTTGAGCGTGCGGGCCACGTACGGACCTGCCGCGCGCAGGACACCTTCGTCGGTCCCAAAGAGCAGCCAGTCGTCGAGCACGCCCAAGACCGGACCCGTGCCACCGGTCAGCACGGACAGCCCGGTCTTGGGATCGAGCGCGCCCTGTCGCGGCGGGGGTGTCCCGGTCGTCAGTGCCGCCAGCACCTCGGCCCCGCTCCGCACCGGGCAGGCAAGGAGGGCCGAAACGCTTCCGTCGTCGCCAGCCACAGCCACGCCCAAGAGAGGGCGCTCCAACGCGACGGCGCCTCCCACCTCGGCAGGCAAGGTGCCTAGGCTGGCGAATACGAGCCAGGGCAGGTCAGGGAAGCGTGCTTCAGGCCCGGCGACCGTCCGCACCGCGTCGTAGAGCGCCTTCGGGCTCGGCACGACGAGCTCCACCAGCAGCCCGGCCGGAGGCGACGGCAAGACTGCTGGCGGC
>DATMCL010000023.1:0-27902 GCA_035558375.1 Polyangiaceae bacterium
GCGTGGGGATGCCGGCCGCGTCGCGACCGAAGAGCTTCACCGTGCCGCCCGCGCTCGGGACGAGCCCGACGATCGCTTTGAGCACGCTGGTCTTGCCGGCGCCGTTTGCGCCGATCAGCGCAAGAATTTCGCCGTGCGGCACCTCGAACGAGACGCCCTTCACGGCGGCGATCCCGCCGTACGACACCTTGAGGCCCTGCACCTCGAGGTCGCTCGCCGTCGTGCCGTCGCGCCGCGCGCTCGCTGGTTCGCTCGCTGCGTCGCTCACGCGTGCGCCTCCGGCTCCGCGTGCGCCGCGTCCTCTTGTCCGAGGTAGGCGGCGAGCACGCGCGGATGCACCTTGATTTCCGCGGGAGCGCCCTCGGCGATGGTTTCGCCGTGGTCGACGACGTGGATCCGATCGCAGACGCTCATCACGACCGACATGTTGTGCTCGACGAGCACGATCGTGACGCCGAGCTCGTCGCGCAAAAGCCGGATCTGGCGCTCGAGGTCGACCGCTTCGCGGCTGTTCATGCCGGCCGCGGGCTCGTCGAGCAGGAGGATCTTCGGGCCGAGCATGAGCGCCCGCGCGATCTCGAGCCGCCGCTGCGAGCCGTACGGCAAGCTGCCCGCGACGTCGCCCGCCTGCGCCGCGAGACCGAGCACGTCGAGCAGCTCGCGCGCGCGCGTGCCGAGCGCCCGCTCGTCTTCGGCGTAGGCCGTGTTGCGAACGATCGCGCTCCAGAGGCCCGCCTTGTGGAGCTTGTGGCCCGCGACCATCACGTTCTCTTCGACGGTCATCGCGCGGAACAGGCGGATGTTCTGGAAGGTGCGCGCCACGCCAAGCGTTGCGATCGCCGTGGGTCCGAGCCCGGAAACGTCCTGCCCATCGAAGAGCACGCGGCCGCCGTCGGGTCGGTAGACGCCCGTGACGACGTTGAAGATCGTGGTCTTTCCCGCGCCATTCGGGCCGATCAGGCCGAAAATCGCGCCCGGCTCGACCGCGAAGCTCACGGCCCTCACCGCGTGGAGGCCGCCGAACACCTTGTCCACGGCCTCGAGCGCGAGAAGGCTCACGCGTCCTCCTTCCGCGCGAAACGCCGCGTGAGCCAGCCGAAAGAGAGCTCCCGCTGGCCGAGGATCCCCTCCGGTCGCACGAGCATGATCACGATCAGCAAGAGCGCGTAGAGCACCAGCCGGTACTCCTGCAAGTCGCGCATCAGCTCGAGGCTCACGGCGACGAAGATGCCGCCCAGCGCGGCGCCGGAGATGGAGCCGAGCCCGCCGACGATGATCATCACGATCATGTCGATCGACTTGTCGAACTTGAAGTCCTCCGGGCGAATGCCGGCCTGCATGTGCGCGAAGAGCCCGCCGGCGATCCCCGCCGTCGCGGCGCTCAGCGTAAAGGCGAGCACCTTCAGGCGCGTCGTCGGCGTGGCCATCGCCTCGGCGGCGATCTCGTCCTCGCGAATGGCGACGAGCGAGCGCCCCGTCTGCGAGAAGGTCACGTTCCGGATGAGCCCAATCACGACGATCACCCAAAAAAACACCCAAAAGAAGCTGGTGTAGGTGGGTAGGCCCGCCGCCGAGTCGCCGTTGTAGCCGGTCGCGCCGCCGAGAAACTGCGCGTTGTTGAAGACGATGCGGATGATCTCGCCGAAGCCGAGCGTCACGATCGCGAGGTAGTCGCCCTTGAGCCGCAAGCTCGGCAGCCCCACGACGAGCCCCGCGAGTCCCGCGAATGCCGCGCCCACGAGCAGGGCGAGGTTGAACGTCACGGCGTCCGCCACCGAGCCTGAGCCGAGGAGCGATGCGACGTGCGGCGCGATTTGCACGCCGACGAACGCCGTCGTGTACGCGCCGACCGCCATGAACCCGGCGTGCCCGATCGAGAATTGCCCCGTGGTGCCGTTGATCAGGTTGAGCCCGACCGCCAAGATCACGTTGATGCCGGCGATGAGCAGGATGCGCTGCACGTACTCGATGAGCCCCGCCTGAACGCCGAGCCCCGCCGCGTAGAGCGCCGCGATCGTCAGCGCCGCGACGCCGGCCCGCAGCGGCCAGCGCGGTTTTCGAGGCCCAAGCGCCGCGCTCACACCTTCTCCTGTCGCACGACCCCGAGCAGCCCTTCGGGCTTCGCCACCAGGATGACCACGAGAATCACGAACGTGATCGCGTCGCGGTAGTCAGGCGAGAGGTAGCCGGCGGTGAGCTGCTCGGCGAGACCGATGAGCAAGCCGCCCACGACGGCGCCCGGGATGTTGCCGATGCCGCCGAGCACGGCCGCGACGAAGGCTTTCATGCCCGTGAGCACGCCCATCAGCGGGTTGATCGTGATTTGATCGAGCCCGAACAGGATGCCGCCCGCGGCCGCGAGCGCCGAGCCGACCGCGAAGGTGGCGCGGATCGTCCGGTTCACGTCGATGCCCATCAGGCGCGCGGCGTCCATGTTGAGGGAGAGCGCCCGCATCGCGCGCCCCGTCCAGGTGCGCTGCACGAACTGCTGCAAGCCGACCATCAAGCCGATCGCGACGACGAAGATCGCGAGCTTGATGTTGGTGATGATCACGCCGCCGAGCTCGAAGCGAAGCTCGCGCAGAATGGCCGGGTACCGCCGCGGATTCGGCGTGAAGAGCCGCATCGCGACGTTCTGCAGGAACAAGCTCACGCCGATGGCCGTGATGAGCGGCGTGAGGCGCGGGGCGGAGCGCACGGGCCGGTACGCGAGCGCCTCGATCGTCACGCCGAGCGCCGCCGAGAGCGCCATCGCCGCGACCAGCACGACGAGCGCGAGCAGGAGCGGAAAGCCCGCCCCGGATGCTTCGTAGCCGTCGACGCCGAGCGCCGTCGCGATGAAGTACCCGCCGTACGCGCCCACCATGAACACCTCGCCGTGCGCGAAGTTGATGAGCTTCAAGATCCCGTAGACCATCGTGTACCCGAGCGCGATGAGCGCGTAGATCGAGCCCAGCGACAGGCCGTTGATGATCTGCTGAAAGAATTCGCTCACGGGATCCGGGCGATGGACTCGCCAGCTCGGCAGAGCCTAGACCAGGAAACGCCGCGGGATCTCAGGTTTCGTGCGCGCGCTCGGGGAGCGGGCACGACTCGGTGCCGCTCTTCTCGTCGTATTGCTGGTGGTATTCCTCGGCCTTGTAGAAGCGGCCGATCGCGCGGATCTCGGTCGTGATGGGGCGTTGGTGCCGCTTTTGCTCCTCGGCTTCCGAGGTGCGGGCGCTCGCTGCTTGCTCGGGCGAAAACGTGAAGATGGCGCTCCGGTAGTTCGAGCCCACGTCGGGTCCTTGGCGGTCCTTGGTCGTCGGATCGTGCGACTCCCAGAAAACGCGCAGGAGCTCGCGGTAGCTCACGACCTTCGGATCGAACTCGACGAGAACGGTCTCGGCGTGGCCCGTCGTGTGGGACGAAACGGCCTCGTACGTCGGGAGATCGGTGTGTCCGCCGGAGTAACCCACGGCGGTTGCCGTCACGCCGCGCAGGTGGCGGAACGTGTTCTCCGAGCCCCAGAAACAGCCTTCAGCGAACGCTGCGAGCTCGTGACCCGCAGCGGCCGCGAGCGGCGTTCCGGCTCCAACGCCACCCGGATTCGTGCCGACGCTGGGAGCTTGGCGGATCGCGGCGGTCGCGGCCGGAGTGGCCGCACCGGTGGCCGATGAGGAATGCGGAACAGGGCTCCCGGAGGCGTGGGGCTGGCACGCGAGGCCCATCAGAGCGAGCAGCCCGATGAGATGCTTCATACCTCTTGGTACGCCGGTCGGGCCGAACGGTTTCCGGGCGTGGTCGAGCTCTTTACCCGCAGCGAAACACCTGAGAATGTACGCAGCGCTTGCCTCGATCGGTCCCCCCCTTGCGGCACCTCGTCGCTCTTGCGTTCGCTTTGGCCGCCTCGTTGGGCGCGACGTTCGCGCACGCCGAGCCGAGCGCGGAGCGCAAAGCGACCGCTTCGGCCGCGCAGTATTCGCTGCAAGGATTGGACGTCCTCGCGAGCGCAGGTTGGGGAGCCGCCACTGCCACCGTGGGGGATCTCAAGCTCGCTCCGTACGGTGCGAGCTTCGGCGGCGACGTTGGCTACACGTTCTCGATGGGCCTGCGACTGAGCGGGCACTTCGATTACTCGCTCGGTCACGGGATCGTGCAAAGCATCGATCCGCGCATCGGACGCGATCACGAGTTCACGGCGGACGCATCGACCCTCCACGGTGGGTTCGCGATGGGGTGGGACGTGCCGCTCTACATGCTCCTGCTCCGCTACACGATTCGCCTCGGCGTCTCGTCGATGAGCTGGGATTTCGGGACCAACACGCGAAGACCGGTGGAATTCGAGACGCTTCAGAACCCCGTCATCGGCCTTCACGTCGCGCCCGGCATGGCCGTGCTCTGGCCGTATCGGTGGTTCGAGGCCGGCATCGGTTTCGACTACCTCGCGCAATCGAACTACGCGATCCCGAGCGGCTTCATCGGCAGCGTGCTCATCGGGGTGCGACCGTGAGGCGTGGACTCGTGACGGGGATCGCATTCGCGGTCACGGCGCTTGGCGCACGTGACGTCTCGGCTCAGACGGCCGCGACTTCCGCACCGGGCACGCCGGCTCCGGCCACGCCCACAGCCGCTGCTCCCGCTCCCGAGAAAGCGCCGAGCGATCTCCAAAGCCCCGAGCAAGCGAGCACGCGCAACTCGGCTTACACGCTACCGGCGCACATGGTGAGCTTCGAATCCGGTGCGCTCGGCATCGGCGGCGGAGACGTCGTTGCGTTGATGGGCATCAGCTACGGGCTCGGCGCCGGCTTCCAGATCAACGCGAATCTGGCGCATTTCGCTGTGGGCATGTTCAACCTGGGGGCAGGCTGGCACTTCATCGATACGCGTTACTTCGATCTGGGGGTCAAGCTCGGCGCTTGGTACGGTCACGGCAAGTGGTACTGGATTGCGACGCCTGCCGCCGAGAAGCTCATCTCCAAGATCGACGTCATTGCCCTTCCGATCGAGCTGACGGCCAGCAGCACTCCGACGCGTTGGCTCGAGCTCGATCTCAGCACGGCGTACGCCTGGGCTAGCTTCTTTGGGTCAGCGCCGAGCGAGCGCTCGCCCTTTGCGGACAACGAGATCGGGCTCCGGCAGTTCTTCCTGCGTCCGGGGGCGCGCTTCTTCCTCGCGGACCACACGGCGTTCGAGATCTCGACGAAGCTTCCCCTCTACAGCGGGATACCGCTCGAGGATCGGACGCTCAGCGTGCCGTTCAAACGCGCGTGGGCGATCGAGGGCGGATTCCGATCACGCTTCGCGCGCGGGCTATTCGGAAGTATTCGGCTTCACTACGGCTCGATCTCGAACGTGCTCTACGGCGCGCGCATCTACCCGTCGTTCGAGATCGAGCTGCGCCGCTAGTGCTCAGTGCCCCGGTGGCAGGTTCTCGTTCGCGCCCAGGAAGTAGCGGCCGTCGAATTGGCCGCGCAGGAAGATCGTCCACGAGGGTGGCGACTTCACGGCCGCTGCATTCTCTGGATAGACGACCTCGGTGCTGAGCGGGACCTCGACGCCGAAGCCGAGTTGGACGGCGGTCGTGAAGGTGAGCTGCGTCGCGAACGCGCGGAAGGGTGTCCACTCGACCACGGGAAACGCGAACGCGAGGGACTTCTCCGACACGACGCCGTAAACGGGTGTGCCGTCGGGGTTCTTACTGATCGGTGCGATGTAGAGTGGAAGGTTCGCGGGCCCTAGGTACCCGAACAGCGTGCCCTGCACCTCACGACCCGCGATGATTTGAAACGAGCCGATGCCGGTCTGGACGGTTCGCTCATAGGGGATCAGACCGCCGCTCGCCGCAGCAACGCCCACGTCGCTGAGCGCATGCGGGGCCACGAGCGCGAGCACCGGTCCGAGCACGAGCACGTCACCGGGCAGCACCCAAAAAGGCATGCGCACCCCGAGCCGCAAGCCCGTGCGAGCGGGCGATGCGGGAAAAAGGTTCGAGGTTCCGACGAGCTGGCAGCTTGCACCGGTGCACTGGTCCGCTTCCGCGGCCGTCATCTGGATGCCGCCCTCGAGGAAAGCCGTGGCGGTGCCCGGCGTGCCGGTCAGGCTTTCCGCGCCGAAGCCGAGGCGCACGCCGGCGGCCAAGGCAGCGCTCCCGCGCGCCCCGGACGAAACGAGCCCACCCCACGAGACACCGCCGCCGACGGCACCGAAGACGCCCAAGAACGGACCGAGCTCCTCGCGGAAACGCGGCACGTGGACATCGCCTTCGCCGCGACCGGGAATCGGCGTGGCGAACAAGATGGGGGTCATCTGCGCGACCAGCACCGCGCGGTTGCCGCCGCTGTCTCCCGGCTGAACGAGCTGATTGCACGCGTCGAAGGTGTACGCGCCCTCGGGCCCGAGCCCGAAGCCGAGGCTCGCGACGCCGAGTGGATCTCCGGGAGTCAGCGCTCTCGCGACCTGCTCGAGGCTGCTCGCGACGACCGCGGCGGCGCGCTCGAGATCGGCCTTGCGCATGTTGGCGTCGCCGAAGAGCACGATGGGCTCGCCGTTCCAGCGGCGCCCCGCGTAGCCGTACTCGTTGTAGTAATCGTGCGTCCCTTTGCGCCACGCGGTGGACCCCCACGTGCCGACGACGTGCCCCGCGGCGAACGTGTCCTCGAGCCAGTGCAGCGCGTAGGCTTCGAGCCCGAGGATGCGGCGAATCAGCTCGGCGCGCTCCTTGGGATCCTTGGGCGGTGCGGTCGCGAATTGCTGGGCGGCGGCGATCGCCGCGAGGTGCTGCTGCAGGTAGATTCCGATGGCATTGAGGGGCGCGCCGGCCGCGAGCGCGCTCTGCATGTAGGTGACGACGTCGTCGGTTTTTCGCGGCAAAAGAAAGTGCGCGATGTTGGACGTCGCGCGCGACGCGTACTCGGTATCGGCTCCCTGCAAGCGCAGGTTCGACGTCGCGATCCGGTTGATCTTCTCCTCGCGCGAGCCCGCCGCGGCGATGTCCGCTTTCGTCAGCGCGGCGACTTTGGCGACAGGCAGCACCCAGTTGCTCGGCAGGACGCTCTCGACCAAGTCCTTCGGACTGCACGAATGATCGCCGGCGAGCGCGGGCCAGGCTCCGAAGTCCACGCAGCTCGGCTCGAGCCCCTGCTCCCCCGCGGCCACCTTCTCGCACAAGGGCGCGGCGAAGCACGCTCGCGCTTCCGCCCAGAGCCGATCCCACGCCGCGCGCGCTTGCGGCGTGAGCTCGTCGAGCGCGGCGTTCGCGATGTCGCGATGCTCGGGGAAGATCCACGCCTGGGCACGGAAGGCGGGCGCTGAAACCAGCAAGAAGGTCAGTACGAAAGCGGACCAGAGGCGCATGGAACCTGCCGTATAGGCAGGCCGAGCCTCGCTGGCCAGCAGGACTACCGCGGGCGGGGTGATCCGCGCTCGCGCCGGCTCCCCGTGACGTTTTGACTACGGATTGACCGTGCTCTCGTACTTGCCCTTGCCGCCCGTGATCTTGATGACCACGGCGCTCTTCTCCGCGTTGCGATCCTTGTCGATCGTGATCTTGCCGGAAACACCGTCGAAGTCCTTGGTCTTGGCGAGCGCGTCGCGCAGCGCCTTCGGCTCGGTCGTCCCCGCGCGCTTAGCCGCGTCGAACAGCACTGCCGCCGCGTCGTAGCCGAGCATGCCGAGGCCCGTCGGCTCCTCGCCGTACTTCTTCTTGAACGCGTCGATGAAGGCTTTGCCGTGCGGGCTCGCGCCTTCGGGCGCGAAGTGATTCGAGAAGTAGGAGCCGTCGAGCGCGTCGCCACCGATCTTGAAGAGCTCGGGCGCGTCCCAGCCGTCGCCGCCGAGCAACGGGATCTTCACACCGAGCCGCTGCGCCGTGCGCGCGATCGCGCCGACCTCGCTGTAGTAGCCCGGCACGTAGATGGCCTGCGCCTTCGTGGCTTTCACGGCCGTGACCTGCGCGCTGAAGTCCGTGTCGCCCGCCGAATAAGACTGCTCGACCGCGATCTTTCCGCCCGCCGCGACGAACGAGGCCCTGAACGTGTCGGCGAGACCGATCGAGTAGTCGTTCTTCACGTCCTTCAAGATCGCGACGTTGTCGAGCTTGAGCGTGTCCTTCGCGAAGACCGCCATCACCTTGCCCTGGAAGGGATCGATGAAGCACACCCGAAAAATGAAGTCGCCGACCTGGGTCACCTTCGGGTTCGTCGACGAGGGCGAGACCATCGGGATGCCGCGGCGCTGCGCGACGCGTCCACCCGCGAGCGACAGGCTCGAGGCAACTTCGCCGATCAATGCGTTCACGTGCTCGACGTCGAGCAAGCGCGTTACGGCGTTGGCGGCTTCGGCCGAGTCGCCGCGATCGTCGAGCGTCGTCACCTTCACGGGCTTGCCCAAGATGCCGCCCGCCGCGTTCACTTCCTCGACGGCGAGGCGCACCGCCTTGTCGGTGTCCTGCCCGAAATGCGCGGTATTGCCCGTGAGCGACGCGTAGTGGCCGATGACGAGGCCCGTGCTCTCCGCCGCGGGCGCGGTACTGCCGGCGGGCGTGGGGCCCGCTTCGGGCTTCTTGCAGGCGCCGAGCGCAAGCAGCGCACCGGCTGCGAAAGCGAGGAATCGCGGGTGGAAGAGCGTCATGCGGCGACGCTAACCAAGCACCGGTTCAGGGACAAGCGCGCAGGATCTTGATGCCGTCGACCTCGACCTCGCACAGGCGCCCGCTCGTCGGGACTTTCTTCCCCGCTGGCGCGCCCGTGAGCACGATTCGTACGTTTTGGTCGCGCTGCGCGAGCACCTTTGCCTTGCCGGTCAAGCCGTCCTTCTTGGCCTCGAGCTCGAGCGTCTCGTTCGGGGCCGCGAGCACCTCGCAGGGCGTCTTGTCGCAGACCTGAAATCCGTCCTTGTTGAGCATGGCGCCCGGTGGCTCCGTCACGACCGAGAGCTTCACCGACGAGCTCGGCAGCACGCTTGCCGGGGGAGCCGGAGCGATGCTCGCGACCACGGTGGGGACGGGCGCCGTCACGATAGGCACGGGCGGCGTTACGACCGGGATTTCGGCAGCCTTCGGCGCTGGGGGTGCTTCGGCTGCGACGGGACGCTCGGGTGGCGGGTCGAGCGACGCCCCGCGCTTCATGACGAGCGCCACCGCGGCCGCAGCCACCAGCACGAAAGCGAACGCTGCGACCACACCGGCGCGCGACTTGCCGGGCGAGACGCTGCTGGTCGTCGCGGCGTGCGTGCCTTCGCGCGGCGCGGCCGTCTGCGGCTCGATGAATGCGGTGCCCGTCGTGCCCGCGGCGATCACGGGCTGGCTCGCGGGCTGACCCGGTGCGGTTTGCGGCGGCTGCGACGAGCTCACGCCCGTGTGCGCGATCGTCGGCGCGTGGCTCTCGGCGCTGCTTTGGTTTCGGAACTGGGGCTCCGTGAACGCCCCCGCCGGGCCGGAAGAGTAATCGTGAAACTCCGTGGGTGACGACTGCACGCCGGCGCGCCCCGAGAAAACGCTGCGCCCTTCGGGGGTTCCGGCGAGCGCCTGCGCGAGCTCGTGCATCGATTGAAAGCGCTCCTCGGGGCGTTTCTCGAGCGCGCGCTGAATCACGAGCTGAAGCTCGGTCGAGATGCCGAGCTCCGGGTACACGGCGCTCATCGGTGGTGCCGTGTCGTTCAAATGCTTGGCGAGCACGCCGAGGAAGGTGTCGCCCGTGAAGGGGACGGCGCCCGTGAACATCTCGTACAGGATGATGCCGACGGCGTAGATGTCGGCGCGCTGATCGGCATGCTTTCCGCCGGCTTGCTCGGGCGACATGTATTCGGGCGTGCCGAAGATCATGCCGGTGCGGGTGAGGCGCCGCTGCTTCGAGCTCGCCGCTGCTTCCTCGTTCGTGCGGAGCTGCGCGATGCCGAAGTCGACTATTTTCACGATCTCTTCGCCGTCGGGCGTGCGCTGCAGGAAGACGTTTTCCGGCTTCATGTCGCGGTGCACGACGCCCTTGGCGTGTGCCGCCGCGAGCGCACGGCAGATCTGCTGCGCGAATCGCAGCCCGCGCGCCGGATCGAGCACGCGGTGCCGCTGGATCTCGTCGGCGAGATCGTTCCCCTCCAAGAACTCCATCGCGAGGTAGAACGCGCCGCTCTCGAGCTGCCCGAAGTCGAAGATCTCGAGCACGTTCGGGTGCTTGATGCGCGACGCGCTGATGGCTTCCTGCTGGAAGCGCGTGACGATGTCGCCCTTGCTCGCGTATTCGGCGTGCAGCACCTTGAGCGCGACCTTCTTCTCGATCGCCACGTGCTCCGTGAGGTACACGGCGCCCATTCCGCCCTCCCCGAGCAGCTTGATGACCCGGTAACGCCCGGCGACGGTCTTGCCGATCAGCGGGTCACCCGTGGCCATGCGCGCTATCCGACTCGCCAGACTACCCGAAGACGCGAGTCTCAGGGAGGCTTGGCGGGGTAGAGCCCACGGGATGAGCTCCAGCCGGAAACGGCGGCTCGATTAGCCGCAGAAGCCGGTCACGCACGTGCCGTTGCTGCAGATGGATGAGTCTTTGTTGGGGCAGTCCGCGCTCGTTTCGCACGTGGGAAAGCAGCCGATTTCTGTCGCCAAGCAAGCGTCCGTGGGGCCGCAGATCGCGCAACCCTCGCCGCGCAGCGTTCCCTCGGGGCATTCGGGGCAGCCTGCCGGTTCCGGGCACGAGAGCGTGCCGTCGTCGCACGTGCAGTCGTCGCAGTCGAAGGACGGATTGATGTGCATCGCCCCGTGCGCGTAGAGCGTGCCGTCCACGCGGCAGCCGCGCCCGCCGTTGTCGTACACGGTTTCGCAGACGCCGGCGGCGGAGCAGTTCGCTCCCAGCGCCGGCGCGGAAGCTCCGCACAAGACTCCGCCCGTCATGCAGCTCATGGCGTATTGCGCGTCGGCCCGCTTCATGACGGCGATGGAGTCGGCGGCGTCCGCATTCACGAACTCATCCTGGCCGCACACGACGCCGACCGAGACGCGCAGGGTGCACTCCGGCTCCGGCGCGTCGGGGTCGCAGCGCTTCGCATCGTTCAGAGCCGCTTCGGAGGCCGCGGAAAGTGCCGCGCAGTCGACTTTCCCAGCGGATCCACCGGAGCCCGAAGCGCCGGCGGATCCTCCGCCGCCGGCCTTCCCCGCGGAACCGCCCGACCCGCCGGATCCACCTTTTCCTGCCGAGGCTCCAGACCCGCCGGACCCTCCGGACGCGCTCGCACCCGCGGTACCGCTTGAGCCGCCGGTTCCCGACTGACCCGCACCGCCTCCGACGTTCTGATCGGAGTCGCCCTTGTCGGAACGACCAGCACACGCCGCGACTCCGGCAGCGATCGCAACCCCGAGAACGGCTCGCGAGAGCCTGCCGCCTAGCCTGACTTCGAGACCACCGACCACCATGCCTCAGTTTGATCGGCCTCGAGCGCGTCGTCGAGGCGTCGGCGCGATCTCCTGGAACTACCCGGAAGTCGTGGCGGCGCGCCAGGCGTCGAGCGCCCGCATATTCCCGAGCGTGTCGGCCCAGATCATCGCCGGCCAGGGCGCCTCCTGCGCGGGGATGGTATCGGCGACGAGCTCGGCCTCGAGCGCGTAACTCGCGGCTTGTGCACGGACCTCGACCGCCCGGACGTCCTTGCCGTCGGCGTGGACCACCAGGCTCGACGCCTTGCCGCGGCGCGTCCCCTCCGGCAGCCACGGATTCGGCAGGACGATCCGCCCCCGCTCGCCAAAAATGACGACCCTCGTGCCCACGGCGTGACGCACGGCGCACGTGAGCTGGGCAGTGAGTCCCGACGCAAAGGTGAGCTCCGCGCTCGCGAGCTCGTCGGCGCCGAGGGGTCCGATGAAGCCCGAGCCGGCGAGCCGAACGGGCTCCGCGAACTGGCCTCCCTGGGCCACGCCCGCGACGAGCCGCGCGAGCGACATCGGGTAGCACCCGACGTCGAGGATCGCTCCGCCGCCGAGCTCGGGTGCGTACAAGCGGCTCGCCGGATTGCGCTCCGTGCGAAACCCGAAGTCGGCGCGCACGTGACGCACCTCGCCGATCTCGCCCTGCGCGAGTCGCGCGGCGAGCTCACGCACGAGCGGATGGCAGCGGTACATGAACGCTTCCATCAGGAACGTCCCGCGCCGTCGCGCCGCGTCGATCATGCGCTCGGCGGAGGCGGCGTCCATCGCGAGCGGCTTCTCGCAGAGCACGTGCTTGCCCGCGTCGATGGCCGCGAGCGTGTGCGGCTCGTGCAGCGGGTGCGGCGTCGCGACGTAGACGGCTTGAACCTCCGGATCGCCGCACAGCTCCTCGAGCGAGCGTGCCGCGCGCGGCACCTTGAAACGCCGCGCAAATTGCGCTGCTTTCTCGGGGGACGAGCCGCACACGCTCGCGATGCGGCAGCGCTTCGAGCCGTGCAGCGCGCGCGCAAAATCCGCGGCGATGCCGCCCGTCCCGATGATGCCCCAGGCGAGGGACGCGGCGGCTCTCGGCATGGGTTTTAGGCTCGCGCTTATTCGACGCTGAAGCGATGGACCATGACGTGATGGTACTTTTCGCCCGCCTTCAAGATCACTTGGTCGCGCCACGCGGGCACGTTGATGGCGTTCGGGAATTTCTGCGACTCGAGGCAGATCGCGGCGTACTGCGGGTAGGTCGTGCCCTTCTCGTGGATCGAGCCGTCGAGGAAGTTACCGCTGTAAAACTGCACG
Organism: Polyangiaceae bacterium; assembly: GCA_035558375.1. Lineage (GTDB taxonomy): Bacteria > Myxococcota_A > Polyangia > Polyangiales > Polyangiaceae > PMG-095. The sequence goes on from DATMCL010000023.1 coordinate 12,680, forward strand.
CCGGGCTGGTTCGCTTCGAGCGTGAGGACGCGACCTGACTTTGGATCGCGCAACTTGGCAACGGGGCGGAGCGCGTTCGCGTCGCCGCGCACCACGAAGTTGTGGTCGTAGCCGACGGGCTTCAGGCCCGTCTTCGTCAGATCCTTGCCGATGGGCTTCGCCGTCGTGAAATCGAAGGGAGTGCCTTTGACGGGCTTGACCGCTCCGGTGGGCACTAGCCCTTCGCCCGGTGTGTACGCATCTGCGAACAGCGTGAGCTCGTGATCGGTGATCGGCCCCGAGCCGACGCCGCCGAGGTTCCAGTAGCCGTGGTGCGCCATGTTCACGAGCGTCGTGCGGTCGCTCACGGCCTCCATCTCGATCCTGAGCTCGTCGTTCTGCGTGAGCGTGTACGTCGTCGTCGCCGTGACGGTGCCCGGATACCCCTCCTCGCCGTCCTTCGACACGTACGTGAGCTTGAGTGCCGGGCCGTCCGCCGTTTCGGCGGGTTCAGTTGCCTCCCACAGGTGCTTCGACCAACCCGTCGTGCCGCCGTGCAGCGCGTGCGGCTTGTCGTTCGGCGCGAGCGTGTAGTCCTTGCCTTCGAGCTTGAATTTCGCGTCGCGGATGCGGTTGGCGACGCGGCCAATCGTCGCTCCGAAGTACGAGCCCCCGCTCGCGTAGCTTTCCACCTTCTCGTACCCGAGCACGATGTCGGCGAGCTTTCCGCTCTTGTCCGGAACCAGCAGCGAGGTCACGGTCGCGCCGAAATTCGTAATCTTGACTGTCAGACCGTGTCGATTCGTGAGCGTGAACAACCAGACATCCTTTCCGTCAATCTTGCCGAAGGCCGAGCGCTCGACCGCTCGCGGGCTCGGGGGAGCCGGCGGCGTCGCGCTCGCCGGAGGTGGGGCGCTCGGGGCCTCGACCGTCGGCAACGGCGCGGGCGGCGGATTCGGCGGGGGAGACGCCTGGGAACAAGCGGTGAGAAGAGCCAGAGCGAGGAGTTTCGAGCGCACGTTGCGACCCTCCGGGGGGGTGCACCGTATCAAAGGAGCCTCGTGGGGAGGAGCCCGAGCGTCGGACTAGCGCCTTTTCCCCTGCGGCACTAGGGTCGGGCTCCGAACGATGATCGTGGTGATGGAAGCCGGGGCCACCGATCCGGCGATCGAGAGCGTCATCGCGTTTCTCGTCTCAGCGGGTTTCGACGTGCACCGTTCGAGCGGGCAGACGCGCACGACGCTCGGCGTCGTCGGTGACGTCACGGAAAACGATGCCGCCGTCGTGCGTGAGCTCGACGGCGTCGCTCAGGTCGTGCGGGTCACGGAGCCGTTCCGTCTCGCCTCGCGCCGCTTCCGGCAGCGCGGCACGATCGTCGACGGCGCGTGGGGCACCATCGGCGGCGAGCGGCCGTGGATCGCCATCGAGCCGATCGGACCCGGCATGCGCCGCCCCGAAGCGTCACGCCCCGTCCAGTTCGAAAGCGACGATGCAGGGCCGCCCTCCGCGGAGCTTCCGTACGCTGTCGCTGCGGGGCGCCCCTTCGACGCCGCCGTCACGCGCTCGCACCTCGCTCCCGACGAAGTCGGCTCGCTTGCCTGCCTTTCCATGCATCCGCAGCCGGCGGCGCAGCGCTTTCCCGTGCGATTCATCGCGCGCCCGCCGAGCTCCGGGGCGAACACCTGGATTGGCGCCGCGGAACGCGAGCTCGAGCGCGCCGAGTGCCAGGTGGTGCTGCTCGAATCGGGCGGCGAATACCCGAGCGGCGCGCGTACGCTCGAGGTTGCCGCGATCGCTCGCGCCAAGCAACGCACGCATCTGCCGATCGTCGTCGACGTTCCGACCATCGCCCAGCGCGCGCGCTACTCCGCCGCCGTTGCGTGTGCCGCAGTGGCCGCGGGCGCCGACGGCATCGTGCTGCGCGTCTGGGTTGGTAAGCCCGGTGAGATCGCACGCGTGCCCGCGACGCTCGCCTGGGACGAAGCGGTGGATCTCGCCGAGCGCGTGCGCGCCACGGCGGCTGCGGTACGCCGATGAACGTGACCGTGGTCGGGCTCGGCCTGCTCGGCGGGTCGTTCGCGCTCGGCCTGCGCGAGATCGAGCCGTCCGTGCGCGTGACGGGCGTCGATCGTCCCGACGTGCTCGCACGCCCGGCCGCGCAGCGCGCTGCGGATCGGCTCGTCGACGTAAGCGATCCGAGCGCCGTCGAAGCGGCCTTTCGTGCGGCAGATCTCGTGCTCCTAGCTGCTCCCGTGCAGAGCATCGCGCTCGTCGTGCCGCGGGCGCTCGAGCACGCGCGCCTCGTCACGGATTGCGGCTCGACGAAAGCGGCGGTCGTGCGCGCTGCCGAAACCTCGCCCCGCCGCCGGCGCTTCGTCCCAGGTCATCCGATGGCCGGCGCGCCCGCGGGTGGCATCGACGCGGCGCAGCCCGCGCTCTTTCGCGGACGGCGCTGGCTCCTCTGCCCGGAGGCGAGCGACGCCGACGCCGTCGAGACCGTCGAGGCGCTCGTGCGGCGCTTGGGCGCGGAGCCGCTGCGCCTCTCGGCGGCGGAGCACGATCGCGCGGTGGCGCTCACCAGCCACGCGACACAGCTCGTCGCGAGCGCCCTTTTCACGGTGGCGCTCGAAGCCGGTGCCGAGCCCGCGATCGGTCCCGCGTTCGAAGGGGCCACGCGGGTCGCGGGCGGTCCCGAGGAGATGTGGGCCGACATCTTCACGACCAACGCGACGGCGATCGCCGAGGCGCTCGGGGCGCTCGAGGCCGAGCTCGCCGCCGTTCGGCGCGGCCTCGCAGAGCCCGTTCCCGATCGCGGCCCCGCTCTTGCACTCTTGGCGCGCGCGCGACGCCTGCGCCGAAATCCCCCCTGAATTCGGCCCTTTCAGTACGACTGTCATGGCGCGTTCTGCGCCATGATGTGCCAGGCTCAGCTTGAGCCAGGTCACAAAATCGAGCATTCTTTGCGCTCGGCTCGTGGCCCGGAACATGCTCTACTTGGCACAGAGCCATGCGGCGCAGCCTGGCGATCGTCCTCCTTTTGGCAGCGGCACCCGCCGGCTGCATTTTGAATCCGTTCCCGGACATGCCGGGTGACGAGAAGGACACGCCTGCCACTCCGGCCAAGGGCACCGGCGGCTCACACTCGACGGGCGCCGACAGCGGCGGCTCGTCGGCGAACGGTGCGACGAGTGGAACGACGGCGACCCCGGGCGTGGGCGGCGGCGTGGTCGGGATGCCGAGCTCGGGCGGCACGGCTCCGACCGCGAATGGTGGCACCGGTAACAATCCCGGCGACATGACCGGCGGAACTGGCACCGGTGGGACCGCCATGGGAGCCGCTGGTCAAGCGACTGCCACAGGCGGCTCGAGCTTCGGCGGCATGAACGCGAGCGGCGGCGAGTTCGGCAACGGTGGCACTGGCAACGGGGGCGGTACGCCGCTCGGGGGTTCGAGCGGCACCTCGGCTGCGGGTGGCGCGGGTCGCGGCTCGAGCGGCGACGCCGGCATGGGCGGTCAGGCCGCCGGTGCGGCGGGTGCGGCAGGCGCGGGCGCTGCGGGCATGGCCGGCGCCGCAGGCATGGCCGGGCTCGGCGGTCGCGGCGGCATGTCCTGGGGCGGTCGCAGCGGCACGGGCAGCGCGGGCTCGGCCACCGCGGGCGATCCGCCGATCCACGGCGGCTGAGCGCGGGTTACGCGCCGACGGGCTTCTTCGCGAGGTAGCTCTCGACGACGTTCGCGATCAGATCCGCGAGGATGCCGTCTGCCACGCGCAAGCGGCGACTGAGCTCGCGCGCGAGATTGAGCACGATGATCGCGTACGAGCGCACGTCGTGGCGATAGAGCGAGTCGAGATCCGACGCGGTGATGCGGATGAGTCGCCCGGGCGCGAGCGCACGCACCGTGGCGGAGCGCGGCTGAATATCGACGATGCTCATCTCGCCGAACCAATCGCCGGGGCCGAGCACGGCGACGCGCGCGTCGACGGCGGCGCGGCTCTTCTTCGTCACTTCCATCTCGCCGCCGAGCACCACGTACATGGTGTTCGCCTCGTCCCCCTCGCGAAAGATCGTCTCGCCGACTTGGGGCTCGACGACCGTGAGCATGCCCGCCAGAAACGCGAGCGCGTCGTCGCTCAGCGCGCCGAACAAGCCGATGTTGCGCAGATCGACGGGAGATATCCCTTCCGGCATCCCGTGAAGCTAGGCGATCTCGCGCGACCCGGCAAAGCCGCTTTGCGGTGCGTGCGCCCGCGACCGAGCGCCGAGCTTCGCGGCGGAGACAGGTGCCGCGCCCGCCTCAGTCGTGAAACAGCGGCGGCCGGTGCGCGCAGAAATCGGCAATCGTGCGACGATCGCCGTCGGAGAGCCGCGTGAAGGCGACGCCCATGCCCGGCGGAAGGTCGCTGGTCTTCGGGCGAACCCAGCGCACGATCGCCTCGGCGTGCAGCGTCGAGCCCTCGCCGAGCGTGAAATAAAGCGCCACGTCCGTGCCGACGGGCAGCGGCTCGGGCGTGCTCACGAAGACGCCGCCCGCCGACACGTCCGCGGCAACGCCGGTGTAGAAATTCGACTCACTGAGCACGCCGACGTCGACCTCGACCCGCACGCGGTGGCCCGCCGCGCGCTGCTCCGCTGCCGGTGTCTCGTCCCCGCCGCGGTGTGCCGCGTCGATTCGATCGGCCATCGCGACGAGGGCGCGTCGCTCGTTGCTCGGCACCGACTCGGCCATGACGACGCCGCGTCGCTGGCGCTCCGAGAGGCGAACGCGCGGGTAGAGCAGCGCCATCGCGCGCGCCACGGCCGTCGCGGGGCCGTCGAGCGCGTGAAGTCCGGGGGTGCGCTCGTGGAGCTCGTCGAGCGCGCGGGTTAGCTCGTCGAGCGCTCGGCGCAAGCTCGCGGTCGCGGCGGCTTCGGTGCGTGACTCGGCTTCGGCGCCGTAGAGCGCGCTCATCGCCGCGGCGACGTGATCGAGCGCGTGTGTGCCGAGCGCCGTCGGTGCCCGGTTCCGTTGAAGCTCGGCGAGTGCGGGGGCGAGAAGCTCGCGAGCGGCGCGCGCCGGATCTTCACCCGGAGGCGGCGAGCGAAAGCTCACAGGCTCTTTTGGAAGACCACGCGCGGACGTGCGGGCCCCGCGTAGTCCTCGACGTAGGTTACGCTCCAGCCCGTTGCCTTGTGGAACGCGATGGAACCCTCGTTCCCCACGGTCGTGATGGCCTTCAAGCGCGTGCAGCCGGCCGCGCGCGCGTCCTCCTCGAAGGTTTGGTAGAGCACCTTGCCGACGCCGCGGCGCCGGTAATCCGGGTGGATGCCGACGAGGTGGACGTAGCCGGTCTTTGGCGGGCCCGGCGCGACGAAGCCGAGCAGGAAGCCGACCAGAATGCCGTCGTGCTCCACGACGCGCGCCATCGAGCCGAGCTCGTAGAAGAAGATGGGGTGCGCGAGCGCCGTCGTCGGACCGCCCCACCAGCGGTCGATGATCTGCACGATGTGGTCGTAGTCCTGCTTGCCGAGCGGGCGAGTGATCATGACGGGCGCGACCTAACGGCGTTTCCCCCTGGGACCTCGAGAGCGTAACACTTCCGACGCCCCGAGTAACGCTCGAGCTGGCGCCGGTGCCGGACGTCAGGTAATCGAAAGTGAGTGAGTGTGGTGCGCATTGCCCCGTCGATTCTGAGCGCGGATCTCGGACGCCTGGCCGAAGAGGTGCGCACCGCGGAAGCTGCTGGCGCGGACTGGATCCACGTCGACGTGATGGACGGACGTTTCGTGCCGAACATCACTTTTGGGCCCAGTATCGTGCGCGCGGTGCGCGCGGCCACCACGTTGCCGGTCGATGTCCACTTGATGGTGGTCGAGCCCGAGCGGCACCTCGAGGCGTTTGCCGAGGCGGGCGCGGACGGCCTGAGCGTCCAGGTGGAGGCGTGCACGCACCTCCAGCGCACGCTCCACGCCATTCGCCAGCTCGGTAAGCGCGCGGGCGCGGTCCTCAATCCGCACTCCAGCGAAGAAAATCTCCGCTGGGTCCTCGCTGACCTCGATCTCGTGCTCGTCATGACGGTGAACCCCGGGTTTGGTGGGCAGGAGTTTTTGCCGAGCATGCTTCCGAAAATCTCCAAGGTGCGCGAGCTCATCGATCGGAGCGGGCACGCGATCGACCTCGAAGTCGACGGCGGGATTGCACCGGCAACGGCGGGCGCGGTCGTGAAAGCGGGGGCCCGCGTGCTCGTTGCGGGCAACGCGGTGTTCGGTCAGCCCGATCACGCCGCAGCGATCCGAGCTTTGCGCGCGGCGGCCGAGTGAAGCGGCTTTTTCCCATCGCGCTGCTCGTCGCGTGTGCCGGCGAAGCCCGGGGCCCTGTCGCGTCCACACCTCCGCGAGCCACGCCGTCCGCGCCTGCCGCCTCGGCGAGTGGCAGTGCGCCGCCGAAGGCGGGCCCGCCAGCCCGGGACGCTCGCCAGGCTGTGGTCGACGCAGCGCTCAAGCGCGTCGCCGCGGCGCGCGAGCTTCTGCCCGTCGGTCCGGTGAAGAGCGAGGTGATCGGGCGCACGGAGCTGCTCGAGCGCATGAAGCGCGAGCTAAAGCTCGATCTCGAGCCGCCGCTGATCCAGGGCACGACCGAGCTCCTCTTCGCGTTCGGCTCCGCTGGTCCCGACCTCGACTACGTCGGCAGCCTGCTCTCGCTCCTCGGGACTCAGCTCGCGGGCTTCTACGATCCGCGTGACAAAGAGATGGTCCTGCTCGACGACCTCGGCACCGACATCGAGCAAGCGACGCTCTGGCACGAGCTCGTGCACGCGCTGCAAGATCAGCATTACGACCTCAAACGGCTCATGAAGTGGGAGCCGGGGCGGGGCGACGCGCTCGCCGCCGTTCAGTCACTGGCCGAGGGCGACGCGATGAGCGGCATGCTCGAGGTGTCGCTCAAGGCAGCCGGGAGGAGCGCGCTCGATCTGCCCGACGGGATGCTGAGCAGCTCGATGGCCATGCTCGAGGCGATGCCGGAGATCGCCGCCGTGCCGCGTCTTTTGAAACGCTCGATTGTCGCTCCTTACGCCGACGGCCTCGCCTTCGTGCACGCGCTCCGGCGGTCCGGCGGTTGGGCGGCGGTCGATGCCGCCTGGCGCGCCCCGCCGAGCACGACCGAACAAATCATCCACCCCGACAAATTTCTCGTTCATGAGCTTTCGGATCCGCTAGCTCCCGTGATGCCTCCGCCGGCCGGACCATCGGACGCCGTGTATCGCGATGTGCTCGGCGAGCAGGCGCTGCGTCTGGCGTTCGAGGAGTGGGTGCCCAACGCCACGGCGGCCGAAGCGGCGAGCGGCTGGGCGTCGGATGCCATCGCGGTGTTCGCCACTGGCGAGCAGCGGGCCGTCGCGCTGCACGTTCGTTACGACGACGAAGCGCACGCCAAGCGTGGTTTCGAAGCGATCGCGCGGGGTGCTCTGCGCTCCGAATCCGAAAATTGGGCGGGCGATCGACCAGCGCCGTTCGTGCCGGCAGCCACGGCGGCGCCGGCGACGAAGCGGGGCGAGGTGTGCCAGGTGCGGCCACTGCGTGGCGCTTTTGCCGCAGTCAGGCGTGGCCGCGACGTGGGTGTCGCGCTCGGTCCGTATCGCCGTTCCGGCGCGGTTACGCACGCGGACGGGGACTGCCCCGCAGCCCTGCGCTGGGCGAACTCAATCGCTACCGCGAAGTAACGCGGGATCTGGGCTGCGGGAGGTACAACTCGCGGTGTCGGCACGTCTACGGTCGGCTGGCCGGTGGTAGTGAATTGTAGTTGGTATGAAACCTGCTTTGAGATTGTACGTACTGATTCACTGAGAGGACCGTCGTGAGCACCCCCAAGAAGCCGACCCGAACCCGAGCCGCTGGCACCGCCGGCGTTTCGTGGGTTGCGCTCGTGGCGGCCACCACGCTCGGTATCGCGGGCGTTCAACGCGTCCGCGCGTCGGTCAGCGCCGATCCGCGCGAGCTTGGCGAGTCCGGGGACTACCGGTTGATCGTCCAGTCGTACGCCCCGTCGAGCATCGGATCCGGACAGTTGCCCGGTGGTCGGGCAAAGCCCCTCGCCTCCACGCAGCGGGCGATCACCGCGCGGGAGCTCGCGGCGGGCGTCGCGGTCGAGGTGCTCGGCCTCGAGTCGCAGCCGACCGTCTCGGGCGAAGCGCCCGTCATCATCGCTTGGGTCGAACGCGGCCGGGCCGATCTGGCTTTCGACGGCTTCGAGTCACGCCCCGCGAAGGACGCCTTCTACGGCGTGGCCGCTCCGGCGTCGCTCGCGAACGCTGCGTCGATCGTTCTCAAGCGTCGCGGCTGAGCGCAACGCCGCACGCGTCGCTGGTGGTACGCGCTGGCAGCGCCGCGTCGCGGGTCGCTTGAAGCGCCGTGTTACGGGTGTGCGGCGGGCGAGGCGCCCGGTGTCGCGCGGGGTGGCGGTGGGATCGGCGTCGCGCGCATCGTTTGGAGGCGCTCGAGGTAGACGCGCCGCGCCGCAGCATCGAGCACCTCGCCGCCGAAGCGCGCGCGCAGGTACCGTTCGGTGAGCTCGACCGCTTGGGGACCGAGCGGATGGCCCAGCGCCTCGAGCGAGCGAGCGTGAGCGAGCGGCGGTGTGCTCGGCGGACGGGCGATGCCGCGCGCCGCGAGCAGGCGCTCGAGGGCGCGATAGAGCGCGGCGGCCTCGTGCGCGGCGCGCTCGACCTCGTTGCGATCGCGCGCCTTTTTCGGCTTTTTTCGCCGCGTCCAGAGCTGGTGCACGCCGACGGCGAGCCCGACGAGCGCGAGAGCCGCGAGCGTCGCCTTCTGCGGCGACTGGAGCACGCGCCCCGCGATCCCGCGCCGCGGAACGATCGTCGTGTAAGCGTCGCGCACCTGATCCCAAAGCCCGAGCTGCTGCCGGAGATCGTAACCGATCACGTGGTGGCTCCAGCGCTGCCCGAGGGCTTCGACGAAATCACGGAGCACGGCGAGGACGCCCGTGAGCTCGCCGCGCGGCGCGGCGTCCGAGGGCGGCGTCGGATCGAAGCGCGTCCAACCCGTTCCCTCGAGCCAGACCTCGACCCAGGAGTGAGCGTCCCCTTGTCGTACGACGTACGAGCGCGAGAAGCGGTTGTAGGTCCCGCCCACGAAGCCGGTGACGTTGCGGGCCGGGACGCCGACCTCGCGCAGCATGACGGTCATGGCGGTCGAGTAGAACTCGCAGTGCCCCCGCTTCGAGTTGAAGAGGAAGTCCTCGAGCGGGTTTTTCGCGGCTCCCGATGGGGAATCGAGGTCGTAGCGGTAGCCGCTCCGGAGCTTCCCCTCGATGAGTCGCGCCTTGTCGCGCGAGCTCTCGGCGCCTTCCGTCCAGCTTTCGGCCAGCTCGCCGATTCGGGGCGGCAACGCCGGGACGGCTAGGTAGCGGGCGCGCTCGCCGAAAGTGAGCGCGGGGAGCGGCGCCTCGACGGCGCCCGCGAGCGACACGTCGTAGCGGAGGCCATGCTGCGCGGTCGAGCTGTAGCGCAGCACGCCTTCGGCCCCATTGAAGATCTCGGGCCGCGACTGGTCGAGCCCGGGCGCCGGCGCGAGCACGTGGAGCGCCACCGCATCGAGCGGGAGAAAGACGACCGGCGGATCGATCGATTCGAGGTCGATGCGCATGACGCGATCGCGCACGGGGTCCGGGAAGCGTCGGATCTTCACGTCGGCCCCGATCTGGTCGGCCGCGGATTCCTCGCGGTGCGTGCGCGACCAAGACCGGCCGTCGTAGCGATCGAACGCGGCGCCGCGCAAGTACAACGCGAGGCGCGGCGGTGGATTGCCCGGAATTCCCGGGGGATCGACGCGCATCACGATCGTCGGGTCGCTCCGGAGCTTGCCGACGCCGCCGAGATCGACCCGCTCCGAAAAGCCGACCATGCGCTCCGGGTGGTTGCGATTCAGGAGCAGCAGCGACAGCCCGACGCGCGGAAAGAGCACGAAGATCAGCGCGGTGAACACGAAGATCGGCACCGACAAAAGGCACGTGAGCAGCAGGAACTGTCGTCCGATGACGCGCCGGCTCCGGAGGATGCGTGGCACGTCCACGGGCAGCCCCGTGCGGTCGCGCGCGCCCTGCCGGTAGTTGCCTTCCACCTCGCGGCGGAGGTGGCTCAACACGAGCGCCCCTGGCGTCACGATCAAGAAGCCCAAGAAGCAGAGCCCGTACGCGAGCCCGCTTCCGAGCACCGTGCCCGCAATCAAATGCAGGAGCGCGAGCACGATGACTTGCTGGTCGTGGGCCGCCCCGCGTCGCGTCGCGAGGCGCAGGACCTGCAGGCCGGCCGCGAACTCGATCGAAGCCGTCAAAAGGCTCTCTCCGCCGAGCAGCCGGAGGACTTGCACCCCCAAAAGACCGAGTGGCGCGACCTTCATCACGTTGCGGAAGAGCGGCCGATCCTGGACGCGCTCGGGCAGCACGAGCGCGACGAGCATCGCCGCGACGAGCGCGTAGGCGATGGTGCGGTCGAGCTCGCCGCTCGTCAGCAACGCGAGCAGACCGAGCACGGCGAGCGTGTCGGTCATCACGCGGTGGACGACGCCGAACCTCATGCGACCTCGCGCGGCCCGCCGCCGTCGGTCGGAGCCGTGGCGCGCGTGCTGCGGTCCTCACTCGGTATCGCGTCGAGCAGGGCGAGGAAGCGCAAGAGCGGATCGGCTCCGCGCGACGGGACGCTCGCGGCGCGCTCGCCCCCGGTGCTCCGCACCGTGACGGAGTCGCCGCGCTTCAGGTGAGCGACCGACCGCGACGCCACCTCGCGGATGCGCCGCTCGAAGCGCGTCGAAAAGTCGTCAGTCGGCGCCGGGCCCGGGTGCCGGGAGTCCACGACCAGCGTCACCTCGCGGCGCGCTTCGCGCACGCGCTCGCGCACGACCTTCTGCTCGGTTTGCGCGCTTTTTCGCCAGAAAATGTCGCGCGGGTCGTCGCCGTCGCGCATGAGCCGCACGCTCGCCGTCTCGTCGCCCGTGCCGCGACCGAGCGTCAGGACGCCCCCGAGCCGGTCGCCCTGCTCGTCCGGCGGCAGCACCAGTGGATCGACCGCCGGGTAGATGATGAGGTCGCCCTCGGAGGTCACGTCGCGCGATTTCTCGAACAAGCCGAACGGGAAGCGCGTCGCGAGGCGGAAGCCGATGTGGTGGTCACGGCCGCGGCGCGCGGGCGTGCGGCGGTAGGCGGCCACCTGCGCCGAGTGCGGGCTGATCTTCAGGAAGAAGCAGCGCTTGTCGGCGGGCTGCCCGGCGCGCAAATCCTCGACCTCGATCGCGTACGAGGGGATGCGCTGCTTGTGGTTGTAGACCTCGATCTCGACGAGGTGCGCGCGCCCGACCTGCGCGCGCGGCGGCAGCCTTCGCGACACCGTGAGCTGGCGCAGGCTGAGCTCGCTCATCACGCCGGAGACGATGATGAGTGACAGGAACATCCCGAACAGCAGGTAAAGGAGGTTATTGCCCGTATTGATCGCGGCAAAACCCACGCAGAACGTGATGAGCAGGAAGTAGCGGCCCTCGCGCGTGAGGCGCAGGCGCCGCGGCGGCTTGAACCACGAAAAGAAGCGCTTCACGCGCGCGAGCCACGGCGGATCCAGCGGCGAGGGGCCGCTGCGGAAGCGTCCACCCGACCGCGCTCTCGGCGCACCCGTCGGCCGGCGCGGCATGCCGGACGGGATGGACGAGCTCACAGGGGCACGGGAACGCGCGAGACGACTTCGCGCACGGCCGTCTCGGCCTCGTCGCGCGAGGGAACGTAACCCTCGGCATGCGAGGCGAGCCGAACGCGGTGCGCGAGGAGCGGCACCGCCAGGCTGTGGATGTCGTCGGCGATACAGTAATGCCGACCGTGGAGGAGCGCGCGAGCACGCGCCGCCCGCGAGAGGTTCATTCCGGCGCGCGTCGAAGCGCCGAGCGACAGAGCGGGAGCCGAGCGCGTCGCCGTGACGAGCGCTTGCAGGTACGCACCGAGCGCGCCATCGGTCGAGATGCGATCGACCTCGCGCTGCATGCTGACGAGCGACTGCGGATCGAGCACGACGGGTACGGCCTCGATGCGGTCGTAGTCGGGATCGAGCATCAAGCGCGTCTCGACGTGCGGGGGCGGATACCCGATGCGAAGCCGCATCATGAAGCGATCCAGCTGCGATTCCGGCAGTTGATACGTGCCGGCGAAGTCCTGCGGGTTCTGCGTCGCAACGACGAAGAACGGCTCCGGCAACGGCAGCGTGCGCCCGTCGAGCGACACCTGCCCGTCGCTCATCGCTTCGAGCAAGGCGGACTGCGTGCGAGGGCTCGCGCCATTGATCTCGTCGGCGAGGAGCACGTTCGTGAAGATCGGTCCGGGCCGCAGCACGAACTCGCCGCGGTGCTGCTCGTAGATCGACACGCCGAGCACGTCGCTCGGCAAGAGATCGCTCGTGAACTGAACGCGGCGCATCTCGCCGCCGACGGCACGAGCGAGCGCGCGGGCGAGCGTCGTCTTGCCGACTCCCGGCACGTCCTCCAAAAGGACGTGACCGCGCGCAAGGAGTGCGATCAGAGCAAGCTCGACTACCTCCGCTTTACCCTCGAGAGCACCCCCGACGGCGAGCTTCAGCTCGGCAAGCTGCTCCGCGCGCCTAGGCTCCAAAGCTAGAGCGGAGGAACTCATCCTAAGACCGATAGTAGCACCGCATTGGGGGAGGACAGCGCCCGAAAACGGCCGCAAATACGAGCCCTCGCCCCGGCTCGCCCGCGCGGAGCGCCTCCCGAAGCCTTCGAAGGCTCAGAGCGGGGTCGAGGCAGGGGGTGCTAAAAGGGCGACTCGTGCCGCGGATCGAGCGCATCGTCGTCGACTCGGTGACCCGAACGTTCGGCGCCGTGGCCGCGCTCCGGGCCGTGTCGGTCACCCTCTCGGCCGGAGAGATCGTGACGCTCGAGGGCGAGAACGGAGCCGGGAAGAGCACGCTCCTCGCCGTGCTCGCGACCGTGCTCCGTCCGTCGTTCGGGCGCGTCGTCTACGAGCCGGTCGGTGAGGAGCTCGACCTCGTGCGTCCGGAGCTCGGCTGGGTCGCGCACGAGTCGCTTTGCTACCGCGAGCTCTCGGGTCGCGAGAACGTCGAGCTCGCCGCGCGTGCCTACGGCGTCGACCTTGCGGGAGCGTGGGAGCGAGCGCGCGATCGCGTCGAAGCGCGAGCGTTCGGTGATCGCCCGCTGCGCACGCTCTCGCGCGGCCAGCGCCAACGCATCGCGCTCGCCCGCGCGCTCGTGCATTCGCCGAGCGTCCTCTTGCTCGACGAGCCGTGGGCGGGCCTCGACGCGCGGAGCTCGGAGCTTCTCGAGCGGACGCTCGTCGCCGAGCGCGATTGCGGGACGCTCGTCGTCGTCTCGAGCCATGCCGCCGATCAGGCGGAACGGCTGCGGGCTCGGCGCATTCGGTTGGCTGGCGGCAGAATTCAGGCGAGCTAGGGCGCCGTTGCGGCGGGCTCGAGCAGCGCGTCGACCAGTGCGGCGACTCCAGCCGAGTCGTCGCGGCCGAGCGCGAACGGTCGCTGCACGATGCCGAGTCGCGCGAGCTCGGCCGCATTCGAGCCGGTGCTGGCGTCAGCGGCGCGCGCCGCCGAGAGCACGACGAAGTCAGGGACGCGCCCGCGAGCCTTGGCGGCGAGCAGCGCCGCCGTCACGTCGTGAATCACCCCGAGAGCGTCCGCCGCCACGAGGACCCAGCGCGCGGGGTCGAGAGCGCGTGCCAGCTCGAAACACGTCGCGGAATCGGTGAGCGGACTGAAGAGGCCCCCCGCCGTCTCGACGAGCACGACGCGCGGCGCTGATTGCGCGGAGCTAGACTCTTGTGACCGGACATATGTGAGGGCTGCGTCGAGCGCGATCGCGACGCCGGCGCGACGCGCGGCAAGGTGCGGAGAGATGGGCTCGGGCAGCCGAAACGGGGGCGTCGCGGGGGCAGCCGCGCTCAAGCCGGCGAGCTGCTCGGCGTCGGAGGTGACGCCCTCGACCACGCCGCTCTCGATGGGCTTGAGACCGACGGCGGGGACGGCGCGCCGCGCGAGCTCGCGGAGTAGCTCGGTGGCGAGCCAGGTCTTTCCGACCGAGGTGCCCGTTCCAACGAGGACGATGCGGACGGGACGAGGCGGGTGACTCACCCGGCGTTCTGTAGCGCGCGGGCGATGGCGTCGGCAACGCGCGATGGCACGTCGGCGGACCAGCTCGCGGTTGCCGTGAGTCGGAGGCGCGCCGTGCCCGCGGGCACCGTGGGAGGTCGAATGCCCTGAGCGAGGATGCCGCTCCGCTCGAGCTCGGCGACGACCGAAAGCACGCGGCGATTGTCGCCCACGAGCACTGGGACGATTGCGCCGCCCAGCCCCGGCTCAACCGTGACGCCGTGGGTGGCGAGTGAGTCGCGCAGCGCGCGGGCGCGCGCGAACAAAGTCGCGCGCTGGTCGTTGGCGCCCTTCGCTCGTTCCACGTGGAACAGCGTCCAAGCCGAGAGCAGCGGCGACGGCGCCGTTGAGAAGACGAACGACCGAGCGTCGTTCCAAAGCAGCGTCCGCAGGCGCGCCGAGCCGGCGACGAACGCGCCCTGGGAACCCACTGCTTTCCCGAGGGTGCCGACGAGGACGTCGGGAGTTACTCCTGCCTCCGCGCAGCGGCCGGAACCTTCCGGGCCGAAGACGCCCAGTGCGTGGGCTTCGTCGACGATCAGGCCGGCCCTGTGGTGGTCGCAGAGCGCGCGCAGCGTTCGGAGGTCGGGGCCGTCGCCATCCATGCTGAAGCAGGACTCGACCACGACCCAGCGAGCGGCTGCGTTGGCGGCCGCGTGGAGAGCCGCCTCCACCGGCGCGACCTTGAGATGCGGGGTCACGACGACCTCCGCGCGACTGAGGCGACATCCGTCGATGATCGAGGCGTGGTTCAGACGGTCCGAGATGATGACCGTCCCGGTCCGTCCGAGCGCACCCATCAGACCAACGTTCGCCGCGTAGCCCGACGTCGTGAGCAGAGCGGTCGGAAGGCGCACCCAGTCGGCAAGTGCGACCTCGAGCTTCACGTGAGCGTCCCGACTGCCGTGGATCAGCCGAGACGCACCTGCACCCAGAGGGGATCCCTGAACGTCCGTTTCACGTGAAACACCAAGTGCCGCCAATCCCAGGTAGTCGTTCGAGGACGCATCCACGAAGGGCACGCCCAACGCCTCCGCCGCCAGCTCCGCCGCCCGCCTCCGTCCCCCATCCTCCGGC
>DATMCL010000024.1:0-4453 GCA_035558375.1 Polyangiaceae bacterium
CTGGCTCCTCCGCCGCACGTGGAAGGAGATGAAGACGCTACGCGGCTGGTGAGCGCGCGGGCCGCCGAGCGTCGCGCGCGACGATTTCGCTGACGCATTCCGGCGCGCTCGAGCGACTTCGCTCTCGAATGCTGCACAACACTTTGCGTGCCGCCGTGCTCGCGTCGTGCGCGCTCGCTTGCGGCGCGTCCGGATCCGATGCGGCTCCCGGCGGCACTTCGCACGCGCGTGGCGGCAGCAGCAATGGCATGGCTGGTGTCGGCACCGCCGGGCGTGGCGGCGCGACGGCGGGGCGCGGTTCCATCGGTGGCGCTGCGGCGCTCGGTGCTGGCGGCGCAGCGGCGGGTGGTGCGTCGAGCGGCGGCTCCGGGACAGCGGTGGCGGGCGGTACGGCTGTGGCGGGGAGCGGCGGAGCACTCGCGGGCTCGGGCGGCGATGCGGGCAGCGCTCCGATCCCGCCGCTCGCGGACGTGCCGTGGATCGACGCGAAATGCCCGGCGTCGAAGGGCGCCCTCGCGCTCGAGAGCGCCGAATTTTGCCTGAGTCTCGACACGAGCTCCCATACGGTCACCGCGTTGCGACCGAAGTCGGCGCCCGACTTCGATTTCACTCCCGGCGACTTGGTCGCGACGCGGAGCGGTGCCGGCTACTTTCACCTGGGCGATCTCACGCTCCGCCTTCGGGCTGCGGGCGCCACCGAGTGGCAAAACGTGACCAGCGCCGCGTCCCGCACGGCCGTCACAGCGCTGCCCTCGGACAGCACCGTGCTCGCCGGCGCGGATCTCTCGCCCGCCTTGCCCGCCGACTTGCCCGTCGGCGTGACGCGCCGCTGGGCGCTCGAGGGAGGACGGCTCGTCTTGCGCTTCGAGCTCGTGAATCGCTCGAGCACGAGCGTCGAGCTCGGCGCGCTCGGCATTCCGATGGTGTTCAACAACGTGATCACCAATCGCACGCTCGACCAAGCCCACGCGACGTGCTCCTTCGCCGATCCGTACATCGGTCGCGACGCCGGTTACCTCCAGGTGACGCGCCTGAGCGGTCGAGGCCCGGCCCTGCTCGTGCTGCCCGATGGCAAGACGCCGTTCGAGGCCTACAGTCCGCTGCTCAACGCGCCGAAAACAGGCTCGAAAGACCCGGTCGCCGTCTTCACCGAGCTCACGCCGCGCGGTCAGACCTTCGAGGGATTCCTCGAGTGGATGGTGCACACCAAGGCGTACGCCGAGGGCGAGTGGTCGCGCGCCACGCCCTGGGTGCCGCCGACCTCGCTCACGCTCGCACCGGGCGAGTCCCACAGCTACGGCGTGCGCTTCGTGCTCGCTGACGCGATCCGAAATATCGAGGCGACGCTCGTTCGGAATCAGCGCCCCGTGGCCGTCGGCGTTCCCGGCTACGTGCTGCCGGCGGACATCACCGGACGGCTGTTTCTCGACTACCCCTGGACCGTCACGTCGATGGCGGTCGAGCCAGCGGGCGCGCTGACGGTGACGCCCGATGGGGTGACGGCAAGCGGCCAAAAGGCGTACTCGCTCACCGGAACCCAGCGCGGGCGTGCGCGCCTCGACGTGACGTACGCCGACGGCACGGTGCAGTCGATTCACTACGACATCATCAAACCGGCCACGGAGGTCGTCGCCGATCTCGGCAGCTTCCTCACCACCAAGGCCTGGTTCGTGGACGACGCGGATCCCTTCGGCCGTAGCCCTTCCGTGATGACGTACGACCACGAAGCGGGAAAGGTCGTCACCCAGGCAAAACAAGCCTGGGTGTGCGGCCTCGGGGACGAAGGCGGCGCCACCTGGCTCGCCGGTGCGATGAAGCTCTTCGGGCGACCCGTGCCCGAAGAAGTGAAGAAGTACGAAGCCTTCGTCGATGGCGCGATCTGGGGCGGCCTCCAGTACGACTCGGGCTCGAACCGTTACGGAGTGAAGCGCACGCTTTTCTACTACGAGCCGTCGCTCCTGCCCTCGGGTTACTACGACCCGAGCGTCGCGTGGCTCGATCCGGCCACCAATCAAACCTATTGGGGCGCCTGGACCAAAGCGCACACGCTCGAGGTGCCGCGCTCCTACAACTACCCGCACGTCGCCGCGCTCTATTGGTCGCTCTATCGCATCGCGCGCAACACGACGGGCCTGACCGCCGCGCATCCCTGGGATTTCTATCTGACGCAGGCCTACCAAACAGCCGTCGCGATGACCACGCTCGGCGCGGAGTACGCGAAGTTCGGTCTGATGGACGGCAGCGTGTTCCTCGAGATCCTGAACGACCTCGAACGCGAAGGGATGACGGACGAAGCGAGCGACCTCGAGGGACGGATGAAGTCACGCGAGCAGCTGTGGCGCTCCGAGAATTTCCCCTTCGGCAGTGAAATGCCCTGGGATTCCACGGGCCAGGAAGAGGTGTACGCGTGGACGCGTCACTTCGGCGATCGCGACAAAGCCAAGGTCTGCATCGACGCCATCACCGGCTACATGCCGAGCATTCCGCACTGGGCGTACGACGGTTCCGCGCGGCGCTACTGGGACTTCATCTACGGCGGCGCAAAGATCGATCGGCTGGAGCGCATGGTTCACCACTACGGCTCGAGCCTCAACGCGATCCCCGTGCTCACCGAATTTCGCGATCACCCGGACGACCTCCACCTGCTCCGCATCGGCTACTCGGGCGCGATGGGCGCCCTCACGAGCATCGCCGAAGACGGCTTCCCGTCGATGGCCTTCCACTCGTTCCCGGACACGCTCGCTCCCGATCCCGTGAGCGGCGACTACGGTCCGAGCTTCTTCGGCTACGCCGAGAACGCCGCGACTTATCTCGTCGAGCACCCGGACTTCGGGTGGCTCGCTTTCGGCGGCAACGTGAGCGTCAGCGGCACCAGCGTCACCCTGAAGACGCTCGATGCGTTCCGGATGCGGGTCTACCTCGCGTCGCTCGGGCTCTGGCTCACGCTGGATGCCGGTCGTTTCGAAAGCGTGCTGCTGGACACCGCCGCGCACACGGTGCGCGTCACGCTGGCGGCGGCCGACGCGCTGAGCCAGGTGGCGCGACTTCGCATCGAGCAGCCGGCAGCGGTGGCGGGCATTGGTACGTTCGCGCCGACGGCGACCTTCCCTCGCGAGCGCGATGCGTTCGTGATCCCGCTCGGCACGGCGGCGACGGACGTAACGCTCGGTGCTCCCTAGTTTATCGCGCCGCGGCGTCCCTCGGTTTTGTACTGATGTTTCGCGCGCTTCGGTGCGGGTGCGCCCCGCGCGGGAACTTTCGCGAGGGCCGCGCGGTCAGGCACCGTAAGCGACGAGCGCGCCACGCGTTCTCTCGCACGGAGGAAGTCGTGATGACGCGTACCTGGTCCGTTGGTCCTTTGTTGTTGGTTTCGCTCTTGGGCATCGGTTCGGGAGGGTGCGCGGCGCGCGTCGCCGCACCGCCGATCCACACGGAGGCCGCGCTCGGTCGCGTGGTCGTGTACCGCAACGGCGTTGCGTACTTCGAGCGGCGCGCCACGGTGAAGGGCAACCAGCTGAAGCTCGAGGTGCCGGGCCAGCGGCTCGACGATTTCCTGAAGTCGCTCACGGTCGTGGACGTCCGGACCGGCAAGCTCGTCCCGATCTCGTTCCCGACGCTCGACGATCAGGACGACGAGGTGACGATTGCGCTCGAGCTGCCGAAAGACGGCGTCCACGACCTCAAGATCACGTACGTGACGGAGAGCCCGTCGTGGAAGCCCAGCTATCGGCTGGAGCTCCACGGCGACAAGCCCGCGAAGCTCGAGGCGTGGGCCGTCGTGCACAACGTGTCGGGCGAGGACTGGAAGCACGTCGCGGTGGGCGTCGGCTCCACGTCGGCGTTGTCGTTCAAGTACGATCTCCGCAGCGTCCACTTCGTCGATCGCGAGACGCTGGTCGACGAGACCGCGCTCGGTGTCGCCCCGCCGACCGGCGGCTCGCCGTATCAAGTCGCGAACAAAGAGGTGCAGCTGCTCGGCTCGGTGCGGCGCCCTGCTCCTGCGCCGTCTCCCGCGCGCTCCGCCGCGGCCGAGAGCGCGCCCGCCGGGGTGGCGTCCGCGAAACCCGGAAAGCGAGAGGAGCTCTGGGGCGATTCGACAGGCGAAAAGGGCTATGCGGGCGCGGGCGCGGCGGCCGGCGCCGGACACGGTCGGCTCGCCGGCAGCCGCCCTCTGGACGGTGGTCTCTCCGCTGTCGCCTCGCGCGCTCGCCAGACGAAGCAGAAGATCCGCGTCGAGGGCTACGCCAAACCGGACGACGCCGATCGCATGAGCGCCTCGCTCGCCAACGCGAACCAGGTGCGCGACGATCTCGTGAAGGACGGCGTGCCCGCCGAGCAAATCGAGGTGGTCGCCACCGGTCAGGCCTCTAGCGACGCCGCGCGCGTCTTGGCCGTGGGGGTCGATGCGGCCACGCCGACGCAGCCGGCAGCGAGCACGAGCTCGCCCGACGAG
>DATMCL010000025.1:0-7926 GCA_035558375.1 Polyangiaceae bacterium
GGAGGAGACGTTCGCCATCGAGGGCATCGCGACCGGCCTCGCGCCGCGCAAGAAGCTCGCTGTCACGGCCACCGCCGCCGACGGGAGCGTCAAGCGCTTCGAGGCGCTGGCGCGCATCGATACGGCCGTCGAGCTCGACTACTACCAGCACGGCGGCATCCTCCAGTACGTGCTCCGCCAGCTCTCCGCGAGCTGAACGGTGCGGCACCGGTCTTCGGCGGGCAGTCGTTAGCGACGCCCGCCGAATGGATTCGGATCGGCTTCCTCTTCCGCCGGCTTCTTCGGCAGGCGGGTCGCGGGCCCGGGTGCGGTTTTCTTCAGCGGGGGCGAGGCAGACGTCGGCGCCACGGTCGCGACGGAGCCGGTATTCGCCTTCGGTGCTGCGTTCGTCGCGGTCGCGACGGGCGCAGGCGTGACAGTCGGCGTCGGGGCGACGTTCGGCGTCGGTGCGGCGTTCGTGACCGGCGCCACCACGATCGGTGCCTCGGCCCGCGGTACCTCCACGGCGACGGGCGGCGCCGCAGGCGCCTTCGGCGGGCTCGAGGTGCCGCGGCGTAGTGCAAACACTCCGACGCTGACGAGCAGAAGCAAGACGAACGCCGACCCGAGGATGAGCGTCAGCGAACGCCCGCGGCGATCGGCCGTGGTTCCGCTCCAGACACCCGCCGTCGCCGAATCGGGAGCGGTCGGGTTCGACTGCGCAAGCGTGAGGCCCCGCAGGCTTGCCGCAGGCCCGAGCACGGCGGCGATGCGGTCGACGGAAACGCGGGCACGAATCGGCGCGAAGGGCGCAAGAGCCCGTGCGAGCTCGGCGGCGTTGGCGAATCGCTCCTCGACCTTGCGTGCGAGGCAGCGCGCGATCACTTGATCAATCGCGTCCGGCAATTCGGGCACGAGGTTGCGGGCGCGCGGCGGCTCGCTCTCGAGCACGATGACGGCGCAGAGCTCGGGTAGCGACTCGCCCTTGAACGGCACTTCCCCAGTCAAAAGCTCGTGCAGAATGACCCCGAGCGCCCAGATGTCGGCGCGCTGATCGACGTCGCGCGACGCCTTCATCTGCTCGGGCGACATGTACAGGGGCGAGCCGACGAGGGCCGACACTTGGGTGAGTGGGCTCGACGGTGAAAGCGCGTCGGGCCG
The DNA here is from genome assembly GCA_035558375.1 of Polyangiaceae bacterium. GTDB lineage: Bacteria > Myxococcota_A > Polyangia > Polyangiales > Polyangiaceae > PMG-095. The sequence goes on from DATMCL010000025.1 coordinate 1,141, forward strand.
AACCTTCGAGATCCCGAAGTCGAGCACCTTGACGACGGGCGAGTCGTCGGGCCGGCGGATGACGAACAGGTTCCCGGGCTTGAGATCGCGGTGCGTGATCCCGTGCGCGTGCGCCTCGGAGAGCGCCTCCAGCGCTTGCAGCAGGTATTCCGCGGTTTCGTCGAGCGGAAGGCGTTTCCTTTGCGCGAGGATCTGCTGGAGATCCGCGCCATTGAGGTATTCCATCGCCATGAACGGGCGGCTGCCGTCGAGCACGCCGACGTCCATCACCCGCACCACGTGCTGGCTCTTGATCTTGGCCGCCGAGCGGGCCTCGCGCATGAAGCGCGCCACTGCCTCCCCGCTTTTCGCCGCCTCCGGCCGCATCAGCTTCAGCGCCACGTACTCGTCGAGCTCGATGTGCTTCGCGAGGTACACGACGCCCATGCCGCCCTGACCGAGCTCGCGCTCCACCCGGTACTTGCCGGCCAGGAGCTCTCCCTCGCGAATCTCCTCGGTCATGGCGAGCTCGACGGACGCATACGGGAGCTTCATTCATACCACGGCGTCCCACACGCGGCCCACCTCACCCGCTGCCCGGACTCAACTCTGCGCACTCGGCGCACCCCCCTCAGGACGAAGCGTAGGGTCTTTGAGACGCGATGGATGTAGGTGGATGGGCCCGTCGGGCCACACCGTCGCGCGGCTTGACGCGTAGCCGCACGGGCCCGCGGGGTCGGAGCGTCACGACCGGGCCGAGCGCTAGCTCCTCGCCCGGTGCGATCTCGAAGCGCACGCTCTGAAGGACGCGCGCGACCACGAGCACGAGCTCGAGCAGCGCGAAATGCTGTCCGACGCACACGCGCGGCCCGCCGCCGAACGGGAAGTAGGCAAAGCGATGCAGGCTCGCCGTCTCGCCGGAGAGCCAGCGCTCCGGGCGAAAGCGCTCGGGCTCCGGGAACCAGCGTGCGTCGTGCTGCACGACCCACTGGCTCAGGATCACGTGGGTATCTTTCGGGATCGCGATGCCCGCGACCTCCACGGGCTCTATCGCATAGCGACCCATTGCCCAGACGGGCGGGTACAGCCGGAGGCTCTCGCGCACCATCGCGCTCGTGTACGGCAGCCGCTCGACGTCGGCCTGCGTGGGAGCGCGCCCGCCGAGCACCGCATCGAGCTCATCGAGCACTTTCGCGTCGATCTCCGGGTGGGCCGCGAGCAGGCGGAACGTGTAGGTGAAGGCGAGCGCCGTTGTCTCGTGACCCGCGAGGAAGAGCGTCATGGCTTCGTCACGGAGCTCGGTGTCGGTCAGGCCGTGGCCCTCGTCGTCCGTGAGCGCGAGCAGGTGGGACAAGAGATCCTTGCCCGGGGTCTTGCGCTTTTGCTCGATCACCTCGAGCAGGATCGCGTCGAGCTCGGCGCGCACCCGCGCGAGCCGGCCGTGGCTCGGCAGCGGCACCCAGCGCGGAATCATCGCGCGCCAGGTGTGCCAGAGCAGGCGGTACTCGGTCGTCACGACATCGATGGCGCGCTCGACGTCGTCGAAGCGCGCGAGCTTCGCCCCGAACAGCGTGCGCACGACGATGTCGAGCGCGAGGTGCATCGCGTCGGCGTGCAGATCTCGCACCGCGCCCGGCTCGAACGAGCGGAGGAGGTCGTCGGTGCAGGCCAGCATGGTCTCGCCGAACGCGGCGAGCTCGCGCGGCTGAAACGTGGGTGCCATCAGCTTGCGGCGCCGTCGCCAGAGCTCGCCCTCGGCGTTGAGTAGGCCCTGCCCGAGGATGGTCCCGAGGTCGCGCGTGAAGAAATCCTTCTGAAATTCGCCGCCTTTGTGGTGCAGGACCGCCTCGATGGCTTCCGGGCGCGACAGCAGCACGTAGCGGCCGCGAAGCTGCGTGAACGAGACGGCGTCGCCGTAGCGCGCCCGCGCCGTGCTGAACGCTTCGAGCGGATCCTTCGCGAAATGGAGCAACCCCTTCGCGCCCATGAGCTCGGGCGCCATCACGAGGCTCTTGGCGTTGCCTCCTGATTCGCTCATGGGCGAGACGTTAGCACCGCGCGCCTGCCGCGCGAGCCGAGCCTAACGACGCTCGCCCATCCCTCGCACCAAAAGCTCGGCAAACGCCTGGGCGGGGATCGTGAGCTCGCGCCGCCGCCGATGGATGATGCCGACGGGACGCGTCAGCCGCTCGTCGCTCAGCGTTAGCGCCACGAGCGTTCCGGCACGCACCTCGTTTTTTACGGTGGCTTCCGGCACGATCGACACGCCGAGCCCCGCCTCCACCGAGCGCTTGATAGTCTCGATGTTGTCGAACTCGGTCGTGATGCGCACTTGGGCGTCGTGCTTGCGGAGCGCGCGATCGATGTAGCGGCGCGTCGGCACCGAGCGATCGAACGCGACGAACGCCTCGCCACGCAGGGCGCCGAGCGAGGTTTGATGGCGCCGTGCCAGCCGGTGCTCGGGGCTCACGACGAGCACGAGCTCTTCCTCGCGCAGGGGAATCACCTCGAGCTTCGGGCGGCGCTTCGGGAAGGCGACGATGCCGAGGTCGATGTCCCCTGCCAGGCATGCCTCCACGACACGATCAGTACGGCTGTACTCGACTTGGATCTGGACCTGCGGGTGCTCGCGCAAGAACTGCTTCACGTACGGGGGCAGCGCATGCAGGCCGACGCTGTACACGGTGGCGACCCGGACCGTGCCGCTCATGGCTCCCGTGGGCTCTCGCAAGCGCTCTTCGAGTGCTTGCAGCCGGGCGAGGATGGCCTTGCCCTCGGCGTAGAGCAGCTTGCCGGCTGCGGTCGGCTCGACGCCAAGGCCCGCGCCACGCTCGACGAGCCGCTGCTCGAAGCGTCGCTCCAGCGCGCGCAGTTGTTGGCTCACGGCTGACTGCGAAACGAAATTGAGCTCCGCCGCTCGGGTGAAGCTCTTCGTTTCCACCAGATCACAGAACGCCTTCAGCGTCTCGATCTGCATAAGAATAACTTATCACACCGCTGAGGTTTTTGCATTGGACTTATAGAGAGGAGTCCTCTACATCAACGCAATGACGATGCGGCAGCTCCCCGTGCTGGGCGGGCATCCCCAAGAGCTCGGCGGCACCCTACGGACCGACGCGTGGTGGGTGGGTCCCACCATCACGGTCCTCGTGTTCTCGAGCTTCATTGCCTACTCGACGTGGGCGTTGTTCCAGGGCGCCCACTACTACGCGGCTCCGTACCTGAGCCCGATGTACTCGCCCCTCCTCTTCATCAAGGAGGGCGTGCCCGGCGCGGCTCCGCTCGAGCACGCGTGGTTCGGCGCGTGGCCCGCCTGGTGGCCGAACTTCCCCCTGTTCCCGGCGTCGCCCGCGCTCCTCATCCTGGTGTTCCCGCTCTCGTTCAGGTTCACCTGTTACTACTACCGGAAGGCGTACTACCGGTCCTTCGCCGCCTCCCCGCCCGGCTGCGCGGTGAGCCCCGGCAAACGCCCTCGCTACAACGGCGAGACGACGTTCCTCCTCGTCCAGAACCTCCACCGGTACGCGCTCTACTTCGCGCTGATCTTCATTTTCTTCCTGGGCGAAGACGCCGTCAAATCCTACTCGCGCAACGGCGAGCTCGGGATCGGCGTCGGCAGCATCGTCCTCACGATCAACGTGCTCTTGATTGCGTCGTACACCTTCGGCTGCCACTCGTTCCGGCACTTGATCGGCGGTCGCAGCGATTGCATGTCGTGCGGTCAGGCCACGGTGCAATACAAGGCCTGGAAGGGCGCGTCGTGGTTCAACGGCCGCCACATGCTGTTTGCTTGGATGAGCCTGGTCTGGGTCGGCTGCACCGATCTCTACGTGCGCTTGGTCAGCATGGGCGTGATCAAAGATCTCAATACCTGGAGCTGACGCGCGCCATGTTGGACGTATCCGAACTCAAAACTATTGAAACCGACGTCGTCGTGATCGGCGCCGGCGGTGCCGGCCTGCGCGCGGCCATCGAATCCAGTGCGCAAGGCATGAAGACTGCCGTGCTGTCGAAGAGCCTGCTCGGCAAAGCCCACACCGTGATGGCCGAAGGCGGCATGGCGGCGTCGATGGGCAACGTCGACAAGCGCGACAACTGGAAGGTGCATTTCCGCGACACGATGCGCGGCGGCAAGATGCTCAACGTCTGGCGCATGGCGGAGCTTCACGCGAAGCACGCCCCGGCGCGCGTCAAGGAGCTCGAGGAGTGGGGTGCCGTCTTCGACCGCACGAAGGAAGGGCTTATCAGCCAGCGTAACTTTGGCGGCCACCGCTACCCGCGCCTCGCCCACGTCGGCGATCGTACGGGGCTCGAGCTCATTCGCACGCTGCAGGACCACGGCATCCACCAAGGCATCGATTTCTTGATGGAGTGCACGGCGCTCGCCCTCTTGAAGGACGGCGAGCGGATTGCCGGTGTGCTCGCGTATTACCGGGAAACCGGGCGTTTCGTGCTGCTCCGTGCGCGCGCCGTGATCCTCGCGACGGGCGGTGCCGGCAAGGCGTGGCGCGTCACCTCGAACTCCTGGGAGTACACGGGCGACGGTACCTACCTCGCGTACGAGGCGGGAGCGGAGCTGATGGACCTCGAGTTCACGCAGTTCCACCCGACGGGCATGGTGTGGCCGCTCAGCGTGCGCGGCATCCTCGTGACGGAGGGCGTGCGCGGCGACGGCGGCATCTTGCTGAACAAGGACGGCAAGCGCTTCATGTTCGAGTACGTCCCGGAGAAGTTCGCTCCGGAGACGGCCGACACCGTGGACGAGGCGACGCGCTGGCTCAACGGCGACAAGAACGCCCGCCGCCCTCCGGAGCTCCTCACGCGCGACGTCGTCGCTCGCTCGATCCGGGCCGAGGTCAAGGCTGGGCGCGGCTCGCCGCACGGCGGCGCGTTCCTCGACATCGCGTCGCGCCGTCCGCCAGAGTTCATCAAGCGGCGCCTGCCCGGCATGTACCACCAGTTCAAGGAGCTGGCGGAGGTCGACATCACGAAGGATCCGATGGAGGTCGGTCCGACGCTCCACTACTTCATGGGCGGCATCCGCGTGGACGCCGACACGCAAATGACCCGGGTTCCGGGCCTCTTTGCCTGCGGCGAATGCGGCGCCGGCATGCACGGCGCGAACCGCCTCGGCGGCAACTCGCTCTCGGACCTCATCGTGTTCGGGCGTCTCGCCGGCGTGGGAGCGGCCGAATACATCCGCACGCTCGGCACGGCACCGCGCGCCGACGACGAGCAGATCAAGGTCGCCATCCGCGGCGCGACCGACATCCTGAACCGCGAAAGCGGCGAGAACCCGTACGCCCTTCACGACAAGCTCCAGGACGTGATGGAGGACGGCGTCGGCATCGTCCGCGTCGAGGACGAGATCAAGCAGGGTATCAAAGGCATCGAGGAGCTCAACGAGCGCGCCAAGAACATGAAGGCGGCCGGCACGAGCCAGTACAACCCCGGCTGGCACGAGGCGCTCAGCATGCGCTCCATGCTCGTCACGGCGGAGGCGGTCGCACGCTCCGCGCTGATTCGTCAAGAGAGCCGCGGAGCGCACACGCGCATCGACTACGAGGGCGAGCGCGACGAGTGGGTGAAGTGCAACATCGTCTGCCGCAAGGGCTCGGACGGGCACATGGAGGTCGAGAAGGTCATGCGCCCCGCCCCCGTGAAGTACCTCGAAGAAATCGCCAACTCGAAGATCGAGGATCTCGAGTCCGGCAAGGTCGGGGCCGACGCGCCGAACGACTGAGAAAGCACGATCATGAGCACCCTACGAAAATTCCGTATTTGGCGCGGTGACGCAGAAGGCGGCGATTTCAAGGAATACGACGTGCCGGTCGACCCCGGCATGGTCGTCCTCGACGTGCTGCACCGCGTGCAGGCGCAGCAGGCGAACGATCTTGCGATTCGCTGGAACTGCAAGGCCGGGAAATGCGGTTCCTGCAGCATGGAGATCAACGGCCGCCCGCGCCTCTCCTGTATGACGCGCATGAACTCCTACGGACCGGACGAGACGATCACGGTCCAGCCCCTGAAGACGTTCCCCGTGATCAAGGATCTCGTGACGGACGTTTCCTGGAACTACAAGCAGAACAAGCGCATCCGGCCGCTGAAGCCGAAGCCGCGCGGCGCCGACGGCGAGCACCGCATGTACCAGGAAGACGTCGACCGCGTGCAGGAGTTCCGGAAGTGCATCGAGTGCTACCTGTGCCAGGACACCTGCCACGTCCTTCGTGATCGCGACGCGCAGGATCGCTTCGTGGGTCCCCGGTTCATGATTCGCCTCGCGAGCCTCGAGATGCACCCGCTCGACGACGACGACCGCATCCCCGAAATCCGCAAGGAATTCGGCTCGGGCTTCTGCAACATCACGCGCTGCTGCACGGAGGTGTGCCCCGAGCACATCAACATCACCGACAACGGCATCATCCCGCTGAAAGAGCGCGTCGTGGACCGCTACTTCGACCCCATCATGTACATGGGGCAGAAGCTCTTCGGCATCAGCAAGCGCCGCTAGCGGCCCGAAGATCCCTCACGGTCCCGCGTACGGCTGACAGCGGCGCACCCGCCTTCCGCGCCGAGGTTGGCGCACCGTTACGGTCGGAACGGAGTAGCATGTCGACCCATGACGGGTAACTCGAGGGCCGAGCTCTTCTATCTCGCGCGGGCGATGATCGTCGGCGTCGCTGTCGTCGCGGCGGCGGCGCTGCTTGGCCGCGCGCTGATCGATTCGTTCCGCATCCATCACGCGGAGAAGCGCATTACCGTGACCGGTTCCGCGACGCGCCGCATCCGTTCGGATTCGATCGTCTG
>DATMCL010000026.1:0-12023 GCA_035558375.1 Polyangiaceae bacterium
CGAAAGGTCGCCCACCGAGCAGTCCGGGCAGCCACGCGGGTCACAAACCCAGCTACCGCCCTCGCACTCGCATTTCGAGCAGCCGTCGTCGCCGACCCGCATCTCTCCCGACTTGCACGCGCAGCCGATCTCCGTACATCCCCACTGGCCGTTGTCGTCACAGCTGCACGTGTTGCAGCCGTCGTCGGCCTGCTTCACCTGACCCGGCTTGCACAGCCCCGCGTTGCCCCCGCCTCCGGTCCCGCTGCCGCTCGGTGGTGGATGGTCGGATGGTTCCCCGCCGTCCCCTACGCCGCCGTCCGGGTCCTTCATCTTGCCGACCTCGGAGCTCGACGGCGCGCACGCACCGAGCGTCACCGCACACCCCACCCCGACCAGCAGAAGCCCACCAAAGAATCGATTCATGCCATCCTCACCAACCTTTAGGGCAGCGCCCGCACCTCGCCATCAGAAAAAAGAGCATGCCGGTGCGGAATCTCGACGGAGGGTGCGTGAGGCCTCGGGGCTTCGTGCTCCTCTTCCTCGCCGCGTTCCTCGTCTCGGCAAGCGCGCGGTCCGCTGAGCTCGCGGGGGGCACGCTCAGCGTTCAACGCAGCGCCGACGCGGCCGATTGTCCCGACGAAGCCGCGCTCATCGCAGCGACGCTCGAGCTCGGAACGCCTCCGCCCGCTGCAGCAGCTCCGCTCCACCTCGAGGTGAGCTTTCGCCACGACCAGGCCGGCTACATCGCGACAGTGCAAGCCAGCGGCCGCACCGAGGGCGTTCGCGAGGTCACGAAGGAAGGCGCAACCTGCGCCCCCCTCGCCGAAGCCGTCAGCGTCGTCCTCGCCGTCCTCCTCGATCTCACCCCGCACGATTCCCCGCTCGCCACTCCCGCTCCCGCTCCCACTCCCACGCCCCGACCATCCAGCTCTAGCCCTACCCCTAGCTCCAGCTCTACCTCTGCCCCTCCCGCCCCCTCCGCCGAACGCCTTGCCTTCTTTGCGTCCCTTCGTGCAGGCGCCGCCTACCGCCTCGTCGGCGACGGCCTCGCGCCGACCGCGTCCGCGTCGCTCCACTCCCGCCTCGATCGCTGGGAGCTCTTCGCGGGCGCGCTGTGGGCCCCCCGCGGCAACGCCGACTACCTGGGCCACACCATCGAGATGAGCTTGCTCAGCGCGAAGCTCGGCGGCTGCGCATGGCTCCGTGGCTCGCGCGCCCACGCCGACGCGGCGCTCTGCGCAGCGTTCCTCGCCGGCAGCCTTCAGGCACAGGGCCGTGGCTTCTCGCAGGACGTCCCGGCGAGCGACCCTTGGTTCGCCATCGCCGCGGGTCTGGGCGGCCGCCTGCCCCTCGCGCGCAAGTGGGCGTTGCGCCTCGATATTTCGGCGATCATCCCCACGCGGCAGCAGAGCTACACTGTGGCCTTCACGGACGGGAGCTACGAGACGAGCCCGCTTTCGGGGCTCGTCGAGCTCGGCCCCGAGCTCACTTTTCCGTGACAAAAATACGGACGCGCTGCCCTCCATCCTTGGAGCGGGTCATCGTGCGAACGACTCGATGACATTCGACGAGCTTTATGATCGTCACTTCGACTTCGTGTGGAAGAGTCTGCGCCGGCTCGGCGTCCCCGTGGCCGACCTTCAGGACGTCGCGCAAGAGGTGTTCGTCGTCGTGCATCGCCGCCTACCGGACTTCGAGGCTCGCGCCAAGCTCACCACCTGGCTCTTCCGGATCTGCCTGCATGCGGCGCGCGACCGTTCGCGACGCGCGCACGTGCGCCGTGAAGTGGCGGACGGCAAGACGACGGAGGGTCTCGTCGCGGAAGGCGACGACGCCGAGCGCCTGCTCGAGCGGCGCGACGACGTGGCGCTCTTCGAGAGCGTGCTCGACGGCATGACGCACGATCAGCGCGCCGTCTTCGTCATGTTCGAGCTCTCCGACATGACGGGCGAGGAGATCGCGACGACGCTCGAGATCCCGCTTGCCACGGTGTATTCGCGCCTGCGCCTCGCACGCGAAGCGTTTCGGCGCGGCGCGACCCGCGTCCTCGCTCGTTCGGGGCAGGCCGTGCTGCGCCGGGAGGGAGCCGAATGACCGATCCGAAGCGCTGGAGCGAGGAGAACGGCGAGCTCGGCGAGGGTGAGCTCCGACTGTTGCGCGCCGGTCTCGAGCCGAGGGTTCCGCGCGGCGCCAAGCGCGCGGTGTGGGTCGCGCTCGCGGCTCAGCTGCCGTCCGCCGTGGCGGCCGCGACGACAGCCGCCGCCGGCACGGGGGCGGCCAGTGCTCTCACCGGCGCCTCGCTCGTCAAGGTGGCGGGCATCGGCCTACTGCTCGGCGCGACGACCATGACCGCCGTCACCGTGGTCGAGCGGCACGCGGCTCCGTCGCGCACTGCTGAGCCGTCCAAGGCACTCGCCATACCGAGCAGCCAAGCTAGGACGCCCTCGCCCGCACCCATCCCCGTTGCTCCCGCGCCGTCCGCACAGTCGCTCGCCGCGCCGCCCGCGGTGGCGAGCGTCGCTCCCGCGAGCCCGGAGCGCACACGCGCACCCGTCGACTCCGCTGAGCCCGTCCGCACGGCTGCTCCGACGCTGCCGGCGCCGTCCGTCGCGACGTTTCCGGACGAGACCGCGCGGAGCCAGCACGACGCCGAAAGCCGACAAGTCGCAACGGCGCGCAGCCTGCTCCGCTCGGGGCAACCACGCGCCGCGCTCCTCGCGCTCGAAGAAGCGCGCCGTGACTTCCCGAACGGCGAGCTCTCGCAGGAGCGTGAAGCCCTCGCCATCGAGTCGCTCCGCGTGCTCGGCCGTTCCGCGGAGGCCCGGCGCCGCGCGGAGGCGTTCCTCGCGCGCTACCCGGCGAGCCCGCACGCCGCGCTCGCCCGCAAAGCGCTCCAAGCCACACCCTAGATAACCGGGATCTGACACTCCACGGCGAAGTCCAGCGGACAGCACAGGCGCGGCACCTGACTCCCCGTGTCGACGCAACCCGCATCCATGAACAGCTCGGGGTCGAACAGGGTCGTATTGGTACACACCCAGGTGAGGAGCCCGTCGCCGCAAGACCCCGCACCCACGAACTCGCAACCGAGCTTCGAGCAATCGAGCGCAGCGCCGCCAGCAGAGCCACCACCGATGCCACTCACGGCGGCAGCACCGCCCTGGCCGATTCCCATGCCGGACATGCCGCCGTTGTTCGCGCGACCGCTCGTCGCGCCGCTTCCGGCACCGCCCGTCATTGCGCTGCCGCCTGCCACGCCTCCTTCGCTCGCCGTGCTCGAACCGCTCGCCCCACCGCTTCCACTACCCGTTCCAGCACCGCCTCCGCTCACGCCACTTCCGCTCGCGCCGCCGCTGCCGCCCGTGCTCCCGCTCATCCCTGCACTGCCGGCGCCCACGGTCGCGTTGCCACCGCCGCTCGTGCCTGCCCCCGCCGCCGCCATCCCGGCTTGGCTGGGACCTATGCCCATATTGCCGGTTCCGCCCTGACCCGCACCCACACCCGGCGCACCCGAGCTGCCTCCGCGACCTCCCGACGCACCCGAGCCTTCGCCCTGCAAATCGTTTTCGCCGCAACCCGGAGCCACCACTCCGACCACGCAACCCACCAAGACACGTACGTATCGCCTCACACCGCACCTCCGAGGCTCACTCTACCAGGATTCTGAACGATCTCGAGGCTAGGGGGATTCTGACTGACACTCCTTCGCGAACTCCGGCGGACAGCACATGCGCGGCACCTGACTCCCCGCGTCTTCGCAGCCCGCGTCCATGAACGCTTGGTAGTCGAAGCTGCCCAAGCACACCCACGTCAAGAGGCCCCGGCTGTCACACAGCCCGTCGCCCGCGAACTCGCAACCGAGAGCCTCGCAGTCCGTCCCACCGTCGCCGCCAGCGCCACCGGGCGCCGCTCCTGCTTCCGACGAGCCGCCCATGCCGGCACTTGGCATTCCGCCGCTGCTCTGCTGGCCACCGGTCGCGCCGCTGCCCGCGCCGCCCGTCGCCGCTCCTGCGCCCGCCGCGGCGCCCGCGCCTGCCGTGCTGCTTCCGCTGCTTCCACCGTTTCCTCCGCTTCCGCCACGACCCGCCGCGCTTGCTCCCGTTCCAGCGCCGCCTCCCGCACCACCGGCGGCGCCGCTTCCGCCGCTCCCCGACGCGGAGCCCGCCGAGCCCTTGCCCGCTTGGCCTGCACCTGCCGGTATCGCGCCCGCGCTGCCGCCTTGGCCACCGGACGCGCCGGCGCCGTCGCTCTTCGAGTTGCCGCCACAGCCAGGGCTCATCGCCGCGAGCAGAGCAACCGCGAGCACAGCACCGAGTCGCATCACACCGAGACCTCCACCGCTCATTCTACCAGCTTTTGAACGAGCTCGAAGTCGACGCCGGCGCCACCGTAAAAGGCGCTCCGAAGCCGTTCGACGCGCTCGAGCGGGAGCGTGCGCCCGCAGGCGCGAAACGCTTCGGCGACGAGGGCGCGCTCGTTGCGCGTGAGACGCCCGTCGATCACCGCGGCGATGATGAGGAGCTGCAGCGCGAGGCGCTGCTCCGCGACGCTGAACGCCCGGAGCTCGTCGAGGAAGCGCGACGGATCGTCCACGTCATCGAAATCGACCGGCCCTAGTTTCTCCACGAGCACCCGGAGGAGCGCATGCAGATTCGGGTGGAGATCGCCCGTGCGAACCACGGCGCTCGCGACCGAGCGGAACGCGGCACGCCTGCCCTCGGCGGACAGCTGCCCGCCCTTGAGCGCGTACCCCACGAGCTCTACGGCCGCCGAAGGGCCCATCACCCGAAGCCGCGCCTCGCGCGCGACCATGAAGCAAACGACGGCGTTCCACGCCGCCGTCACCGGGATCGTCACGAGCTCGAGCACCGCGCGCCCCATGAAATGCCCGAGGAACGTGCGGAGCACGAGCTTGATGAGAAAGGTCGTGAGCGCGATCTTCGCTTTGTAGAGCAGCGACGCGACCGCCACGACCCAGCGGATGCTCTCCCGGTGCGGGTTCACGCCAAACACGCTGCCGTGCGGATTCGGGAGCTCGAGCGCGGCACGCGCGAGGGCGAGCGCCACCTCGCGCTGCTCGCTCGTCTGCGACTCGGAGAAGCGCAGCCCCGCCGCCGTCGCCATCGAGTGCACGGAGCGCAGCGCGTCCCAGTAGAGAAAGCCGATCTCGAAGATGGACGCGAGCACCGTCGCACCGAGCACCACCGTCCAATAGAGCGCGTGGTCCGTCGTCGAATGCGCCAGGCCGTGCGGGCCGAGAAAGCGCAGCGCCGCCCAGATCGCCGCGCTCGCGCTCGCACCCCCGGAGAGCGCCCCCGCGACCGCCGCGCGAGCCACCGCGCGCTGCTCGATGCGGTGGAGCTCGCGCCGCTCCGCCTCGTTCAGGACGTGGATCGGGTCGTCTTCCCCGGCAACGGGAGCATGGGCGCGCGTGCGGCGAAGAACGGCCATGGCAAGCCGCTCGAGAAAGGGAAGCGTGAGCTCGCCGCTTTCGGCCATCGAGGCGGAATATACCGAAACCTGTTACCGTGCCGCGCCATGTCGAAGCTCGCTCGAATTGGAAGCCTAGTCCCGGGTCTCTTTCTAGCGTTCGCCCAGGGCGCCTGTGACGAGAAGCCGTCCGCAACGAGCGCGCCCTCCGCGACCGCTGCGGCCGCTCCGACGCCCACGCCGACACCAACCCCCGCTCCCACGCCGAGCGCGGCGCCCGCCGCCGCCAAGCCTCGGAAGAAGCTCTCTGACTGCAGCAGCGGTCCCGAAGTCAGCATCGACGACAAGGCGCTCGAGGCCGAAATCCGCAAGAAGCTCGACAAGGCGAGCGGCGCGATCACGAAGGCCGACCTCAAGCGCCTCAAGTCCCTGAACCTCTCGCAGATGAAGGACATCCACGAGCTCGACCCCTGCGTCTTCACGCCGATGACGGGCCTCAAGGAGCTCTTCATGGGTCCCGGCGACTACGACGACATCACGCCGCTCGCCGGCATGACGAACATGGAGTCGCTCCGGCTCTCGATCAATCAGGTGAAGGACCTGAAGCCGCTCGAGAAGCTCACGAAGCTCGACCGGCTCGATCTCGGCCGCACCCAGGTGAGCGACCTCGCCCCGCTCGCCAAGCTCACGACGATCACCGAGCTTCAGCTCGACGACACGCCGGTCGACGACGTGAAGCCGCTCGCCGGCCTCGTCAACATGACGAACTTGAGCCTCAAGCGCACGAAGGTGAAGGACGCCTCACCCCTCAAAGGGATGAAGAAGCTCAAGTTCATCTACATCGGCGGCACGCCGCTCGACGACGACCCGATGAGCGTCGGCCCGCTCCGCGCCCAGGGCACCAAAGTCATCGCCGACTGACGGCGAGCCCGCGGCCCGCGCCGCGAGCAGCGGCTAGATTCCGCCGCCCGGCAGCACGCGCGGCTTCGCCGTGTGCAGTCCGCACTCGCGCTGCGTGGCTTCTTCCCACCACCAGCGGCTCGCTCGCTCATGCTCACCCGGGCGAGCGGCGCGCGTGCACGGCTCACAACCGATCGAGATGTACCCGCGGTCATGGAGCTCGTTGGTCGGAACGCGCTCGGCCCGCAAGTAGTCCCAAACGCTGGCGAGCGTCGCATGCGCCAGCGGATTCGCCTTCAACATGGGCCCCGCGCTGCCACGGTGCGCCATGTCGAGCTCGAGCATCTGCACCGTGCTCCGCGTCGGGCTCTGATCCCGGCGCTGACCGGTGAGCCAAGCGGCGTACTGCGACAGCGCGCGCCCGAGCGGCTCGATCTTGCGGATGCGGCAGCATTCGCCGTGACCGTCTTGATAGAAGCTGTAGAGACCCTTCTTGCGCACGAGATCCTCGACGGCTGCGAACGCCGGAAAATACGTCGTGATGCTGATGCCGTAGCGCGTGCGCACCGCGTCGATGAAGCGATACGTCTCCGGGTGGAGCCGCCCCGTATCGAGCGTGAACACGGAGAACTTCCGCCCCGTCGCAGCGGCCATGTCGATGAGCGCAACGTCTTCGGCTCCGCTGAACGCGATCGCGGCGCTCTCGCCGTAGCGAGCGAGCACCCAGTCGACGACCGCCTTCGGCTCCGCATTCGCGAAGCGCTCGTTGAGCGCGTCGAGCTCGGTCTCGCTCGGTGCCATCGCGGAGGAGCTACTCGGAGCAGCCGCCCCGCCGTTCGAGCTCGCAGGGCTCGCGAGGCGCTCGCGCATGAGCTCGATCACGCTCGTGTAGACGACCTCGCGCTCACCCTCCTTCACGATGAAGAACGGTGCGAGGTCGATGCGATGCGCGGCCGCGAGCTTCATCCCGCGTGACGCCGGATCGGCTTCGACCGCCATCACGACCTCGTTGATCTGCTCCCACAGACCACGGCGCCGCAGCACCTCCTCCGCCTGAATACACTTCTTGCAGGGGCTCCCGTCGGCGAGCTCCTTCTTGATCATCGTGACGTGCATGGGCCTTTGCCGAAGCTATAGGCCGGGAAATTTTGGTCAACCAGGGTCAAAAAGCCAGTCCCGGCCTACTGGAACCGGCCCAGGCAGTTGCAGAGAGGCGATTTCTCCGCTACGGAAGGCGCCCTCCCCATGAACCGCTCCGTCTGGAACGTCCGCCGCCGCCACGAATGGCTGGCCACCCCGCTCAAGGGCAAGCCGCTGAAGAAGCGCAAGCGCCTCCGCATCGGCCTCGAGCAGGCCCGCGCCCGCAAGGGCGAGACGGCCGCCGCGGCCGAGCCCGCCGCCACGTGAGCCCGACCCCGGCAAGTCCGGGGATGTTGGCCCAAAAACGCAGCGGCTGTTACCGAGCCGCATGCGAAAGCCGCTTGCCGTGCTCTGGGGGCTCACGCTCGCGGGCTGCTTAGACTTCCGCAAGGTCGACGACGCCAAAGCGCCCGGCGACATGCTCGGCATGTACGACGTGAAGGGCAAGCTCGCGAGCTCGACCTGCGGCGAAGGCGCGCTTGGCGCCGGCAAGACCTGGAACTTCCAGGTCAAGCTCACGCGCTTCGAGAACGACATCTACTGGCTCAACGGCCAGGAGACGCTCGTCGGCGACATCGAGAACGACGGACGCACGTTCTCGATCCAGAGCGGCGTGCAGGTGCAGGTCTCCCAGCCAGGGCGCGGGCAAGCGGGTTGCGCCATCAACCGGCGCGACGACGCCGAGGGCAAGCTCAGTGACTCCGGCACCGAGGTCGAGAGCTTCGAGGGCAGCCTCGAATTCAGCTACGAGGCCGCCAAGGGCAGCGACTGCCTCGATTGGATCGGAACCGAGGGCGCGGTCGACGTGCTCCCCTGCTCCCTCACCTACGACCTCGACGGCCAGCGCTCCGGCTCCGGCAAGCCCTGAGGCAAGCCCCGAGGGTGGGCGGCTCCGCATGCCGCGCTGCGTCCACGTGGCGGGCGAGGAACAAATGCCGCGAGGGCCGCGTTTGGCTGTGCGGAGCAGAGCTAGCCGTGCTAGAATCTGAACCAACGTGCAGCATGGAACCATGGTTCCCGGGCTGGTCCGTCGGGGGGTATCCCTCGAGTACTGCGCAAACATCGAGACCGCACCCTTGCGGTTTCATTACGGAACGCCCCCAAAACATGCGGCGGGCCCCGATCGAGGCGTAGGCCCGATGCGGGCAGCCTCTCGTGTTTCCGCCGCCCCGGAGCGTCCGGCTACTGCCGGAGGAGGTCATTGCACAATGCATTGTAGTTGTACCCCTAGCCCGGAGGTTCTCGACTAGCTGAGCGGCCTGAGTCCGCGCGTCGAGCGTGCGGACGAGCTGCTCGCGCCCCTCTACCTCCGGGTCTTGAAGGGGTTACACAACGAGCCGGGTGGCCGAAAGGCTGCCCGGCTCGTCTTATTTGGGGTGGCCGACAGGCCGGCCCCGCACGTCGGATTTTCAGCTTCCTTGGTTCTTGGGGCGGCGAGGTTTCTGCTAGACAGAGGGCCCGTCGCGTGGGGCGACATCGCTTTCGCCCGAGGAATCTTTGATGACCGAGCACATCACCGCGCTTCAAGCTTCCGTGAGCCACGTCCTGGGCCTCGCTTCCGACTTCTTCCTCTACGAGCGCTGGGAAGGCCCCTGGTTCGAGAAGGACAACTGGGAGCGCCTGATGAAAGGCCTGCGCGTCACCCTGACGATGTCGGGCGCGCTCTTTCTCATCTACGAGATCCGCGCTCGCCGCCTGAAGGAGAAGCTCCCCGAGCGACTACGCCGCCGCATCGCCTACTTCATGACGGCGGTCGCGTTCCTCACCTACTTCGACTTCTTCAACCCCAACGTCCGCTACGAGCAGTACTACCACCGCCACGAGTTTTATCATTACTACCTCGGCTCCAAGTACTCGAAAGAGCTCGGCTACCTCCGGCTCTACGAGTGCACGCTGATCGGCGAGATCGAGCTCGGCCGCGGCGCGAGCGTCAGGAAGCGCGACTTCCGCGATCTCTCCGTCGACCTCATCAAGCCGGTCGAGGCGAGCTACATCGTGAGCGATCCCGGCAAGTGCAAGAGCCACTTCACTCCGGAGCGCTGGGAGGCGTTCAAGAAGGACGTCGACTGGTTCTATCACTCGGCGGCCGGCAGCTACTGGGAGGGCATGCAGAAGGACCACGGGTACAACCCGCCACCGGTCTGGACTGCGACCGGCAAGTTCTTCGGCAGCTTCGCGCCCGCGGGAGACGTCTATTTCAAGATCCTCGCCTGCATCGACATCTTATTTCACGTCGGCTGTGTCGTGATGTTCGGCTGGGCCTTCGGCTGGAGGGCCATGGCCGTCATGACGGTGTTCTGGGGCTGCAACGCCCCGGCGAACTTCTATTGGACGGGCGGCGCGTTCCTGCGACAGGACTGGATCTTCCTTTTGGTCGCGTGCGCCTGCCTGCTTCGCAAGCGGAAGTTCTTCCTGGCGGGCGTCGCCCTCACCTGGTCGATGCTGCTGCGCATCTTCCCCGGCATCTTCATCATCGGCATCGCCATCATCATGGGGATCCAGCTGATCGAAACGATCCGACGGAAGAAGCCGAAGAGCCTCCTCGAGTACATCCATCCCGATCACCAGCGCTTCATCGCGGGGTGCGCGGTCTGCCTCGCCGTGCTCGTCCCGGCCAGCATGGTCCTCACCGAAGGGGTGCAGGCGTACAAGGACTTCTACGAGCACACGCTGAAGACCCACCAGCGCACGCCCCTCACCAACACGATGGGGCTCGAAACGATGGTCGAGCACGACTGGAACGGTCGCATGCGCTTCACGCGTGACGACAACCTCGACGATCCGTTCGAGGGCTGGAAGAGCGGTCGACTCGAGCGCTTCCAGAAGAACAAGCCGATCTTCATCGGCATCATCGCGCTCGTGTTCGGCTGGACGATCTGGGCGCTGCGGCGAACCAAGCTTTTGTGGGTCGGGCTCGCCCTGACGGTGCCGCTCGTGGAGTCGCTCACGAACGTCACTTGTTATTACTATTCGTTCTGTATGGTCGCAGCGGCGCTCGTGCTCGTGCGCCGGCAGATAGGCCCGCCTTTGCTCGTCACGAGCGGCGTGAGCCAGATCCTGCTCTATGCGCCGAACGGGTATTACTGGGTCGACGACCGCTACAACGCGCAGTCGTACCTGTTCTACGCGATGGGCCTGATCCTGCTCTTCGTCTACTCGCGGCCGTTCAGCCTCGCGCGCCTGAAGGCGTGGTGGGACGGCAAGCCGGAGCCGAAGGACAAGCTCAAGATCTTCGTCTCGACGCCGCCTCGCCCCGCCCTGCCCGCTTCGGGCTCGTAGGGGGATTTACAGGAAGTCGTTCTCCCGAACCGCGCCGTTACGCCGGTTCGGGACGCAGCGCGCGGCGGAGGCCGGAGACGAGCTCGCCGAGCCCGTCGGGCAGCGCGCGCAAGGCCACGTCGAGGTGCTCGGAATCGGACTCGATGGCGCGAATCGTCACGAGCGGGGCGAGCGCAGTGAGCGCGCGGCGAAGCCGAACGTCGCGAGCGAGCTTCGGATGCTTCATCAGATCGAGCACGATGCGGTCGTCTCGCGCCTCGACGAGTAGCGCGGGTCGCTTCGGCATGTAGGCCGCGAGATTGCCCGGCTTGCTGAGGTCGAGGGCACCCGACTTGAGCAGGGCGGCCACGGGCGTCTCCTGTCGGTCATCGAGCGCCTTGAGCGCGACCTCGCGCAAGCGGATCTCGATGCGCAGGGTGGACGCGTCGAGCTTCAAATGCTCGATCACGACGACGGCCGAGGCCCGCACGGTCGTGCCCATCAGATCGAGCGTGGCGGCGACGCGCATTCCCGGCGGAACCGCAGCGATCTCCACGTCTTTCGGCGCCTTCTTGCCGCCGAGGTTCGACGCGAGCCAGCGCAACGCAACGATCGGGACCCCGAAGCGCATCGTCACGGCGTTCTTCGCCATGCGGAGGAGCTCCTCCGGGTGGCGCCGCACGTACGAGGTTGCCGCTTCCAAGACGGGAATGGCCGAGGCCAAACGCAAGTTCACGGCGGGAGCAAACCACAGCTCCCCCCGCGAGTGGGACCGAAAATAGGGTACGTTCTCTGCGATGCGCCTCCTCAAGCTCGGGCAGCTCATGGTGCGGCTCGCGGGCGGACCGGATCGTGAAGGCGGCGGCAATGGCCCGTTGGTCGTGCTGATGCACGGCTTCGGGGCGCCGGCGACCGACCTCGTGCCGCTGTTTCGCAGCGTCGAGGTGCCGCCCGAGGTGCGCTTCGCGTTTCCGGCGGCGCCGCTCGTGCTCGACGCGAACGCTCCCGACGAGTACGCGCCGCGCGCGTGGTGGATGATCGACATCGCGCGCATGCAGCAATCCCTCCTGCGCGGCGAAGGGCTGAATCTCGCGCGTGAGGCACCGCCCGGCCTTCCGGCGGCGCGTGCCGCGGTGCTCGACATGCTCGCCGAGCTCGAGCAGAAGCTCGATGCGCCCCCCGAGCGCGTCGTGCTCGGCGGGTTCTCCCAAGGGGCGATGCTCGCGACCGACGTGGCCCTGCGCATGGAGCGACCGCCCGCCGGCCTCGTGATCCTGAGCGGCGCGCCGGTATGCGTGAGCGAATGGGAGACG
>DATMCL010000027.1:0-4359 GCA_035558375.1 Polyangiaceae bacterium
GGGGGATGCAGCGAGCCGGGCACCGGCTGGATCATGTGGTGCAGGAGCTCGTGGAACACGATGTACGAAAGGAAGTAGCGCGGCACCCAGTGGCGATCGAGCGCGGGGTGCACGCGGATGAGCCGCTCCGTCGCGCTGTAGCTGCCGAGCTTGATCGTGGTGCGCGCCTTGTCGCGCGGCTGGGTGCGGCGCCCCCAAGTGACGAGCACGTCGCCCATCGCCCCCGCGAAGTACTCCGCGTTCACCTGAGCCAGCACGTCGGCAAGATCGTGCGACTGCCCCTTCGTCCGGAGCGGCCCCGTCACTGGGCGCGACGCTCGGATGCGGTGACCATTGTCGGTGATGAAGTCGCCGAGCACGACCGACGCCCGCCGGTCGCCTCGAACGACGTACTCGACGAGCGCCTGGCGGACGCGCTCGGGCGCACCCAGGAACATCATGTGCACCCGGACGCGCCGGGTACCCCGGACCCGCGTGTGCGAGACCATACGGCGGAGGTTGTCCGTGACCGCCAGCTTCACGGGCCCGCCGAAGCCCAGCTCCAGGCGCCGCTCGAGTGCCTGGCGCGCACCCTCGTGGATGAAGATCTGGGGGCCTAACGCACTGAAATCGAACGGGACTGGCGTGTGGCGCGGGTCCGGGATGCGGACCGCTGCGGGCGCCATGCGCGGTGCCGCGGCGCGACCGAGGCGCTTCGCGCGTGTGCGAGCGGTGGAGGCGGCGAGCCAGGGGAGTCGGAGTTCGGCGGCCATGGGAACCAGAGGGAGACGGTCAGCAGCGGTTCTAGATCTCGACCTAAGAGACGAGATCGGGAGCGTCAAGAAATGGTAATTAGTCCCATGATTTTAGCGACTTATGCGCCATCCGGCCGCCGCGTTCGTCCGCCAACCTAAGTGCCCGTTGCCCCTATCTTTCCGGTCACCCGCCCCCAATTTGAGGGGCAAAGCGGGGCTAGGGCGGCGCGCCCCCAACCCCACGCTATCCACAGGCTGCTCCCCGGAAATCCCCAAGCGATTCAGAGGGCTCCGGGTCGCGCGGCTGCAACGACGCGACCCGGAGCGCTCCAGAAAGTGATGCGGGCGCGATCAGCTCGGACGAACGGGCGGCTGCGCGCGCTGGGGCTTGGCGGCGCCGTTTTGCGGAACCGCACGTGCCTGTTCGGCCTCACCTTTTCCCGATTTGGTTCCTTCAGGGGTGGGACCACTCGCTGCCGGTGGTGCCCCTGATCCCGAGCGATTGATCCCACTTGCGGCCAGCACCTTCTGCTCGAGCTTCTCGAGCAGCTCGGGGTGCTGCTCGAGGTAGGTGCGCGCGTTGTCGCGACCCTGACCGATGCGCTCGCCGTCGAGAGAGAACCAGGCGCCGCTCTTTTGAACGATGTTGGCGTCAGACGCCATGTCGATCACCTCTCCCGAGCGGCTGACGCCCTGGCCGTAGAGGATGTCGAACTCGACCTCGCGGAACGGGGCAGCGAGCTTGTTTTTCACGACTTTGACGCGCGTGCGGTTGCCGACGACCGTCATGTCCTTGCCGGGCGGACCGGCTTCTTTGATGGCGCCGATACGGCGCACGTCGAGACGCACCGACGCGTAGAACTTGAGCGCGTTGCCGCCCGTCGTGGTTTCGGGGCTGCCGAACATCACGCCGATCTTCATGCGGATTTGGTTGGTGAAGAAGATCATGCACTGCGACCGCGACACCGACCCCGTCACCTTGCGCAGGGCCTGGCTCATCAGGCGAGCCTGCAGCCCGACGTGCGAATCCCCCATGTCGCCCTCGATCTCCGCCTTGGGAACCAGCGCCGCGACCGAGTCGATGACCACCAGGTCCACCGCGCCGGAGCGCACGAGCATGTCCGCGATTTCCAGGGCTTGCTCGCCGTAGTCCGGCTGGCTGATGAGCAGCTCGTCCGTCTTCACCCCGAGCTTTCGCGCGTAGGTGACGTCGAGCGCGTGCTCGGCGTCGATGAAGGCCGCTACACCGCCGCGGCGCTGGACCTGGGCGATCGCGTGGAGCGTGAGCGTCGTCTTGCCGCTCGATTCCGGGCCGTAGATCTCGATGATGCGGCCGCGCGGGTAGCCTCCCGTACCGAGCGCAATGTCGAGGCCGAGCGAGCCGGTGGGAACCACCTGCACCTCGCCCCCAATCTTCTCGCCGTCCTTGAGGCGCATGATCGCGCCCTCGCCGAACTCCTTGTGGACGCTGGCGATGGCTAGCTCGAGGGCCTTGCTCTTTTGCTTCTCCTCCATGGGAACGACCTCATACCCCTCTCCTGGAGGGGGCGCTGGGGGCTCCGGTCGGCCTGCTCTGGGTGCCGCCGGGCTCGGTTGATGTGCGACAAGGAGTACTGTGCGGCTGTTCAGATGTCAACATCGCGGCACGATTCGTCGGTCATTTCTCGTCCGACGTGAGGGAGCACTTGACTATCGAGCGATAGGCTGTACCCTATCACTCGATAGTCAGGAGGAAGCCAATGCCCGTCACCGAACGCGTTCGTTATCCACTCCGCGCCAAGGTCGGCGTCGCGCTCGCCGCGCTCGTCGCATTGCTCGAGCTCGGCGCGTTCGGCGTCTTCGTTGCGCCGCTCCTGCCGTTCGTGCCCGTCTTCTTCATGCTCATGCTCGGCAACGCGTTCGTGCTCGCGGACGTGGTCCAGTGGGCTGCTTCCCTCGGGCGCCTCGAACCGGTAAAGGTTCCTCGTGCCGAAGCAGCGGGCAGCCCGCGGCGCCCCAGCAGGCAAGAAGCCGCGCCCGCGACGTGAAGGTTCAGCCTCGAGCACTCCCGCACGCCGTGAGGAGGTGCTCGAGGCTGCTCTCGCGCTCGTCGCCGAGCATGGCGTCGCGGGCGCTTCGCTTCGCCGCCTCGCGAAGCGCCTCGGCATGAGCCAGCCGAGCCTCTATCACTACTTCCCGAGCAAGGACGCGCTGATCGCCGAGATGCTCGATTATTCGACGCACCGCATGACGGTCGAGGGCATGACGATCGCGCCCCCCAAGAGCGTCGACGACGTCGCCCGCTTCGCTCGCGATGCCGTGCTCGAGCTCTACGCGACCGACAGCCACCCGCGCTTCGTTCGCTTCCTCTTTTCCGTCGCGGTCGAGAGCAAGAAGCACCGCCCGCTCGTCGAGCGCCTCTTCGAGCAGCGCCTGCGCCCCCAATTCGCGGCGCTCGCCGACGCAATGACCAAAACGCCCGCGGAGAGCGCCTACGTGCAAGAGGTCGTGCGCATGATCGTCTACTCGCTCGGCTTCATGCTACTCGACGAACGCGCGCTGCTCGCCTATCCCACGGCGAGCGCGAGCACGCTGCGCTATTCGGAGTGGGTACTCGAGGCGGCGGAGCGGTTGCTCGCGGAGCGCCCGCGCTAGGCGCGGGGGCGACGCGGACCGGATTGGCGCGTGGTGTGGTCCCACGCGGGTGCGCCAAGCCACGTCGGCTGCAGGCAGGTTCGGCCAATGCCGACCGAAATCACCCGCGGGGGCCTTCATTGAGCGCTCTGAGCCCGCGCCGGCGCCGCCCGATGCGCGCGAGCCAGCCGCGCGGGGTCGAGACGACGCAGGCGATGGGGTCGTCCTGCTGAGGCGCGCGTTGTGCATGGTGGTGGCGCCGTAAACCGCGGTGCTCGGATCCGAGCGCAGGGCGTGATGGCGAGACGGGCAACGCTTTCCAATCCCTACGAAAGGCGGCTGACGCGGCCCAGGGTGGCGCGCGCCCCGAGCTCGGCGCCCACTCGCGCCACCCGTCGAACCAAGCGCCGGACGAAAACGGATCGATACCCGAGCGCGGCGTGCGGCGTGAATGCTTCCGGAAGTTCGCGAGCACGTAAACAAGCGCGTTTCGCACCTCACGCGGAGTCGTGAGGGCACGACTATGAAAGCGGTCGGCCCAAAGGGGCCCGCGCCGCGACAAAAGATCGTTCAAGTAGCGGGCCACGCGGATGGCAACGCTGCGGACACCGCTCGAGAGCGAGCGCTTGTCCTTTGCCTCGACCACGAGGTGGACGTGGTCGCGCTGCACGGAGAAATGCAGGAGCCAAAAGCGGTCGGGATAACGCCGGCCGGCACGCAAGAGCGCGAGGCGAAGCGTGGGAAAGACATGCTGACTTCGCAGGTAGGCGACGCGTGCGCGGAGGGTGACGTGAACCGGCTCGCCCGCGCTGTGAGACGGACGCGCGCCGTGCGGCGTATTGGGTCGCTTGCTGCGCTTGCGGCCTGCCCCCGGTCGTGCGCCGCCCCACGTGAATGGAAACGCCAAGGGGAGTTGGGACTGCTCGACTCCCCGCGATCGTCGCCGAACCGGGGATTTCACCATCTCGAATTCAGCTATAGTGATCGAAACGCCGTCGTCAAGGCGTCGCCG
>DATMCL010000028.1:0-5371 GCA_035558375.1 Polyangiaceae bacterium
GCCGCGCCGCCGCCTCCGCCCATTTCCGTCTGCGCTCCGCCGCTCGCGAGCCCGCCGCGCCCACCGTCGCTCGGCGCACCACCACTGCCGGCACCGCGCCCCGCCGTACCGCCGCTCGCTCGCCCGCCATTCGTCGCACCGGCGTCTCCCGCCATGCCGCCGCTTCCCATTCCGCCCTTGCCCATCTCTTCGCGCAGCACCGTGCCGTGTCGCACGGTGCCGGACAAGCCGCCCGGCACCGTCTTCGTCGCCGTCCAGGTGTCGAGATCGTCGCTGTCCGAATACAGGAACCCGCAGTTGCCGTAGCAGTCCAAGAACATGCGCCAGCTGCCGTCATCGAGCTGATAGAGCGCGATGCCCTCCTTGCCCGAGCCCCAGCCCGCCCAGTCGTTCTTTCCGACCCACGTCCACGGCCCGCGAAACGCGCTCGCCGTCGCGTGCTCGATGTACTTCGTCGTCTCGTTCTTCGAGAACGCGTGATACGTCGCGCCCGATTTCACGACGAACGTATCGATGTTGTTCGGTCCAATTCCCAGCTCGGCGGGCGCGTCCCACGTCTTCAGCGTGTCGTCCTTCGCCTTGAAATCGTACGAGCGAAACCCGCTCTGCGTCCCCTCGATGTTCACGATCAGGTGCACGCCGTCGGTATCCTTGAACCACTCGGGCGCCCACGTCGCGTGCGCGCCCGCCACCCCCGCGGGCACCTCCACCAAGAACGTCCACTTCTCGAGATCGGTGCTCGTCGCAATCCCGAAGCTCGACGAATCCGTCGTCCACGATTGCAGCGTGTACGCGACGTAATAGAGGCCGTCCGTGTGCTTCATGATGCTCGGATCGCGAAGCACGCTCGTGGGGCCGCCGTAGCCCGTGTCCGAGAGCAGCTTGAAGTTGAGCCCGTCGCTCGACGTGTAGACGGAGAGCTTCTCCTCTGACGCCGAGTCGCCGCGGAACGTCGTGAAAACGTAACGAGTCGCCGCCCCCGCCGGCGCCGCGGACGCAAGCAGCGCCGCAAAGGCCCCGGCGACAACGACGACGAAGTGCTTGCGAGGTTCCGCGCTCACCGAGAGGAGGGTAACGCATCGAGACGGTGCGGGCCCCCGCGTAACCCTGCGAAATCAAAAAAAGAAAAAGACGCCCAGCCCGAAATGCCATCGCGAGCCACGCAAAACTTATCATTTATGCCTAGTCAAAATCTCGCGCGAAACCAGTTGCTTGGCGGTCCCCGCTGAGGCCAAAACAGGCGACGCGAGATCCGGTGCGGGCACGCCGGCAGAGCGGAGACCTCCATGGAAAACCAAGCGCTCAGAGCACGCTTCGAGGCTGTCGACCAGGATCGCAACGGCAAGATCGACCCACGCGAGTTTGCTCAGCTTCTCGACACGCTCGGCGTCGGTTTCACGCGGGAGCAGTCGGTCACGGCGTTTACCGCGATCGACGTGAACGGCAACGGCGCGATCGAGTTCTCCGAATTCGCGGCCTGGTGGACGGACCGCTAACGCGCCGCGCCCCCTCGGCGTCGATAAGATGCGCGCGAGTCGCGGGCGCACGACGCCTCATTTTTCCGGTACACTGATCGGCTCTGAGTAGGGCGCGCTTTGCCGTGAGCGAAGCTTCCCGCCCGTGGTGCGCCGCGTGAACGACCTCGTCAGCGTTCCCAAACGTCCCTCGCTTCGCGTCCAGAGCGAGCAGCAGAATTGGCGCGAGCGCACGTTGCGCGGCGTCACGCTCGCGATGCTGCCCTGCTACGTGCTGGTCGCGCTCTGGTACGCCTTCGTCCAAAGGGTCCTCCCGCCGATGATCGGCGTGTTCGCGCTCTCGTCGTCGGTGACCGTCGTCGCCGTCTTTGCCCGTTCGTTACCGTTCGGGCTGCGCACGGCGCTCGCCATGGGGACGCTCTACTTGCCCTGCATTGCAGCGCTCCGTTACGGCGGCTTCAGTCCGAACCCATTCATCGCCTTCGGGATGATCTGCGTGATGGGCACGCTCCTTCTCGGGCGAAAGGCAGGGCTGGTCCTGTTGGTGGCTTGTGCGCTCACCATCGCGAGCACCGGATTCCTCCACGGTACGCATGTCGTGGAGCGTGTGCCCCATTGGCAAAGCATGCTCGACAGCGCCGACGCAGCGACGACCGTGCGCGTCACCTTCATCTTCGCGCTGGTGACGGCGACGCTGATCCTTGCGGTCAACTACCTCTTGACCCGCTCCGAGGAGCTCGTGGCCGAAAAGGAGCATTCGCTCGAAACCCTCCGCCAAGAGCAAGCCGAGCGCGAGCGTATCTCCCGCAATCTCGAGCTCCGCGAGGCCGCGTTTCACAAAGCGCGCGAGCTCGAGCTCCTCGGTCGCCTCGCCGGCAGCATGGCGCACGACTTCAACAACGCCCTGCTCGTCATCTGGGCATCGCTCGACGAGCTCTCTCTCCTGCCCACCTTGCCCGAAGGCGCCGAAGGGCCGCTCGCCGATCTGCGCACCGCGGCCGACCAAGCCTCCGCGACGACGAAGCAGCTCCGCGCCTTCGGCCCAATGGCACCGCGCCGAGCGAGCGAAATCGCGCTCACGCCCCTGCTCCAGAAGGCGAAGGCGATGTTCGCGCGCGTGCTGCCCCCGAACATCACGCTCGAGCTCGACCTCGAGCTCGACGCCGTCATCGTCGCGGACGAGGGGGAGGTGCTGCGCGTGCTCATGAACCTGGCGCTCAATGCTCGCGACGCGATGCGCGACGGCGGCAAGCTCATCCTCCGCGTGCGCCCGCCGACTGCCGCCGAATCCGCCGTGCCGCTCCCGGAAATTCCCGCGCCCGGCCCTGACGCTCCGCGCTCCGCAGGCGTCGTGGTCATCGAGGTCGAGGACAACGGCAGCGGAATGTCGGCGGAGGTGAAGGAGCGGATCTTCGAGCCCTTCTTCACGACGAAACAAGCGTCGGGCACAGGCCTCGGCCTCGCATCGACGCGCGACCTCCTCGCGGCTCACGGCGGCCACATCGAGGTCGAGAGCGAAACCGGCGTCGGAACGACCATCTCGCTCCTGTGGCCCGCCGTGCACCCGCGTGGCGAGCAAACCGAGGAGCACCCCGCTCCCGCGCCCACGGAACCCGTCGTCGTGCTGCTCGTCGACGACGATGAGGCGGTCCGCCTCGCCCTACGCCGCAGCCTGACGCGCGCCGGGATGACGGTGCTCGACGCGCCCGACGGTGCCTCGGCGCTCACGCTCGCGCGCCGTCACCAGTCACCGATTCATCTTCTTTGCACCGACTGCGTCATGCCCGGCCCGCCCGTGCGCAAGCTCATCGCCGACTTCCGCGAGCTCCACCCGGGTCGCGTGCTCGTCTGCTCGGGCTATGCCCCCGCTGAAACGGGCCTCCGCCCCGACGTCTTCGACGACTTCCTGCCGAAGCCTTTCAGCGGCGAAACACTCGTCGCCCGCGTCCACGCCGTCCTCCGCGCGCCGGCAAGCGGCAGCTAGCCCCGCGCCGCACGTATGTAAGCGCCACGCTCGCGCTGCACGCTTTCCCGCCGTGCGGCTCGCGATGGCGTGCATGTGCGATGACCTCGCACCGTCTCGACAAATCTCTAGTCCCGGCGGGCTAACTCCGCGCTAGTCTTCAGGGCAGGCATGCGGCGGAGACTCGCTTCTCGTTCGTTCCCCTTCTTACCCTTGCTGCTCCTCATGGGGCCGAGCTGCTCGTTGGTCTACGACCTGAGCCCGGACCAATGCGGCACCAACGCAGACTGCGCGCACTTCGGTGCAAACCTGATCTGCGAGCAAGGCATCTGCAAAAGCGACCCGAACGTCTCGCAAGGCGGCACCGGCGCGAAGGGCGGCAACGGCGGCAACGGCGGCTCCGGCGACAACACCTCCGGCGGCGTCGGCGGCAGCGTCGCCGCGATGGGCGGCGAAGCCGGCATCGGCCCCGACGTGGGCGGCACAGGCGCGGACGGTGGCACCGCCGGCAGCACGGGCGGCACGAGCGGCAACGGCGGGACGAGCGGTAAGGGCGGGACGAGCGGTAAGGGCGGCACCAGCGGCAAGGGCGGCACGGGGACGAGCGGCGACGCCGGCGCGGGGCCTACATGCGAGACGCACCTCGACTGTCTCGACGCTCACCCTGAGGCGGCGATTGACCCAGAGGCCTGCGTCGCGGGCGAATGCGTGAAGCTCCTCGACCCGGAGACCTGCCCGGTGCTCCTGCCGCGGGACGATTCGACGTTCAACGGTCTCTATTCGACAGACGCGATCATTCTGGGTGGCTTCTCCGATGTCATCGACGGCGCCATCTCCGCGCTGACGAACAACTATGATCTTGCGCTGTCGGACCTCGCGAAGAAGGGCGGGATTCCGATCCCGAACAGCACCAAGCGGCGTCAGGTCGTGATGGTGCTCTGCAACTATTACTACCCCAAGCAGTCCGACATCCTGCCCGGCGCGCGCCACCTGATGGAGGATCTGAACATCAAGGGGATTCTCGGGACGTTCGCCCTCCGTGACCAGCAGTACGTCTATGAGCAGGTGGGCGCCGACGCTGGCGCGTTCTTCATGATGACGACGTACTCGGACAAGGCGCTGATCGACGCCGATCCCGGCGGCCTCGTTTGGCACATGCTCTCAGGTGCCGACGACCTTTCCGTGTCGATGCAGCCGTTGATGGACCAAGCCGTCACTCACCTCACGAACCTCGGCGTGATCGGCGCCGAAAACACGCGCGTCGGCCTGATCACCTCGGACGATGAGCTGTTCCTGGGAAACCTGGGTAGCTACTTCCACAACAACATCAAATTCAACAACGGCATTACCGCGAAGGACAACGACGCTGCCGACTACAAGTCGGTCACTACCTCGATTTATGCGTCGGACTTTTCGCTGGCCATCAACGCGATGACCACCCTCAAACCGCACATCGTCGTGGGAATGACGTCGGTCGAGATGATCAGGAAGATCATCCCGGGCATCGAGGCGGGTTGGACGGGTCCGGAGGAACGACCGTTCTATCTGCTCTCGCCGCTCGTCTATAGCCAGGTGCCTGCCGATTGGAACTTGCTGCTGAACACGGACTCCTCGCCCGGCATCCCGCTCCGCCAACGCATGATCGGCATCAACTGGCCCGCCGCCGCCGACCCCACCATCTACGATGACTATATCGACCGTTACAACCAGAAGTACTCGCCTCCGGCGCCCGGTTACGAAAACTTCTACGATGCCGCGGCCTACATGCTCTACGCCGTAGCGGGTGCTCAACAGCCCCTGACTGGAAAATCCATTTCCGAAGGCATGGCACGGCTCATCAACACTTCGGCATCGGCGAGCAATACCTTCGCGGTCGGCCCAACCGACATGGACGACGTCCTGACCAAGCTCACGAGCAGCAAGACCTCGTCTA
>DATMCL010000029.1:0-17643 GCA_035558375.1 Polyangiaceae bacterium
CATTCCACCCTCGCCGGAGCCGCCGCCGCTGCCGATGCCTGACTTGTTTGCCGTGGCACCGCTTCCGGGACTGACTCCGGAAGGGGTGTCGTCGTCGCTTTGGCCGCCGCAGGCGCTTGCAAAGATGACCCCGGTCGTGAAGGCCCACGCCACCCAGCCCCGTCGCCCTGCCAAGCTTCGCGTCAGCATAATTGCTCGAAAGTATAGCGCGAAAATGGCGGGATTCACAAGCCAACGGCCCCTCGCTATGGTCCCCGCATGGCCAAGCTCGAAGGAACCAAGACGCACGACAATCTGAAAGAAGCATTCGCAGGCGAGTCGCAAGCGAATCGCCGCTATCTCTACTTCGCGAAGGTCGCGGACGTGGAGGGTTATCCGGAGGTCGCGGGCCTCTTCAAGGACACCGCTGACGGTGAAACGGGACACGCGCACGGCCACCTCGACTTCTTGAAGTCGGTCGGCGACCCCGCGACGGGCAAGCCCATCGGCAACACGGCGAAGAACCTCGTCGCCGCCGCCACGGGCGAGACGTACGAGTACCAGACGATGTACCCGGGCTTCGCGAAGACCGCGCGCGACGAAGGCTTCCTGGAAATCGCCGAGTGGTTCGAGACGCTCGCGAAGGCCGAGAAGTCTCACGCCGGGCGCTTCGAGAAAGCGTCGAAGGAGCTCGGCTGAGCGGCAAGCGCTCGCCAGCGCGTGCGCCCGGAGCGCCCCCTGCGGCGTCTCCGGGCGATCCGCGCTACTTCGACGCGCGCGACCTCGAGGCGGAGCTGCGCCGCACGTTCACGATCTGTGCGGATTGCCGCATGTGCGTGGGCTACTGCGGCTCGTTCCCGATCCTGTTCGACGCGGTCGATCAAGAGATAACGGCCGGGCGTGCCGACGGCGCCGAAACGGTCTCGGACGCGACCGTGCGCGCCGTGAGCGACCACTGCTGGCAGTGCAAGCTCTGTTACATCAAATGCCCGTACACGCCGGACGAGGGTGCGTACGAGGCGCTGGACTTCCCGCGCCTGATGGCGCGCGAGAAGGCGGTGCGCGCGCGACGCGACGGCGTGCCGCTCGTCGATCGCATCCTCGGCGAGCCGGCGACGATCGGCGCGCTCTCGGTCGGACCGCAGGCGCGCATTGCGAACCTCGTCAACGCGAACCGCTTGGTGCGCAAGCTCGCGGAGCGCACCACGGGCATTTCGGCGGAATTTCCCCTGCCGCCCATCGCCACGCGCGCCTTCTCGCGCTGGCACGAAGAACACACGCCCGACGCCAAGGCGGGTAGCGCAGGGAGCGTCGTGCTCTTTCCCACCTGTTACGGCGAGCACAACTTTCCCGGCGTGCCCGAGGCAGCGACGCGCGTGCTCGAGAAGAACGGCTTCACGGTGGAGCTCCCCGAGGACCTCACCTGCTGCGGCATGCCGAATCTCGACGGCGGCGACGTGGAGGCGGCGCGCCGGAAGATCGAGGCGAATGTCGCGTTGCTCGAGCCGTACGTCGCGCGAGGCCTCACCATCGTCGTGCCCGGACCGACCTGCGGCTACACGATGAAGAAGGAGTGGGCCGTCTACGTCGAGACCCCCGCGGCACGCGCCGTCGCCGGTGCGACGCGCGACCTGATGGAGTTCCTGGACGGCCTCCGGCGTGAGAAGCGCCTGAACCGCGAGTACGCACGCGGGTACGGCAAGGTCGCGTACCACGCCGCCTGTCACCTCCGCGCGCAGAAGATCGCGGTGCCGGGCGCGCGCGTGCTCTCGACGCTGCCAGACACGGAGGTGCGTATCATCGAGCGCTGCTCCGCGGTCGACGGCACCTGGGGCATGAAAGCCGCCTACTACGAGGAAGGCCGGCGTTACGCCAAGCGGCTCGTCGAAGACATCGCGAGCGGGCGCGAGGATGGCGAGACCGCCGTCGTCACCGACTGCAGCCTGGCGGCCCTGCGTATCCTGAAGGAGAACGCGCTCACGGCGCGCCATCCGATCGAGCTCTTGGCCGACGCCTACGGAGGCGCATGAGACCGGTGCTGCGCTCGGAGCTGCTCGATCTCGGCGCCTACGAGGAGGTGCGCGAGCGTTTCCGGGCGCGCATCATCGGCGTGAAGCGCCATCGTTACGTCGCGCTCGGGCCGGCGATGACGCTGCTGTTCGAGAACCGCGACACGGTGCTCTACCAGGTGCAGGAGATGCTCCGCACCGAGCGCATTACGAACGAGAAAGCGATCCTGCACGAGCTCGAGACGTACAACGAGCTCGTGCCCGGCGAGCACGAGCTTTCGGCCACGGTCTTCGTCGAGTTCCCCGAGCGCGAAGAGCGCGAGCGCATGCTCGTCGCCCTCGCCGGCGTCGAAGACGATTTCTACGTCCGCATCGCCGACGAACGCCTCGCCGTGATCCCCGACCAACGCGGCACCGAGCCCGACCGCACCATGGCCGTCCAATACGTGAAATTCCCGCTGTCTTCGACGGCAGAAGCGGCGTTGCGTGGGGGCGGAGCCGTATACGTGGGCGTGGAGCACCCGGCGTACCGCGCCGAAGTGCTCTTACCCGCCGAGACGGTGGCGAGTCTACGCGACGATCTCGAGTGAGCGCGGGTCAGAGCTAGAGTCAGGGTCAGGGGTCGGGGGCACAAAAAAAACACTACTGTTCAAGAGGCGGCACAGTAATCACTTCAAACGCCGAAGCCGGGATCCCCTTCAAAGGCTCGATATCATCTTCGGTCCACCCGAGATTTGCTTCGCCTTGGAAGTAAAAGTTCGAGCCGTTGTCCGCGAGGATCATGCCGTACTTCTTCATCGCGGTCGCGACGACCTGGGCGCTCGCGGAGAGGCTCGAGATGTCGAAGTCGGCTTTCATGCGCACACGAAGGCCCATCGGCGGCGCGTCGGCATCGTCGCAGGTGCTCGCGTGGTGGGTCCCGGGTTTCACGAAATAGTCGCTCGAGCAATTGACGGTGAAGCGAATGGCGTGATTGAGCGCGCCGGCGCGCACCTCGTCGTAACGGACGATACCGGGCGTGATCGGCAGGCCCGCTGCGTCCGCGCTCGTCCAGCCTTTCGGGCGCTGGCCATAAGCAATCTTCGTGAGGTCCCACTTGGCGCCGCTACCGCAATGCCATTCGGAATCGTAGAGACAGGCCCAACCCTCGTAGAGCTGACAGGTGCCTTGCTGCACGACGAGCACGTGGCAGTCGCCGTCGCAATCGGTGGCCGAGCCGCCCTCGATCTTCGCGTCGTCCGGGCCGCGGAACGGGTACGGACCGGGGTCGCTCTCGTCGTCGTAGTCGAAGGTGATCTTGAGCGGCGTCTGGTCCTCCGGCACGACGTCGATCGGGATGCCGTAGAGCTCGCTCGCGTCGCCGCCGTAATCCGGATGCAGGCGCACGTTGCCGACGATGTTCATGAGGCGCCGGGTCCAGTCGGCGTCGACGTCGGCGCCGGAGATGTCCGTGTTCCAGTCGTCGTCGGCCGGGAACACGTCGCACCCGCCGATCGTCGCGGGATCGGCGGGCGCCGTGCCCGACGAGCCGCCGCGACCCGCCGTCCCGGAGCTGCCGCCCTTGCCGCCGCCGCCGCTCCCCGCGCCGGCCGAGCCCGACGAGCCGCCCTTCGCGTCCGAGCCGCCGTTCGCGCCGCCGGCTTTGCTGCCCCCGGTCCCGCCGCTCGCCGAGGAGCCGCCGCCTTTTCCGGCGCTGCTCATGGTGCCGGCGCTGCCGCCGGCCCCGCCGCTCGACGTTCCGCTGTCGTCGTCGCCGCTCGAGCAGCCGTACGACAGCATGACGATTACGCCCAGTGCAAAGACCCGCTCGCTCCGCGCCATGGGCTCGAGACGATAGACCCCGCGCTAGGCGACGTCGAGACAGGCAGCTCCGATTGGTGGGCGGATGTGCGCGATCTTACTACCGCGCCGCGCGCGACAGCGCCTGGTCGAGCTCCTCTTCGGACACGACGCCTTGCGCGCGCGCGACTTCGACACCGCGCGAATCGAGCACCACGAGCACCGGAACTTGGTCGACCGCGCCGAACGGTCCCGTCTCGTCGACGCGCGTCGAGTTCGTGAGCGCGACGGGATAGCTCAAGCCGAGCGACGTCTTGAACACGTCGACGAGCGGCGCTTGGTTCGGTGCCTCGAGCGCGATCGCTCCCGCGTTGGCGCGCGGCTTGTGCCGGCGCACGACCGCCTCCACCCGTTTCGCCATGAGCTGCGACGGCAGGTCGAACGTGGTCACGAACAAGAGCACGGTGACGCGACCGCGCGTGGTCTCGCTCGAAAGCACCTCGCCTTGCGGCGTGCCGTACGTGAACCGCACGGGAGTGCCGCGACGCGCGACAGACTGGGCGTGAGCCGAGGGCGCGCTCGCGCAGGCGCCGAGCGACGGCACGCCGCACGACAGCGTGACGATGAGAGCGGCGCGTCGTCCGCGTGCGCTCACGGTGCGGGCGGAGGTGTCGAGCCCGGGACCGGTCCGAAGAGATCGGCGAAGGAGCGCAGCGCTTCCGGGAGCTCGCGACCGCTGCGCTGGTGAGCGAGGACCGCGTGCGCGAGGTCGTCGACGAGCGCGCGGAGCGGCGTCGCTTCGAGCATCACGCCGTCGAGCCGGTCACCGGAGGCGGGTGCGCTGCCGCGAAGCAGGATCGGCTCGTGGCGGACCCACGAAAAGCCGCTACTAACACGGTAACCGCACGCGAGGACCTGGGCGAAATCCAGGTAGAGGGGCGTCACGAGGACCGCGACGCGCGTGCCGTCGGCGGCGACGCCCGACAACGAATAGGCGGCGAAGCGCGGCGTCGCGTCGACCTCGATCGGGCCCATGGCGGTGCTGATGCGCTGGCGGCGCAAGGGATCGGACTCGACCGCGAGCAACGGCGCGTACACCGCAATCTTCGGAACGTTCAGCCGCTCCTCGTCCTGCGCGAGCACGGCGAGCCAATAGTCGCGACCGGCGGGCGTGAGCTCGCGGTACGCGATGGCCGTCGCAAGCGCGGCTTCGGCATCGGTAGCGAGCGCACCCAGCCACTCGCACCACGCGCCGACGAGGCGCTCGTCTTTGATCGGCATCCCCGGGAGCGGCGTGCGCTCCGCGGGTGGCGTGAAGTCGAGGGTGGAGGGCAGCTCCGACATGGACGGGCGACCGTAGAGCATCGCATCCGATCATGCAACGCTTCGGACACGTGCCCGTGTCCGTTTCGTCAACGGGGGCGGCGCCCCGCACCCGCTTCGCGGAACGCGTGCACGACGTCAGGTGTGTCAGTCGACCACGGCGTCCAACTCCAAACGAAGATCACACACGAGCTCGTCGAGCTCGCGCGCTCGCGAGACTGGCGCCGCGAGCCGCAGATCGCCGCCCGACTCCGCGAACATCGCGCATAGCCCTTCGCTCGCCTCGCAAATCCCCTTCACGAACACGACGTCCTTCGCGGCGACGCGGACACGACGCTCGATCAGCTCGTGAGCTGCGGAAGTTTCGGAGGTCGTTTCGTGCGCCATGCCGGATTCCGTGTCCACACGATACCCCCAAGCGGCGGCGACGGCGATCGGACGCTGGGTGGTCGCGCCCTCGCAGGCCACGAACGCCGCGAAGGTCTTGACAGTTTGCGAGTGTCGTCCGGACCGGGTAGACCGCTTCGCCGAGCCGCGATGCTGAAGGCCGCACTCCCCGAGCCCAAACCGCCCCACCTCGAGCCCGACACGGGTGACGACGACGGCGGAGCGGACGACTTCGGCGAGCTTCTCCCCGATCTCGACGAGCACACGTCGACGGAGGACGACGACGAGCGACCCCTCGACACCGAGCCCGACGAGCTCGACACGCTGCCCGACGGCGGCGCGGAGAACGAAGAGACACAGCAAGACCTCGACCTCGGTCCCGACGCGCTCCTCACCGGCGAGGAAGTGGACGAGGTGGGCGATGCGCTCGGTCCGAGCGACGGCTCGAACACGTCCGACCTCCTGCCGGAAGACACGCTGCCGAGCGACGACGAGGGACGCGACGGCATCGACGACACGCGTCCGCTCGTGAACGATCTCGATCTACCCGGCCTCGACGCCGACGACGGCGGCGAAGAGGATCTCCTTCGCTACGGCGCGCTCGTGGCAGCGAGCGAAGCCGAGCTCGAGATGGCGCTCGCGCCGTGGCAGCTCCTGCGCCTTTCGCCCGAGCGGGAGCGCTGCCGCAGCCTCGCGCTCGACGGTCCGTCGATCGTGGCCGGAAGCACCGACCTCTTGTGGCTCGAAGGCGGCGCGACGAGCCCCGTGCGCGTCGCCCTCGAGGGCACTCGCATCCTCGCGCTGGTCCTGCTCGGTGAGGGTCGCGAGACAGTGCTGTGCGTGACGGCCTCGGGTCGGCTCGTCCGTCGGGCGCGGCTCGCGAGCGACGCCGAGCGGCTGTCCGAGCTCGGGCACAGGGCCGAGCTCGGAGGCGCGGAGGTGGAAGGTGTCGAGCTCTGCCAGCTCGGCCGGGCAACGCCGCACTCGGTGCTCGGCCGGGGGAGCTCGGGGCTCCTGTTTCGCAGCGACGATGCGGGCAGCACCGTGCTCGTGTTGGAGCCGCGGCTCTCCGTGCGCGCGCTCTCGCCGGGGAGCAATCCCGTCGCTGCGCTTTCGGCGAGCGGGGCCGAGCTCCTGCTCTCCGAGGACGCGGGACGCACGTTCGAGCGGGTGGCGCTCGATCGGGCCGGGCGCGGCGTCGCTTTCGGCGAGCAGCCGAGGATCGTGAGCGAGGGGAACGCGATCGCGCTCCACGACGACGAGCGCGGGGTCGCCGTGTCACTCGATCGCGGGCGCACGTTTCGCGAGCTCGGGGGCACGGCCTCCGCGAGCGCGGTAGCCCTCGGAACGTTCGAAGGTCGCTTGACGCTCTTCATCGCGCTCTATGCCGAGCTCAGCGACACGACGCGCTTCGTGCGCATGGACGCCGAGCGAGGCAGCGGGGAGGTGATCGCCTCGCTGCAGGGAGCCGGCGACGCGGACGCCGAGCTCGGCGCGAGCGCGCGCATCGAGCGCCTCGGCTGGGACGGCGCGCGCTTGTTTGCGGCCGGCGACGCCGGACTCTACGTGCTCACGGCGGCACCCACCCCCGGCGCCGCGACGCCCACGCACCACTGAACGCCCGCAAACCTTGGCCCCCCTGGGCCGGGGCCGGTACGTTCGGGGGAGCGTCTTGTCGATCGTCGTCCAGAAGTTCGGTGGTTCGTCGCTCGCGGACCTCGAGAAGCTCGGGAGGGTCGCCGACATCGTCACCCGCACGCACCAGGCGGGACACGCGCTCGTCGTCGTCGTGAGCGCCATGGGCAAGACGACGGACGGCTTGCTGGCGCTCGCTCGCGAGGCCGCGCGTGCACCGTCCGCGGGCAGCGCGAGCACCACGCCCGGCGAGCCGCCGCGCCGCGAGCTCGACATGCTCGTGAGCACGGGCGAGCGCGTGAGCATGGCGTTGCTCTCGATCGCGATCCGCGCGCGGGGCGGCGACGCCGTGAGCCTCACGGGCTCCCAATCGGGCATCATCACGAACGATCGGCACTTCGACGCGCGCATCATCGAGGTGCGGCCCTTCCGCGTGGAAGACGAGCTCGCGCGCGGGCGCATCGTGATCGTGGCCGGCTACCAGGGGATGAGCTACCGGCGCGAGATCACGACGCTCGGTCGCGGGGGCTCCGACACGACGGCCGTGGCGCTGGCCGCCGCGCTCGGCGCCGAGCGCTGCGAGATTTACAGCGACGTGGACGGCGTCTACACGGCCGACCCGCGCAGCGTCCCCGACGCGCTCCACCTGCCCGAGCTCGACTACGAGACGATGCAGGAGATGGCCGAAAGCGGCGCAAAAGTGCTGAACGCTCAGGCCATCGAGTGGGCGCGCCGCACGGGCGTCGCTATCCACGCGCGTCGAACCGCCGACTTCGCCGACGGCGGTAGCGGGCTCGAGACGCGCGTCGTCCACCACGCGGCAGCGACGCGACCCTTCACCGTCGTGGGAGACAAGCGAGTCGCCTGGCTCAGCGCGGAGGACAACGCCGAGCAGGTGCTGGAGGCGGCGGCGGACACCGAGCTCCCCCTGCGCGACGCGCTCATGTCCGACGGTCGGCTTACGGCATCCGTATCGCTGCTCAACGAGCCGGATCTCTCGCCCTTCCGCGCGCGCGTCACGAGCCCGCGCGAGCTCGGCGTGACGCTCGAGACCGGATTCGCCGAGGTGAGCCTTTTGGGCGTGGGTGTGGGCGGCGACGCGGCGCTCGTCCTGCGAGCCCGGCGCGCGCTGCCCTGCGAGCCCCGCGGCCTCGCGAGCACCCCCTTGCGTCTGAGCGCCGTGCTCCCCGAAGCCGCACTCGCCGACGCAGAGCGTGCTTGGCACGCGGCGTTCGTGAAGCGCTGAGGGACCGTCCGAGCGAGGCGGGCGCCTACCCGCGCCGGGCCTCGCGCTCGCGGCGCAGGGCCTCGGCGACCTCGGCGGCGACTTCGCGGTAGCGCGCGGCGATCACGGGATCGTGCGGCGCGAGCCTGAGCGCGATGCCGAGATGGCGCTCGGCGGACGAGGGCTCGAGGCGAGCCTCGCGCTCGAACAGCGCCGCTTCGACCAGCCATTCGGCGGTGCGCGGCTCGGTGCGCGCGCCGAGCTCGACGGCTTCGCGCATGCGCCCGTAGGCGAGCGACGCTCCGGCGATGTCGCCGAGACGGCTGCGCCAGAGCGCCTCGAGCCTACGTGCTTCGACCAGGTGCTCGGACGCGGCGGAGATCTCACGCACCCGCGCGATGGCTTGCGGCAGATCCTGCATCTCGTCGGCGAGCATGCGCGCGAGATCGAGCAGCGCCGTCGCGTCGGGCTTGCCCCGGCGCTCGCCGAGCTGGATCGCGCGCTCGAGCAGCGCCGCCGCGCGATCCTTGCGCCCCGCCTGGAGCAACGCGCGGGCGAGGCCGGCCGTCGCCGCGGCATCGTCCGGTAGGTAGCGCAAGGCGCGCTCGAATTGGCGCCCGGCGTCCTTCACGTAACCCTGCGCGAGGAGGGCACGCGCCGCGCGCTGGCAAGCTTCGTGGCGCGCGCGCGCACCGCTGTGCAACGCCTCGAGGTGCTCGGCGTCGGCCATGGCACCCGCGATGTCGCCGCTCGCGAGTCGGGCTTCGAAGCGTGCCCAGCGTGCTTCGGCGAGCCCGGGCGCGCGCGCGACCGCAGCGTCGAGAGCGGCGCGCCGATCCACCGCGTTCTTTTCGAGCGCGGCCAAGCGGCACCAGGCGAGTGCGGCGAGCGGCGCGAAGGGCTCGTCACGGAGCGCTTCACGAAGCGCCTCGCGCGCGCCGTCGAGATCGCCGAGCGCCGCGAGGAGC
The DNA here is from genome assembly GCA_035558375.1 of Polyangiaceae bacterium. Taxonomy (GTDB): domain Bacteria; phylum Myxococcota_A; class Polyangia; order Polyangiales; family Polyangiaceae; genus PMG-095. The sequence goes on from DATMCL010000029.1 coordinate 9,306, forward strand.
TCGGCGCCGACCAGGCCGGCACGGTGAGCGGGCATGCTCTCGACGAGCAAGCCGAGCGCCGCCTCGCCGCGGCCGCCCACGCGAGCATCGATTTCAGCGACGAGACGCACGATCTCGGGGTGTCGAGGGCCGCGCTCGAGCGCCGCGACGTAGCCCTCCCGCGCGCCGTCCACGTTGCCCTCGGCGAGTCGCTCGTCCGCGTCCGCGACGAGCAGCCCGAGCTCGAGCTCGCGCACCGCGTCGACGCCGAGCGCGGGCGGCGGCAACTCGGCGTCGAGCTCGACGCTCACGCTGTCGTCACCGAGCAGCGCGTCGCCGAAACGCACGCGGGCCGCTCCGGGCGCGCGCGCGCCGACCGCGGGCAAGAGCGCCTTGCCGATGCCCGCCCCCGCGCCCTCGATCGTGAAGAGCCGCCCCTTGCGCTCCGCGAGCTCACCGAACACGGAATCGAGCGCGCGCAGGGCGTAGCCGAGCGCCGGGCCGCCGAGCCCCACGCCGCGCGCGCGTGTGACGACGAACCGCGCATCACCGTGAGTCGGCACCCAGAGCACGTCGAACGCGAGCGCGGCCCCTCCGCCTGCGATCCCAATGCCGAGCCCCGCGTTGCGTCCCCACACGACGACTCGGCTCACCTCGGGCAGCACCGCTTTCAAGCGCGGGCCGACGAAACGCGTGAGTGCCCCGAAGCCGAGCTCGAGCTTCAGGTGCTCGAGGTCGCCGCGCCGGTGACGAAAACGCGCGACGCCGCCCGACAGATCGACGGGGAACTTCAGGTTCGGCAGCGTGAGCGCGAGCGCCGACACGGTGAGCGGCCCCATCTCCACCGGCTCGTAGAGCTCGAGACCGAGCACCCCGCGCGTCACGGTGAGGCGCAACGGAACCCGGGCGTCGTCCGCGAGCACCCGCCGCTCCTCACCCGCGCCGCGCCTGAGCGCGCGCGCCGGCGGGGCCGGGATGGACGAGGGGTGAGCCTGGGTCACGGGCCGGATCGTACCAGGCCGCCAAGCGAGAAAGGCAACTTCGGGACCTTTCGGCCGCGGAGACGAGACCCCATCCCTAGCTCGAGGGCGGGGTTTCCGCCCCGGGCGTGCGCGTCAGCCTGACTCGGAAGGTGGCTCCCCGGCCCGCGTCGCTCTCCACGTCGATGTGGAATCCGTGCTCGTCGGCGATGCGCTTCACCACCGCGAGGCCGACGCCGGTGCCTTGCGAGCGCGTCGTGAAGAACGCGTCGAACAGCCGCTCGCGCGCCTCGGGATCGATGCCGATGCCACGGTCGACGACCGAGAGCGTCGGCCCTGCCGCGTCCGCCGCCAAGACGACGCGCACCGGCCGGCCCGGGCTACTCGCCTGCACGCCGTTGCGCACGAGATTCCAAACGAGCTGCCGCAGCTGCGCGCCATCGGCTTGCACAACGAGCGACGGCGGCCCTTCGTAGAGCACCGCGACGTCCGACACGGCCCGACCCGAGCGCCCGGCAAGCACGACGACGTCCTGGGCGACCTGCGCCACGTCGACGGGGCCGAGCTCCGGGCGGCGCGGGCGCGACAGGTCCATCATGTCGGTCACGAGGTCGTTCAGGCGCGAGGATTCGCGGGCGATGATGTCGCAGAGCTTCTGGTCGTCGCTCGAAAGCGCCGGGGCCGAGCGCAAGAGCTCGATCGAGCCCGCAATCGAGCCGAGTGGGTTCCGGATCTCGTGCGCGAGACCGGCAGCCAGGCGCCCGAGCGCCGCCATGCGTTCGGCGCGATCGGCGCGCTCCGTCGCCATGACGAGCTCGCCGCCCGTCCAGCGCAAGCGCTCGGCGAGCGTTCCCGCCAAAAGCGCGACCACGAGCTGCACGAGCGCGTTGACGGCCAGGTAGAAACGCATCTCGTCGCCGGACAGCTGATAGATCGCGGCCGGCTGGTCCGGCGGGGGCGCGAGGGTGCCGCTCGCGAGCAACACGACCAGCGACGAGTACATGACGACGCCGCTTCCGGCCGCGAGCGCGGCCCCGCGCGAGCCGGAGAGCGCCGCACCCACCAAGCCGCTGAGCCCGTAGAGCGACGCCGCCCCGCTGGACGCGCCACCCGTGAGGTACGCGACCACCGTCCACGCCAGCTGATCGAGCACAATCTGCGCGTCGGCGACCAACGCGAGGCCCTTCCCGAGGCGCAGGAGCAGCGCGTAGAGTCCAGCGAGCGCGAACGACACGACGAGCAACACGAGCCCGATGCGCAACGTCGTCGAGCCGAGCGACGCGCCGCGCAGGTAGAAGAGCCCCACGAGCGCGAGACACAAGCTCAGAAAGACGATGCGCGCCGCCGTGAACAGCGCCAGGCGCCTCGGCAGCGCCGAGGACTGCACCATGTCCGGAAGGCCGAGCGAGATGCGCATCAGCGAGCTCCTGACGCGGGGCTATTCGGCTTTGATGTTGCCGGCCAGCGAGAAGATCGGCAGGTACATCGCGATCAGCACGACGCCGACCATGCCACCGACACCCACCATCAGGATGGGCTCGATCGCGCTCGTCATCGCGGCAACCGCGATGTCGGTCTCTTCCTCGTAGAAGTCGGCGACTTTGTTCAGCATCTGATCGAGCGCGCCCGTCTGCTCGCCGACCGCGATCATCTGCACGACCATGTCGGGGAAGATCTGGGTCGCGGCGAGCGGCTCGGCCATGTTCTTGCCCTCGCTGATCGCCTGGCGAACGTTCGTGATCCCTTCCTCGATGATGACGTTCCCGGCCGTGCGCGCGCAGATGTCGAGGGCGTCGAGGATCGGAACGCCCGACTGCAGGAGCGTGCCGAGCGTGCGCGTGAAGCGAGCGACAGCGATCTTCCGGAGCACCGGTCCCATCACCGGCAGCGTGAGGAACATCTTGTGGAAGAAGCGCTTGCCGCGCGGCTGCCGATAGATCCAGCCAATCCCGAACGCGAACGCGGCGCCGAGCACGATCAGGACGGGCAGCGCCGAGACGAACCCGCGCGACAGCGAGATGATGAAGCGCGTGATCCACGGCAGCGCGTCCTTGCCGCCGCCGAAGTCCTTGAACATGTTCTCGAAGGCGGGGATGACGAAGGTGAGGAGCACCGTCATCACGCCGCCGGCGATCACGATCACGATGGACGGGTAGACCATCGCGCCGCGCACCTGCCGGATGAGCTTCTGCCGCTTCTCGAGGTAGACCGAGAGGCGGGTCATGATGCTGTCGAGGATGCCGCCCGTCTCGCCTGCCGCGACCAAGTTCACGAAGAGCTCATCGAAGACCTTCGGGTGGCGCCTCAAGGCCTCGCTGAACGACGCGCCGCCCTCGACGGAGTTCTGGACCTCCTTCAGCACGGCGCCAAACTTCTTGTTCGTCTGCTGGCTGCTCAGGATGTCGAGGCACTGGACGAGCGGCAGGCCTGCGTCGATCATGGTCGCGAACAGGCGCGTGAAGGTGACGAGATCTCGGGTCTGGACGGGCGAGCCGAACGAGAAGTCGGCGAGGCTCCGCTTTTTCGCGACGCGAACCGGGGCGAGCTGCTGCTGGCGGAGCCGCTGGTTGACGGTCTCCTCGTTGTCCGCCTCCATGACACCGCGCCGGACCTCGCCGGTCCTGCCACGGGCTTCCCAGGTGAACTCTGCCATGCCGGTGCTCGTCGGGAGACGACGAGCCAAGACTAGGATACCGGCCTCGGCGTTCCGGGGTCAAAAGACGCGGGTCCTCTCATGAGGAGCACGGAGCTCGATCGCGTCGCGGAAATGGTCGTGACGAGCGGCGCGGCCCCTGGCGCGGCCGTCGCCAGCGCGCGCCGTACGGGCGAGGGCTGGGTGATTTCCAGCGGCATTGCAGGCACCGCGGCCAGCGTGCCGCGCGAGCCCGTCTTCGACCTCGCCTCGGTCACCAAGTCCTTCGTCGCGACGACCGCGGCCCGTCTGGCGGCGCGCGGCGGCCCCACGCTCGACGCGACGCTCGGCTCGCTCCTGCCGGAGCTTTTGGACACGCCGACCGGAGATGCGTCGCTCCTGCTCCTCCTCTCCCACCGAGCTGGGCTCGACGCGCACCGCGCGCTCTTCGCGCCGCTGGTTGCCCGCCGCCCCTTCTCGCGCGAGCGGGCGCTCTACGAGGCCGCGATGGCACGCCGGCCGGACGCTCCGGGCACACCGCCCGCGCAAGGCTTTGCCCCCCTCTATAGTGATCTTGGTTACGTGCTCGCCGGGGCGGCGCTCGAGCGGGCAACCGGCCTGGAGCTCGACGAGCTCGTCGGGCGCGAGGTCGCGACGCCGCTCGGGCTGGACGTGCATTCGGCGCGGCGCTGGCTCGCCGCGAGCCCGGACTTCCTCGAGCGCGTGCTGCCGACGGAGACGATGGCGTTTCGAGGCGGAAGCATCCGCGGCGCGGTGCACGACGAGAACGCGTGGGCGCTCGCGGGGCACGGGCTCGCCGGGCAGGCGGGCCTCTTCGGAACGGCCGAAGCCGTGGTCCGGTTCGGGACGGCCCTGCTCGACGCCCTCGCGGGTCGGGCGGGAAGCCTCATGACCCGAGCCGAGCTCGCCCCACTCGTGGCGGAACGACCCGGCGGCAGCCTGCGCGCCGGGTTCGACGGCAAGTCGGGCCCAGCGTCGGCGGCCGGCGCGCTCGCGAGCGCGGCGACGTTCGGACACCTGGGGTTTACGGGCACGAGCCTGTGGTGCGACCCCGAAGCCGAGCGCGTGAGCGTCCTCTTATCGAATCGCGTCAGCCCGAGCCGCGAGAACCTGCGGATCCGGGCGATCCGGCCCGTGGTCCACGATGCTCTCTTCGGCTGGCAGGGGGGCCTGGTATAACCTGTGGCCCCGACCCGATGTGGAAGCTGACGATCCAGGATGACCAGGGCACGAAGCCCGTCGTCGTTCACTTCGTCCGTGACGAGTACACGATCGGCCGCGACGAGGGTAACGCGGTGCGCCTCACCGAGCGCAACATCTCGCGCCATCACGCGCGGATGCTGAAGCAATCCGACGCCTGGCGGCTCCAAGATCTCGGCAGCTACAACGGCTGCTACGTGAACGGCGCGCGCGTCGTCGACATGCAGGCGCTGCAGCACGGCGATCTGATCCAACTCGGCGACTATCGCCTCAGCATCGAAGACGACGCCGTGGGGACCGGGCGGACCGACGGCGTGCTCACGCTCCCCGGCCGCCCTGGTATCAACACGCAGGCCGATCGCTTGGTGCTGATGGCGGGCCCCGGCGCGGGCCAGGAATTCGTGCTCAACGCGGATCGCATGGTGCTCGGCCGCGGCGAGGAGTGCGACATCAGCATCAATCACCCCTCCGTCAGCCGCGTTCACGCGGAAATCCGCAAGGTGAGCGAGGGACGCTACGAGTTCGTGGATCTCGGCAGCGCCAACGGCGTCCGCGTGAACGGCGCCGAGATGCCGAGCACGCTGCTCGACGGACGCGACGTGATCGAGCTCGGCGACGTCTTCCTCAAGTATCTACCGGCGGGCGAGATCTACATCGCGGGCGCCGAGGAGCCGCTGCGTCCCTCGCCGAGCGTGCCGCCGCACCGGATGTCCACCTCGGTGAAGGTGGCGATCGGAATGCTCGTCGCGACCGTCGCGGTCGTGCTCGGCCTCGCCCTCCGCGGCTCCGAAGCGCCACCCGCGCCGATCGCGCAACCTGGAGCGGCCGATCGCCTCGCGCAGATCATGAAGGACGCGCGCACGCTGCTCGCCAAGGGCGATTGGGAAGCGGCGATGCAAAAGGTGAGCAGCATCCCCGAGGGCTCGAACCTGCGCCAATCCCAGGAATTCAAGGCCATCCAGGACGCCTGGGCCGACGCGCTCTTCGACAAGGCCGTCGCGATGCAGGACGCCACGGAGAAGCGCAGCGCGCTCGATCGCATCGCGAGCTCCCCGAGCGTCGACCCCGCGCGCCGCAAGCGCGCTGCCGACGAGATCGAGGCGATGCAGCGCCCGGCCGTGAACGTCGCGGACCTCCCGAGCGACGACATGACGATCGAGCGAGCGCCGGCTCCTCCCCCGCCCGCGCCGACAGTGGCCGCCGCACCCGCGGTGCCGACCACGCACGCACCAGCGCCGAAGGCTGCGCCGCCCAAGCCCGCCACGGCGGCGCCCAAGCCGACGCCCGCGCCGAAGCCCGAGAAGGGCAGCGGCACGCTCGTACGCAAGAACCCGTTCGACGACGAGTGACCGCGCACGATCCGCCGCCGGCTCGCGTCCGCGACGTCCTCGTCTCGCGTCCGGTGGGCGCCGTGGCGATCGTGTGCGTGCTCGCACTCGCGCTCGAGCTCGTGCCGGGCCTCGCGCGGCTCCGGCTGTTCGGGACTCGCCCGGCGCGCTTGTCACCCGCGGCGCTCGCTCCGCTGCCGAGCGCGAGCGTGGGCTCCGCGCTGCTCGCCGGCGAGACGCAGAACGTCGGCGCGCCCGATGGCCCGAGCACCCACGCGCGGGGGCCGATCGCCGCCGTCGAGAGCGAGGAGCTGCCGGGCGGCAAGGACGCGCCGCCCCTGCCGGTCGTCGATCCGAGCGACCACGCGCTCGACGCGTTCTTCCAGGCGCTGTCGCGCGCCGACGACCAGGAGCCGGGGCGCGTGGTGCGGATCGCCCATTTCGGCGATTCGCTCATCGTGAGCGACTACGTCTCGGGCACGCTCAGGCGCGCGCTGCAGCGCCGCTTCGGCGACGCCGGGCACGGCTTCGTGCTCGTCGCGAACGCGTGGCCAGCCTATTTTCACTGGGACATCGACCGCTACGCCACGGGCGGCTTCCGCATGAGCGGCCTCGCGGGACCGTACGCGGAAGACGGCTGGTACGGCCTCGGGGGCGTCTCCTTTCGGGCGCCGGTGAACGTGCTCGCACGCGTGGGCACGGCGAAGACCGGCACGCTCGGTCGCAGCGTCTCGCGCTTCGTCGTCGCGTACGCGGAGGGCCCCACGGGCGGACGCTTCCAGTTGCGTGTGGACGGCGTCGACCGGGACACCATCGACACGCGGGGTGCCGAGCTCCGCGCGCGCTTCCACGAGCTCGAGGTTCCCGACGGCCCCCATGAGCTCGAGCTCCAAACCATCGCGGGCGAGAGTCGCCTGTTCGGCATCGTGCTCGAGCGGAAGGGCCCGGGGGTCGTCCTCGACGCGCTCGGCGTGCAGGGCGGGCGCATTCGCTTTCTCGACAAGCAGGACGACGCGCATTTCGCGGAGCAGCTCCGCTTCCGAAAGCACGACCTCGTCGTGTACGAGTTCGGCGCGAACGAGAGCGGCGACGCGCCGTCGATGGCCGATTTTCATTCCACGATGCAGGCCGTCCTCGCGCAAACCAAGCGCGCGCTACCGGAGTCGAGCTGCCTCGTGATCGGCGCCATGGATCGCGCGACGAAGCGCGACGACGAGATCGTGAGCGTGCGCTACATCCCGACGCTCGTGGAGGAGCAACGCCGCGTCGCTCTCGAGATGGGATGCGCGTTCTACGACACGTACCGCGCGATGGGCGGGCAGGGCTCGATGCCGAATTGGGTGAAGCGCGGGCTCGGTCAGGCCGATCTCACTCATCCGACGGGCGTCGGAGCCGACCGCCTCGGCAACTGGATCTACGGCGCGCTGCTCACTCGTTACGCAGAGTATCGGGCGCGTGCGCGCGCAGAGGGTGCGGCGAGCCAGTAACCACTCTGCTGCGGGCCAGGCACGACGGCGACACGAGAGGCGTGCGAAACCGTCGCCCGCGCTCGAAAGCGTTGCCCGAGCGGAGCATCCTCGTTACCATCGGTCCCTCGGGCATGCTGACGTTTCCCCTCGGCCGAAGCACCGGTGTCGTTGCGCTGATCCTCGGCGTCATCGCCGCGTGCGACTCGCTTCCGGATACGCATCCCGACACCCCGGGGTCCGGCGCGAGCGGTGGGTCATCGACGTCCGGCGCCGCGGGTAAGGCTGGCGCGAGCAGCGCCGGCTCGAGCGGCTCCTCGAGTGCGAGCGGCGGCACCGGCGGCAGCTCAGGCTCCGCGACCACGGGCGGCACCGGCGGCACGGATGCGACCAGCGGCATGGGCGGCGACGACCCGGGGGCCGGCGGTAGCAGCGGAAGCGCCGGCAAGGGTGGCAGCGCGGGCACAAGCGGTAGCTCCGGCACGGGAGGCAGCGCGGGCAAGGCGGGGAGCGGCGGGAGCGCCGGCAAGGGCGGTTCGGCCGGACGCGGCGGCGTCGGCTTCGGCGGGTTCAGCGGTAGAGGCGGCAGCTCGGGCAACGGGGGCAAAGCCGGAGGCGGAGCAGGCGGCAAAGCGGGCAACGCCGGGACGGGCGGCACCGGGAACACGACCAACGGCGGCGCCGGCGGCGAGGGCGGCGTTTAGCGACGACGACAACGCGCCGAGCGCACCG
>DATMCL010000030.1:0-4490 GCA_035558375.1 Polyangiaceae bacterium
CCGTCGGGGACGACCTCTTGCGGCTCATCTTTACGTGTTGTCACCCGGCGCTCGCCCTCGAGGCGCAGGTGGCGCTCACGCTGCGTGCGCTGTGCGGGCTCACGACGGACGAGATTGCGCGCGCGTTTCTGGCCCCGCCGAAGACGATGGCGCAACGGCTCGTGCGGGCGCAGAACAAGATCCGCGTCGCGAAGATCCCGTACGTCGTGCCGGGGCGCGCCGAGCTTGCCGAGCGGCTCGAGGCCGTGATGAGCGTCGTGTACCTCGTGTTCAACGAGGGCTACGCGGCGACGGCCGGCGACGAGCTCGTGAGGCGCGAGCTTTGTAGCGAAGCGATTCGCATTGGACGACTGCTCGAGTCGCTGGTGCCCAATCATTCGGAGCCGACGGCCCTCGTGGCGTTGATGCTGCTCCACGATGCGCGGCGCGACGCACGGCTCGACGCGGAGGGGAACCTCGTGCTGCTCGAGGATCAGGATCGCTCGCTCTGGGACCAACGGGAGATCGAGGAAGGGCTCGCGCGCGTGACGCAGGCGCTCAGGCGTGGCGGGGCGACGCCGTATGGGATTCAGGCGGCGATTGCGGCGCTGCATGCGGAGGCGGCGCGCGCGGAAGACACCGATTGGGCTCAAATTGCGCTGCTCTACCGTGAGCTCGCGCGGCTCGTGCCGACCCCGGTCGTGCTTTTGAATCGGGCCGTGGCGGTCGCGATGCACGAAGGTGCAGAACGGGGACTCGCGTTGCTGGGCGAAATCGCGGAAGAGCCGGAGCTCGCAGGCCACCACCTGTTCCATGCGGCGCGCGCGGATCTCGAGCGGCGCCTCGGGCGCGTGCCAGAGGCCCGACGTGACTACACGCGCGCACTCGAGCTGTGTCGCGCGGAGCCGGAGCGGCGGTATCTCGAGCGGCGGCTCGCGGAGCTCGGCTCGAAGGGCAACTGAGTTGGCGGTCGGAACCGGGCCGACTTCGCGCACGATGCGCTAGAATGGCAAGGTGTCGTGCCTGCGCTCGGTGTTGGTGGCGGCGGCGTTGGGCGCCGTTGCGGGCTGTGGCTCGACGCCGCTCGAGCCGGAAGGCGGGAGCTGTCCGGCGCAGACGAGCGCGGCGCTCAGCGTGAAGTGCTTTCCGCGCTCGCTCGATCCCGTCACCGACCCATCGAGCCCGGATTTCGGAACGATTCCGTGCCGCATGTTCGTCGTCCTCCCCGAGGAAGCCGGCGCTTGCGCTTGTGATCTTCCGAACTACCGCCCGATCGGGAGCATCGATACCGCGAACGTGCGAAAATATTTGTTGGACAGCGGATATTGCCCGAACGCGTGCTGCGAAAACGTCTGCTTCTGCGAGCTACTTCAGCTCTCGGGCGACGACCTCGCGCGGTGCCAGGCGGGGATCGTCGATGACGCGCTCGATGTGCCCGGCTTTTGCTACGTCGAGCCCGACGTGGGCGTTGGCGACCCGAGCACCGTGAAAAACTGCAAGGCTTCCGAGCGCCAGAACATCCGACTCACGCCGAGCTACGCGCAGTACTTCGTGCACATCGAGTGCCAGACGACACCCTAGCCCGCCCCCCCGCTCAGTTCTTCTTCGGCACGCCCTGCCCCGGCAAGCGCCCGTACGTGCTCATCGCGGCGCCAAGGAGCCCGCCGCACGCTTCCGGGCCGAGGTCGATGCGCTCGTCGGGATCCGCTTCGACGTCGTAGCACTTCCAGCCGGGATCCCAGGAGCGCGCTTCGAGCTTCAGATTCTTCTGCATCACGCCCCAGTTCTCGAACGCGCAGCTCCAGACACCGCCGCAGTTCGTCATCGGGACGACCTCTTCGGTGAGCGCGGGGCGCAGCAAGCTGTGGCCATGCATGCCGGCCTTGTATTCGTCGATGCCACCGTCGTTACCGACGCCGAGCAGGTCGAGGATCGTGGGGGCGAGATCGATGTGGAAGAGGTACGCGTCGCGCTTGGCGCGGAGGTTTCGCTCTTCTTCCTCCGTGAGGGTGCCGGGCGGCGCGTCGATCCACATCGGGACGTGCGTCTCTTCCTCGAAGATGCTGAAGGTGTGGCCCATCTGGCCGTGCTCGCGGAATGCCTCGCCGTGGTCGCTCGTGTAGACGATGACGGTGTGCTTGCCGGCTTCCGTCTCGCGCAGGTGGCGGAGCATCTTCGCGACGTGCTGGTCCTGCTGAAAGACCGAGTTCTGGTAGTAGTTCAGGAACGCAGTGTTCTCGTCGGGCGCTTTGCTGGTGGTCGAGGGCTGAAACGGCTGGGGTCCGTTCGGATCGATGTAATACGGGTAGTGGACGTTCGAAGTCTGGATCACGGCCATGAACGGCTCGCGCAGCTCGTCGATCTCGGCGTTCACGCGCTCGGCGAGGTAACGCTCGGGCGCACCCATGTCGAGGTCGGAGGTGGGGTCGAGATCGGTCGCGCTCACGAACTTTCGCACGCCGAGGTTCTTGACCCACAGGCGCACGTTGCCGAACAGCATGTTCTGGCTGGTCCAGTACGCGGTGTCGTAGCCGGCCGCCTTCGCGTAGTCGAAAATGAGCGGCCAGGTGTGCATGCGCTCGCGTGATTCGGTCGAGTGGAGGCCGGACCACAGCACCGAGAGCGAGATCGCGGTGCAGGAGTCCATCGAGCGCATGTTGGTGAACGGGAAGCGATTCGGGAACGCCACGTTCGTCGCTCCGGTTCGCTGGCATTCCGGGTCGTGCTCGATGCAGGTCGCCGCGGCGCGCACGCTCTCGAGGATCACGAACACGACGTTGCGCTTCGGAGTGCCGGGAGCGACCGCGAGCTTCGGCACGGGCATCGACTCGCGCAGGCGGGGGCGAAGCTGGTTGCTCTGCTCCGTGAAGCCGAACTGCGTGAGGAGCAGGCCGCCAATCGAGTTCAGGTAGAGCACGTCGGGCGTCGAGGCCTGCACGTGCCGGTGTTGGGTGGGAATGAAGAAGCTACCCACGACGAGGAGCGGCGCGACGATGGCAGCGACGAGCGACGGCCACCGCGTGGGGCGGAGCGTGCGGCGGCCAAGCCAGATCAGGCCGAGCGTGAGCGCTAGGATCGGGAGCTTGGCGCGGAGGTAGTTCGAGAAATCCGCGAAGAGCTGGTTGACGACGCTCTCGCGAAAGTTCGCCGCGAAGATGGAGACGTCCTTATTCAGGTAGGCGCCGTACTGCTGGAAGAAGTAGGTCTGCCCGCCGATCGCGAAGGTGCCGAACGCCACGAAGAGCACGGCGGAAACGTGGCGCGTCACGCCTCGCGTGCGCGACCCGGCGTAAAGGAGCGCGCTCCAAACGACGAGGCTCTCGAGCAGCGCCGCGAGGTACGTGAGACGGTAGTCGCCCTCGAACGCGAGCACCCGATCGCTGCGCCGGCCGAGATCCAAGGCTACGGACACGAACGGCAGCGTGAGCAGCGCGACCAAGCCGATCGGCAAGCGCACGTGCGGCCAGAGCGCGAGCCAGTCGCGGCGCAGGGTCCGCGTGGAGACCGCAGGCGTCGCAACACCACCGGCAACGGTGGGCGCGTCGCTTTGCGCCTCGTGGACTCCTTGCACGGTGAGCCCGGGAGTGTAGTGGCAACGTTTCCAAGTTGTCGCTCACACGTCATCGAAGACGCCGCGGCGCTCGGCCGAAACAGCTGTAGTTTCGATAGCTTACGAGCTGGCCCGAGAGCCGAGGTGCGCGTGACTCAGAACGTCCCGAAGGCGGTTACGCCCGCTTCGCCCGCACCGACGCGCGGAACGAGCATGAGCTCGCCCTTCGTAGCGCCGCCCGTGCGGGCGTGAAGGAAGTACGGCATGCCGAAGCCCACGGCGGTGCCGACGGCGGCGCCGGTGAGCACGTCGGTCGCCCAGTGCATGTCGGCGGCAATCCGTAGCCCCGCCGTGCCGAACGCGATCACCGAGCCCATCCCGAGGACGTACGGCGCGACGGAGTAGCCGCGCAGAAACGAGATCGTGGTCGCCGTCGAGGCGAGCGAGAACGCGAGCGACGTGTCGCCGGAGAAGAACGATTGGAAGCGCTGCGCCTCGATGTTCGCGTACTCGGTGGCGGGGTAGACGCCGTGAACCTCGGCCGGTCGCGCGCGCGCGACGACGTGCTTCGTGAATTGAGTGATGCCGAAGGTGACGGTGACGGCGTCGAACGCCATGACGACGTTCTCCAGTGCTTCGCGTCCGCCGGCCGTCATCAGCGCCGGAGGTATGAGCGCGCCGAGTGCGAGTGCCGGCGCGGCGCCCATGGAGAGCGCGTGGCTGAGCCCGGCGGGCGCGCGCGGGTCGTCGGCGCGCAGGAGGTCGCGGAAGGCCTCGTCGAAGCCGTTGCTGGTGCACCACTTGCACGCGGTCGGCGTCGGAGGAGCCGCGAGCAGGAGCACGCTCGAAAACACGACGGAGCCGCCAAGCTCGAAGGCGAGGAAGCGCGCGTCGACGTGCTCGAGCTCGTGGGAGCGCGGTTGTGCCGCAGCGGCGGGCCGTGCGGCGCCAAGCAACGGCA
>DATMCL010000031.1:0-7190 GCA_035558375.1 Polyangiaceae bacterium
TTCGGCGTGTTTGCCGTGGCGCTATCACGGTCGGCGAGACCATGCGCCTCGGGGGTCAGCCGCTCGCCGTCGGCCGTGACCAGGAGCGCACCCGAAAAGCCGTTCGCTACCGCGTCGTCGATCAGCTCCCGGACCGCCCTCGGAACGCCCGGCTCGTGCGACGGTCCCGAATTTTCGTGCGGATCCGAGCAGCCCGCGAGGACGAGCACGACACACCCGAAGCCGACGTGAGCACGCGCGTTCATGCAGTCTCCTTGGTTCGACCGGGAACATGGGACCTCGAGGCGTTTTCGGTGTCGAAATCAGCGTTCGGGGTTCGTTTTCGTCGCGGCGCAGGAATGCTCCACGGCCGTGCGCTGGACCGAGCCCGAGTTCTCGCGGAAAAAAACGGCCGCGAGCTGCCGCGCCTCGGGCACGCGCCGGAGCAGGCACAGGGCAGCGATGCGAGCCGCTCGTCGTTCGGCGACGAATTGTCGGTCGCTCGTAGCGTGCCCATCCAGCCGCCGCAGGGCTTCGGCTCCGTCCCCGCGTTCGAGCGCCGACTGCACGACGGCAAGCAGCGCAATCTCCTCGCGCAAGCTCACGGAACTGGAGGGCTCGGCCCGTGCTCCTGGCTCGCCCGCCGTGCTCGGCGTTACCCGTCTCGATGCCCGTGGAGCGTTCGGCGGGGGCACTTCGCGCGACGCTGAAGCGTTCGGTGGGGGCGCCGTGCTCCGCAGGGTTGGGGCGCTCGCACGCCCGGGCGCGTTCGCGACCGGGGCATGCTTCGGCAAGGAGACGCCCGTTGGCTCGGCGGGACTGGGCGCAACCGCGGACGCGACGAGCGCCGCCCCCACGAAGACGCCGAGCAGCGCCCCAAGAACTTTGAGTCCGGAGGCGGTTCCGGAAACGACGCCCCTCGTCGCCGGCACGCTCCTCGTCGCGGGGCTCGTCGAGACCCCCGCGATCGTCGCCTGGACGGCTGCAAGCACCCGACTCTCGTCGTCCGGATTCGGATCTTCCGATCCGCGTACGGCGGCCAAAAAATCGCGCGTTTCTGGGCTCATCGCTGGCTCCATTGCGTGCGGGCGCGGTGTCGCCGGAACGCTTCGTCGAAGCGAGCGCGCGCGGCGCGCAGGCGCGATGCCACGGTATTGGGGTTTTCGCCGAGCGCTTCGGCGATTTCTGGCACGCTGAGCTCGTCGAGCTCGCCGAGAACGAACACGGTGCGCTTCGGTTCGTCGAGCTCCCCGAGTAGCTCGTGGAGAAGCCGCACCGATTCTCCGAGTTCGCTTGCACGTGCCGGATCGGGTCTCGGATCGACGAGCGTCTCCGGCAGTGGGGCCGTGCGGCGTTGGGCAGCGCCCCGCCGATGGTCGCTCGCGACACGCACGGCGATCGCGTAGAGCCAGCCACGCAGCGAGCGCCCGTCGAATTCCGGGAGTCGTCGATGCACCACGATGAAAACGTCCTGAACGGCATCGTCGAGCTGCGCGTGCTCGACGCCCAACCGGCGCAGCGTGCGCCACATCGCGCGGAAGAATTCCGTGTAAATGGCACGAAATGCTGGAATTGCCGGCGCTTCCAGGCTGCCGACGTGAGCGTCACCCGTGAGCAGCGACCCGCCGGTCGTGGCGTCGGGATCGACCATCGACGCAATCATGGCGGCAGAGCTGACAATCCGTGTCAGAAAGCGAAGGCGGCGGTCGCGGCGACGCGAACGACGAGCCAGGGAGCCCCCGCTTCGCGGCCGAGGGCGACAGCGGCACCCCCGAGCTCGAGCCCGGGCTCGATGAGCCCGCCACGGTGCGCAACAAGCGCAACCAGTGATCCCGAAAGGCGGGGCGAGATGTGGTCTGCGTCGAGGTCGGCGCGGCCCTCGCGTAGGAGCGAGCTGCTCGCGCGGACAGCCCCGACCTCCGTTCCGGCACAGGCTGAAACGCGGACGGCGTGACCCACACCATGGCAGGCGCGCAGCTCGAGGCCGCCGAAGTCGTGTCTTTGCGACTCCGAAAAGCCGGTTTCGATCGTTTCATCGACGGTCGGCAACCCGTAGCGCACGACGGCAGCGAGCTCGAGGCCGCCGAACGAGCGTGCGACGGCGCCCGCAAGCGTCAGTGTCGAGTGTGGAAGCGTGCCTGCATCGACTCCGGTCGCGAACGTGAGCCGCGTTGCGCGGTCGGAGTCTGTGGGAGGCAGGTGGTCGAGGGCAACCCGCCGGTCGGCGCGCACGGGCGGCGGAGCGCTGGGCGCCGTCGGCACGGGTTCCGCGGGCGAGCCGAACGAAGCAGCCTCTCGCGGGGGGCCCGAAGGCGTGGAGTCTGCGAACGCCAGCGCGAGCACGACGGCCGCAGCGTCCACTGCCTCGTCGCACGTCGGCGCTTCGATCACCGTCATCCCCCGCGCTTCGACGGCGTCGCGTAAGGCGATGGTCAGTCGATAGCCCGCTCCGAACGCGTCGATTGCCACCGACGCTTCGAGCTCGCTCGGTAGGGAGCCGCCGAGGGTGCGTTCGATGCGCGGCCCGAGTGTCCGAGCAACGGCGACGCAGGCCGGCGCGACCGGCTCCTCGAGGCGGAGCGGCTCGGCCCAGGCCTGCGTAGAAATCCCGAGCGCGGAGGTGCCGATCAGTACCGTCGCGAACACCGCCCGGAAGCCCGGCGTGCCGGGCGCCAAGCCCAGCTCGATGACGCTGCGCCGAAATGTCGTGCTTAGCTGCGCGACTCGTCGGGCCACGGCGACTCCCCCGTCGCTGCGCAGTGATCGAGCTGCTCCACGGTCAGCTCGATGTAGTCCCCGAGCTCGAAGTCTGTCATCGCCTGGAGGAGCTCCTGCGCCAAGTCAGGAGCCGCCTGGGCGACCCGTCGCGGTGCTGACACCGGCACCCCCGCTCCCGAAGGTGCCGCCTGCGATTCACTGGGACTCGCCATGCCCCAACCATCCCACTTTGCAGCTTTATTGTCACGAAAGCGGGGCGCCCTGGCGGCTACGCCACCCGCACCTCAATCGCCACCGAAGTCCCCGCTGCCCACGCTGGGTATCGCCCTAGCGCAACTACACGTGGACAACGCCCTCCCTCGGAGGGCGTTTCTTTTTGTCGGTGAGCAGCGCGAAGGGCGTGAAGTCGCCGCGGGCGACGTAGGCGGCCGCGGGCGTGGGTCGAGGGTTAGAGTGAGCAGCGCGGCTATTTGCGTCGACGCTGGTGCGCCAACAGGCGTTCGAACTCTCCCGCGAAATCGTCGGATTCGAGCGCGTCCGTGAAGGAGCGGAGAAGAGAGCGGATGCGTTCGACGTCGAGGTGTGGGTGCGTCTCGAGGAGGGCTTCGATGTCCGCCACGTCGCGCGGACGGAGCGCGATGGCCTTCATCACGACGATGTCTTCTGCCGAAGCTAGACGAAACGTAACGCCCCGGACAGTGCGTTCGGCAGCTCTTTCGATCACCTCTCGCTCGAAAGGCAGCGTTGCAAGGGAGACGTCGATTTCGATCCCGCTAGGCTCATGCCGGAGCAGTAGGACACGAGAGACCTTGGCAAATTCGACGGCGTCCGCGGCACGGGCTGTCACGCCGTGCTGCTTGCCGAGCGAGAGCAGCCGCGGCACGTCGCTGTCGTCAGCCAATGCTACGAGGTCGACGTCCTTGGTGACTCGCGGACGCCCCAGAAGTGACGCAGCAACGCCGCCAATCACCGCGGCCGGCACATCGGCTTGCCGGAGCCATGCGGTCACCGCTGCAAGTGCCTGGAGCAGCGGGCCAGGAACGCGTGCCGGAGCCATCGGCCGTCAGCGTGCCGCGCTCGCCGGGGGGCATTTCGCGCGCAAAGTCGCCCAACGCTCGCGGACCGGGGCGTCGTCGTCGAGCGCTTCGTCCCAACCGAAATCCCCAATGGAGAGCATCAGGCGCTCGAGCTCATCGAGCTTTTGCTCCATGGTCGAAGCCTGCTGCTCTGCGCGTTCTCGCTCTTCGACGAGCTGCCAGCGACGCTGAAAGGCGCGGGCTTGTTCTCGCGAAAAGGCAACCATCCAGACCATTTACCATATTGCCCGCGATGCGGCGAGGTGCGGCCACCGCCGCGGGTGCGGCAAAACGAAGAAGGCCTCGTTCCGGGTGGACCGGTAGGCCGTCCGCTGCGTTGCGCTATCAGGTGATGCCGGTCCGCTCACTGATCCGCTTCACCATGTTCGGATCGCGGTGATCGAAGAAGCTGCTCGTCTTGCTGTCGAGCCCGTCGAACGCTTGCATCTCTGCGTCGCTCAGCGTGAAGTCGAACACGGCGAAGTTCTCGGCCATCCGCTCCTTACGCACCGATTTCGGGATGGCCACTATCCCCCGCTGGACCAGCCAGCGGACGATCACCTGTGCGATCGACTTGCCGTGCTTTTCTCCAATCGTGCGAAGTAGTGGGTTCTGGAAGATTCCGTTCTTGCCTTCGGCGAACGGGCCCCATGATTCATGCTGCACTCCCTCCTGCATCGCGCGCCAAGACCCAAACACATCGCCATACGGCTGGTGAATGAGCCACAGATCGAGGACGTCGAGCGCGAGCCGCTTCATCGAGCGGTCGAACGCGCGCTTCGTCTTCTCGTACCCGGCGTCTTCGACCCACAGCTTGGTGGTCACGAAGATTTGTTCGCGCGGGACGTCGCTCGCTCGGATTGCCTTCCCGACGGCTTCTTCGTTCTGGTAGGAGGCGGCGGTGTCGAGGAGTCGGTAGCCGACGCCGAGCGCGTCTTCAACGCTTCGCTGGCACTCGGCGAGGTCGGTGACCTGGAAGACGCCGAATCCGAGCAGAGGCATCTTCACGCCGTTGTTCAAAGTCACGTGTTCCATGATCTTCACTCCCGCTTTTGTTCGGGGCGGCGAGTGAAAGCTTAGCGCTTCGCTGCTGCCGCGGAAGACACAGGATTGGCACGGGCCGTTAGGGAAATCTTCACGATGCCGGTCCGCGCTTTGGCCCTGAGCCGTAGCGACGCCTTCACGGCTGAATGTCGTCGGGCGCGCCGTAGAGGCTGCGGCGAAACTCGGAGTAGCCGAACCAGCTTCCGCCGCCGTCGGCGGAAGCTTTGATCTCGAGCACCACGTTGTCGCTCGCGTCGACTTCTTGGATGACGCCGCTGCACGAGTAGTTGATGAGCGTGTTGCCCCCCGGCAAGCGCTGTACGTCGCCGAACCAGTCGCAGCCGCCGCGGCTCGTGAATTTCTTTACGACGCTGCCGTCGAAGCCGTACTCGATGGCGTTCGAGTGCTGCCGGTCGCCGTCGGCTTCGTTCGCAAAAATCAGGATGCTGTCGTCGAGCAAGTGAATGCCGTGCTGGATCTTGCCCCAGGCGTCGTGTCCGCCACTCACCTTTTCCGACAATTTCCAGCGGATGACGCCGGAGCGATCGACGACGGCAACGTCGCGTCCGCGATCCGAGAATGCGTAGAGATCGGTTTTCTTGGAGTAGCGCACGGAGTTGGCGTGGCAGTCTTCGTCGGCCGAGGTGCCGAGGAGTCCGTCGGACTCGAAGACCTCCTTCGTCACGCCGGCTTTGTCGATCTCGAAGATGCTGTTGCAGTCGCTCTCGGACTCGTCGACGTACGCCATGGTGTCACCGCTCACCGCGGCAATGTCGTGGGAAGCGCTCGTCCCGTCGTACGACTGAAAGTCGAGCGTATCGAGGCTCACCCGGCGGACGACGCCGCTATTTTGGTCGGACACGAGCCACACGTCCTGGCCGTCCGCGGAGAGCCGCGCACGACCGACGCCTCTGCCGCCCGCCTTCGGATCGTCGAACCACCACACGATGTCGCCGTCGGGGTCGAGGATGTAGGCCATGTGCTGGGCGGGGCCGAACCAGAACGAGCCGATGAGGAACCCTTTCTCGAGCTTGTCGGGGGCCCCGATCGAATAGGACGCGATGGGGACGAGCGTCGTCGGAGCGCCTGTGGTCAGGGTGTGATCGTCGCTCGTGAACGCGCGCGAGCCGTCGCTCGCTACGACGCGGAAATGGTACGTCTTCGCGGGCTTCATCCCGACGAGCACCGTCCGGTAATCGGCCTTCGCGAGCTCCACCGGCGCCGTCATCCCGTAAGTGGTGTCGAGGCCGAAATCGATGTGCGCTTCGGTGAGGCCCGGCTCCTGCAGCGACCAGCGCACGATGCCGACCGTCGTCGGCGCCGTTTCCCGGAGGTCGCTCGCGAGCTGCGCCAGGATCGCGAAGCCGTCGGCACCGACGGGACCAAGGTCGCTTGCTCCGGCGCTTCCCCCACCTTGCCCGCCTTGCATAGCGCCGCCCCTGCCCGCCACGGTCGTGCCTCCCGCGCCACCGGACTCCGTGCCACCGGCGCTCGTGCCGCCCGCATGCGCCGAGCCTGCGTCACCTCCAGCTCTCCCAGCGCTCGCCTGCATGCCGGCACCACCGCTCATCCCGGTACCGGCACCCGCTGCACCACCGCGACCCGCCGACATCGCCTCGCCCCCTGTCGCGCTGCCCGCAACACCGCCGGTCCCCGCCTGACCTCCGCCTTTGCCGCCACTCCCGCCAGCACCATTGGCTGACCCCGCCGTTCCTCCGGCCCCGACCGTCGCAGCGCGGTGCGAGGGAGCCGATTCCGAGCTGCAAGCGACGGCGAAGAGCAGCAGGCTCGCCGTGCCGCGCCACCGCTCCATCGAGATACCCGTCCTCACCACTCCCGTGGCTTATCCGGACAACAGGCCGTTCGTCAGGCGCGAAACTTCACACGGGAGGCCGGCAGGCGCCCCCCCGCTGGGTTTTGATGCGCGCAGCGCCCAGATGAAGGAGTAGAGGCGCGCGGGGCGAGCGAATCTTACCCGCGCGCTTCGATGGTCGTTCGCCCGACGGCGCGCGAGCTAGTTTCAGCCTAGGACGAGGTACGCGTCTGCAATCACCGAGGCGGTGATGGTCATTGCGGTCACGTATGCCGTGAGGCTCCGCGCGGCACGGTCATCCTCGAGCCAGCTTGGCAGGCAGGTGCTGTCCGCGCCCGTGAATTGGGCTCCAATCAGGGCGTACGTGGCCCACTCGCGCAGGGTGGTCAGCGGCGCCGTACGGATCGTTCCGAAGACGTAGGGGCGTGCCGTCCACGCTGAAGTGTTCCAAGCTCATCAGCCGGGCTTGCTGCGCCTGCGCTATCCGGCCAAATAACAGCTTGGCGACGTCGTGCTGCATCACCCCGCGCGATTGTTGGAGAACCTGCTGTTGTCGAAAC
>DATMCL010000032.1:0-8801 GCA_035558375.1 Polyangiaceae bacterium
ATGCCGAGCCCATAGCACGCCACACCGCGCGCGTTCGACACGCACCGCCCCCGGTCCGTAAGCGCGCGTCACGTGGGGTAATTTGCCACCGTGCCGCGAGGTGCGTCGCAGGCTGAAAAGCGAACCGTGGCGAATCACCCACCTGACTGCGCAGCGCCACGACTCTTCATCGACAAATGCCCAAAATGGCCCGCGACTCCTACCAGACGCAGGCGAGCTCCCGGAAGGAATGCATGGCAGCATCCTTCGTGAGCACGGGTACGCCGCGCATCATCGCCGTTGCGGCGATGACGCGATCCGCGGGATCGGAGTGATCCCACACGAGGGTTAGGCTGCGGAGCCAAGTCCCCGTGTCGACCGGAACGAGCTCGACCACGCCCCCTCGCTCGATCCGGCGTGCCAGCTCCTCGATACCAATCGGCAGCTCGAGCTTGCCCCGCTTTGCCTTGATCCCGATCTCCCAGAGGGAGATCGAGCTAGCAAAGCCCCCGCGGAGTTCCATCTCCGTCACGACTCGGAGGGCTTCGCTCGATAGCTTGTCCGGATCGAGCGCCCACCAGAGCAGCGCATGCGTATCGAGCACGATCACGTCTCGGACCACTCCTCCGTCGTCGGAGCGAGCGGGTCCTCGTGATAGACGACCTTGCCGCGGACATCGCCGAACAAGCTTTGGGTCGACAGACGCTTGCGAATTGGCGCGATGCGCAGCACGGGCTCGTTGTTGTCAGTGACGACGAGCTCCTCTCCCGTTTCCTCGACGCGACGGAAGTACTCGAGCATTCGCGCCTTGAGCGCGCTCTTGGAGACAGTAGCCACGACCTATTATGACCAGGGTCATGACCATGGTCAATGTGCTCAAAACAACGCGCAAATAATGGCTACTGGAGCCCGACGCGAGACGGCTCGCATTGGCCAAGCAGAGTCGAAGTCTCCGCGAACGGCGCTGCGTGCACCGGCAATGCTTTTCAGCCTGTGACGCGCCGCGCGTGCAGGCGGCCCCCCAAAAATAAAGCGCGCAGAGAGAGCTTTTCAGCCGAGGACGCGGTTCGTGACGAGCTCTTTGATGCGGTCGAGGGGGATGCGCTCTTGGGCGGCGGTGTCGCGGTCGCGGAGGGTGACGGTTTGATCGGTGAGGCTTTGACCGTCGATGGTGACGCAGAAAGGGGTGCCGATTTCGTCCATGCGCGCGTAGCGCTTGCCGATGGATTGTTTGGCGTCGAACTCGCAGGCGAAGCGCGTGCGGAGGTCCATGTAGAGCTTTTCCGCGATTTCGGGGAGGCCGTCTTTGTTGACGAGCGGGAAGATGCCGAGCTTGATGGGCGCGACCTTGGGGTCGAACTTGAGGAAGACGGGGCTCGCGCGGGACGCGTCTTCGGCGTAGCCCTCGCAGAGGAGGAGCGCGACGGCGCGCGTGAGGCCGGCGGCGGGCTCGATGACGTTCGGGATGTAGCGGCTTTTGGCTTTGATTTCGTCGTCGGGCTTGCCCTCGGCCTTGAGCTTGAGCTGCAGATCTTGGTCGAAGTAGTCGAGCTTTTGGCCGGAGTGCGTCTGGTGCTGCGTGAGGTCGAAGGAGCCGCGGTGGGCGATGCCTTCGAGCTCGCCGAAGTCGGGCGCCGTGAAGGGGTAGCGGTACTCGATGTCGACCGTCATCTTCGAGTAGTGCGAGAGCTCGTCCGCGTCGTGGTCGCGGTAACGGAGGTTCGCCTCGGACACGCCGAGTGAGCGCCACCAGCGCATGCGCTCCGCCTTCCAGAATTCGAACCACATGCGCGATTCGTCCGGGTGGCAGAACCACTCCATCTCCATTTGCTCGAACTCGCGCGAGCGGAAGACGAAGTTTCTGGGCGTGACCTCGTTGCGGAAGCTTTTGCCGATTTGGGCGACGCCGAACGGGACTTTGACGCGCGTCGTGTCGAGCACGTTCTTGTAGTTGAGGAAGATGCCCTGGGCCGTTTCGGGGCGGAGGTAGACCTTGCTGGCGTCGTCCTGCACGGCGCCGGCGTGGGACTCGAACATCAGGTTGAATTGGCGGGGCTCGGTGAGATCGCCGCCGCAATTCGGGCAGGGGACGATCGGCGGCTCCTGCGTGGTGGCGCGCGCAATGGCGTGGAGCAAAAACTTCGCGGAGCGCGTGACGGTGGGCTGCTCGGCGGGCTCACCGTCGCGTAGCGCCTGGCGGAGTGTGTCGAGCGTCGTGTTGTAGCTGCGGACGAGGGCGATGCCGGGCGCGAGCTTCTTGCCGTCCTTGCGCGCCCAGCGCGAGAGGGTGCCGGCGGTGGCGTCCCCTTCGCCGAGGGCGCGCGTGATTTCGAGCATCGCGTCGAGGCCGCTCACGCCGAGGGCGGTGAGGAAGGATTTGACCCACTCGGCCTCGCCCAACATGTCGGGCACGTGATCGGAGCGGAAGAGCTTCTTGCACTGGCGGCAGGTGCTCATCGGATCGGCGAAGCCGCCGACGTGGCCGCTCGCGACCCAGGTCTTCGGATGCTGGATGATCGCGGTGTCGACACCGACCATTTCGATCGGGTGGCCGTCGGGGCCGATGGGCGGGCATTCGACCATCGCGCGCCACCACGAGTCGCGGATGTTGTTCTTGAGGAGGACGCCGAGCGGCCCGTAGTCCCAGAAGCCGTTGATACCGCCGTAGATCTCGCTCGCGGGGTACACGAAGCCCCGTCGCTTGCAGAGCGAAACGATCTTGTCCATCACGCTGGCGTCAGACACGGCAGAATCCTTCCTTTCGGCGAGCCCGAGGCTCGTCGAGACGGGGCGGTCTATACCATGTGCGTGAGGGCGCTCGCGCCCCGGCTGCTACCAGCCGCCCTGGTCTTTTTCGTCGGCCGCCTTCTTCTTTTTGGGGGCTGCCTTGTGGTCGGCTTTCGGATCCTCGGCTTGTGCCTCCGGATCCTCTCCACCGTGGTCTTCCTCTGCGGCGGCCTTCTCGTCGGCGGCGGGCTTTTCCGCGGCCTTGTCCACGGCCGTCGGCGCCGCGGGCTCCTCCTTCTCCACCTTCTTCTCGGGACACCCCGTGAGAAAGAGAGCGGCGACGAGGGTCGGGAGAAGAAGACTTGCCGTTCGCTGCATGAGGACTGCCTCCGAAGCGGAGCCTATCAGAGCGTCTCGGCCGGCACTACACCCATGAGCCCAAGGCACGGCGTGCCGGTGTAGGATGGCCCCCTTCCATGGCACGGCGGAGGTTCGTCATCATCGGTGACGGGGCCGCGGGCCTCGCGGCCGCAGAGCGCCTGCGCGAGCTCGATGCCGCCGCGAGCATCGGCGTGTTCACTGATGATCCGAGCCCGGGGTACTACCGCGCCGCTCTCACGAACTACTTACTGGGCGAGCTGCGCGAGGATCAGCTCTGGGCCGTGAGCCCGGATTTCTACGAAAGCCTCGGGATTCATCGCGTCTTTGGGCGCGTGGTCGGCGTGGACACGGCGCGCTCCGTCGTCTGGGACACGGCGAGTCCGACGCCGACGCCCTACGACGCGCTGCTCGTCGCTTCGGGCGCGCGGCCGCGGCTGCCGAGCTTCGAGGGCGCTCACCTGCCCGGCGTGATGACGCTGCGCTCGATTCAAGACGCGCGGCAGGTGATCGACCAGGTGCGGTTGCGACGGCTAGAGCGCGCGGTGGTGCTCGGTGGTGGCGCACTCGGGCTCGAGTGGGCGCACGCGCTGCGCGAGCACGGCGTCGCGGTGTCGCTCGTCGAGCTCGCGCCGCGCCTCTTGCCCGGCGCCCTCGACGAGGTCGCTTCGGATCTGCTCGCCGCGCGCCTGCGGCAGGCGGGCATCGAGGTGCTGCTCGGCGACGCCGTCGTGCGCGCGACGCCGGGGCCGGACGGGATGCTCGCCTCCGTTGCGCTGCGCTCGGGGCGGACCTTGCCGTGCGGCTTGCTCGCGGCGGCGCTCGGCGTCGTGCCGAGCGCGGAGTTTTTGAAAGGGAGCGGGATCACGCTCGGGGAGGACGGCGCCGTGCTCACGTCGCGCACGCTTGCCACGAACGTCGCGAACGTGTGGGCGGCCGGCGACGTCGCGCGGGTCGAGGGGGAAGCGCTCCGGCTTTGGGAGCCCGCGCGCAGCCAAGCGCTCGTCGCCGCGGAAAACATGGCGGGCGGCCGCGGGGAGTACGCGCCGGGCGTGCACTACTTCGCGACGCGGCTCTTCGATCTCGACTTCGCGCGGCTCGGGAAGATCGAGCGCGCCGACGGGCGCGACTACCTGGTCGATTTTCCGCGCGGCACGGGCACCATCGCGTACCGGAAGCTCGCGGTCGAAGGCGGGCGCGTGGCGGGAGCGCTGATGCTCGGCGAGCGCGCGGCCCGCGTCCGGCGCGCCGGGCGCCACTACAAGCGGCTGATCGACACGGGCGCCAACGTGAGCTCCGTCTACGACAAGCTCCTCGAGCCGAGCTTCGATTTCGAGGCGTTCCTACACACCGCGGAGCTCTTCGCCAAGCCCGCGCAGAAGCGCGCGCCGACCACGGCCGTGAAGGCGAAGCAGATCCGCGGCACGCAACTCGTGAACCTCGGCGGCGCGAAGGGGACATCGCTCCTCAGCGGGACGAGTCTGCTCGGCGCGGGCGGCACGGTTGCGGTGCCGTCGAGCCCTCCGCCGAGCGGCGCCGTGTCGAGCCAGGGGCCGTCGACGCTCGAGAGCCCGCGCGCGAGCACGCGCATGCTGTCGATCGGCTTTCACGCCGAGGCGAACACGCCGCGTGACGTGCTGCTGCCACCGCTCGAGGCACGCCTCGAGGGCATGGGGCGCGCGTTCCCACTGGCGCGCCCCATCTTCTCGATCGGCCGCGCCGAAGGCTTGGACCTGCTCGTCGAGCACGACGCGGTCGCGGGCCTTCACGCGCAGATCCTGCGGCACGAAGCGGGGCTCTACGTGCGCGATGCCGGCAGCCGCACGGGCACGTTCCTGAACGGCCGCCTGCTCGTGAGCTCGGAGGCGCTCTTCGACGGCGATTCGCTGCGCATCGGTCCCGCGGAGCTCGTCCTGCGCGCGCCGTCGCTCAAGCGCGCCGAGCCCGTGCAGGCGCCCGCCACGAGCGCCGAGCTCGAGCTCGAGGTGCGCTCCGGCCGCAGCATGGGACTGTCGTTCGCGCTGCGTGGCGAAGGCATGCTGATCGGCAGCATGCCGGGCTCGAGCATCGAGCTCGCCGAGCTCAGCGTGGCCCCGCAGCACGCGCGACTACGCAAGGCGGGTGAGCAAGTCTTCGTGAGCGATCTCGGGAGCGGCTACGGCACCTGGCTCGGGGGCCAGCCGTTGCCACCGGGCGTCGAAGCTCCGCTCGCGCCCGGTGCGTGGCTGCGCGTCGGCGGCGTGGATCTCGTGCTCGCACGCGGGAGCGTGCTCGCTGCGGCGGCCTTGAAGCCGCGCGCACGCCTGCGCGTCGATGCTGGACCGGGTACCGGGCAAATGCTCACGTTCGACGAGCGCGCGCTCGTGGGGAGCGCGAACAACGCGACGCTGTCGCTCGCCGGGCTCGCGCCGCATCACCTCGAGCTCGCGGTCAATCAAGGCGTGTTCTTCGCGCGCGATCTCTCGGGCGGCGGTAGCTTTCGCAGTGGCTCCCCGCTCGGGCCAGAGTGGGTCGAGCTCCGTAGCGGCGAGACTTTGCTGCTCGCCGGCGCGACGATGCTGCGCTTCGAGGAGGTGCCTTGAGCGAGGTGAAGAGTTACTCCGAGAAGCTCGCCGAGCGCGTCGCGGCGCAGTCGTCGGCCTGCATCGGCTGCAACGATTGCTTGCTCGCCTGCCCGATCCCGGAGTCGCGCTCGATCACGATTGCGGAGCTGAACCGCGCGGTGCGCCTGCCCGTGATCAACGCGCCGCACGTCGTTTCGTTCCTGAGCGCCTGCACGCAATGCAAGCAGTGCGTCCCCGCTTGCCCGGCAGACTTGAACCGTGCCGAGATGGTCCTCTTCAACAAGCTCAAGGTCGAGGACGCGATCCCGAATCACGAGCTCTTGCTGCAGGCCCGCGAGCGCGTCTCGCCCTCCGGCTTCACGCTCGACGGCTTGAGCGAAGGGCTCGCCGCGCTCGAGCTCTTCCGCGGCGCGCCGCCCCAGGCTCTGCGGCGGCTCGTGCAGAAATCGACGCTGCGACGGCTCGAGACGAACGAGGTCTTGAGCCGCGACGGGGACTTTTACGAGCACCTCGTGATCGTGCTGAGCGGCTCGCTCGTGCAGACCTCGACGGGGCCGAAGGGCGAGCTCTTTTACCTCGTGGGGCTCGGGCCCGGCTCGTTCCTCGGCGAGGTCGGGGTGCTCGGCGATTGTCCGGAGCCGTACGGCGCCGTGGCGCGCGAGCCGAGCGTCGTGCTCGAGGCGCCGAAGCTCGCCGTCTTGCGCCTGATGGAGCAGGCGCCGAGCTTCGCCGAGACGATCGATCGCGAGTACGCGCGCCACGCGCTCTGGAACCACGCGCGGAAGCCGAGCGGCGCCCTCGGCACGCTGCCCGAGGCGGCCATTCTCGAGCTCTTCGCCGACGCGCGGCTCGAGCTCGCGCCCGCCGGCCAACCCGTGTTCCGCGAGGGTGAGCCGCCGCGCGACTTCTTCATCGTTCGGAGCGGTTTCTTGCGCGCGGTGAAGCGCGACGCGACGGGCGAGCGCGTGCTCACGTACTTCCGCGAGGGCGATGCGCTCGGTCTCGCGGGCCTTTTGGGGCGCGAGCCCGAGCAGCGCTACGCCGCGTACGCCGTCGGACGCGCCGAAGTGGTGCGCGTGAGCGGCGAAGCCCTCGGCCGGCTCTTCGCGCGTTACCCGGACGCGTACCCGAAGCTCCACGCGGGCGCGACGGAAGCGGAGCGCCTCGCGCGGTCGGCGGAGGTCGGCGTGGGGCCGATGAACTTCGCGCTCGACGTGCCGCTGAGCGCGCTCGCCGGGCGCCCGAGCGGTGCTCCCATGCCGTCCGGCATCGGCCGCGTCTCGAACCCTCCGAGCCACGATCGGCTGTCGTCGGCGCGCTCGCTCGGCAGCACGCGCCAGAAGCTCGAAGCCGGCGTGTTCGTCGAGGAAGGCATCGCGAAAGGGCGCGAGGTCCTGGTCGTCGATCAAAACCTGTGCACGAGCTGCGGCAATTGCATCGACGCCTGCGAGCGCCGGCACGGGACGAGCCGCCTGCAGCTCCGCGGCCTGCAGGTCGAGAACTACATGTTCCCGACGGCGTGCCGGCATTGCGCCGATCCCGCGTGCCTGCTCTGCAGCGTGAGCGGCATCGTCCGGCTGCCGAGCGGCGAGATCCAGATCGTGGAGGACAACTGCATCGGCTGCGGCGCGTGCGCCGAGCGCTGCCCGTACGGCAACATCAGCATGCACGCCGTGAATCGGCCGAAGCGCGGCTTCTTCCCGAGCCTGTTCGATTTCCTGGTGAAGGGCGCGACGCGCGAGCGCGCCCTCGACGCCATCGATCCGAAGACGGAGCGCATCGCCGTGAAATGCGACCTCTGCGCGGGCCACGCCGACCACGCCTGCGTGACGGCGTGTCCCGTGGGCGCAAACTTCCGTGTCGATCCGGGGGATCTCGTCGAGAAGCGCTGAGCCTCATGGTTTCCCCCGCCCCGTCGATCCGTCTCGCGCGCAAGCGCCGCTGGCTCGAGCGCCATTTTCCTTGGCTCTTCCTGGCGTCCTGCACGGCGGTCGGGCTCGCGGGGTTCGTGCTCCTGCTCGACGGCGGACGACTCGCCACGATCGAGGGCCTCGAGCCGATCGTGCGCGGCTACACGCCGGTCGGCGTGCTGCTCGGCCTCGGCGCCGTGCTGCTCTCGTTTTTGACGTTCGTGTACGCCTTCCGCAAGCGCGGGCTGCAGGAACATCTGCCATTGGGCCGCTCGACGCTTGCCACCTGGCTCTGGTCGCACGTCTACCTCGGGCTCCTCGCGCTCGTGCTCGCGCTCGCGCACGCGGGCTACGGCGCGATCACGAGCCAGTTCTCGACCGGCAAGGCGCTCTTGCTCCTGCTCGCGCTGCTCGTGGGGAGCGGCGTCCTCTGGCGGCTCATCTACGCGGTCGTGCCGGCTGCCGCGGCCAAGAGCGTCGGCAACTACTCGGCGGCGGCGAGCCGCGCCCGCGCCGAAGCGTGCGCGGTCGAGATCGAGAAAATCGCCGCCGGCTCCTCGCCGCGCTTCCGTGAGCTCAAAGCCTGGGTGATGCCGCGCACACCCTCGCCCGCCGAGCTCGCTCAGGCGATGGCGTCGTTGCCCGCGGAAGAGCAGGCCGCGTTCAGCGAGCTCGCCACGCTGGCAGCGACGCGCCTCGAAGCCGTCTCGCGCGAGCGCCGCCAGGAGGGCTACGTGCGCTGGCTGCAGGGCCTCCGCGTGCTGCACGTGCCGCTCGGCCTCTTGTTCGTGCTCTTGATCCCGCTGCACGTGATCTTCGCGTACGACCTGCCGGCGCGCTTCCTCGAGCCGAGCCTGGTGGGCGGCTCCGCGCTCGGCGGCTTCGAGCCCTCGACCACCTGCGCCGGGTGCCACAAAGACATCTACGACGCATGGAAGCACTCGATGCACGCGCACGCGATGACGAGCCCGATCATGATCGCGCAGACGAATCAGGTCGCCGCGCGCGTGCTCCACGCCGCGCCCGGGCCCGACCCGAAAGAAGCGTGCGTCGCCTGCCACGGCCCGATCGGCACGCTGCTGACCGAGGGCAACACGCTGCCGCTTCCCGCCGGGAAATTGAGCGATCGCGCGCTCATCGACGACGGCATCGGCTGCGCCGTCTGCCATCAGTGGCAGGGCACGTCGCACACGGGCGGCGCGGCGCTCACGCGCTTTCAAGCGGGGCTCGAGCCGGGGCGCAC